>DATJSB010000019.1:0-26063 GCA_035504315.1 Occallatibacter sp.
TTCCGATGTTCCCGCAGCTGACGGCCAGCCAGCAGAGGCGGGTGGCGGATGAGGTGCTTTCGTTTACCTCGCGGATCGCGCACAAGCCGGCGGGAAGTGCCGAGGCCGCAGTGGCGGCCGAAATGACGGCCTAGCGGGAACGCCAGGCTGTTTCCGGAACAATTCAACCCAGGAGGATGATCATCGTGACAACCAGACAATCTGTAGTTGTCGTCGGACTCGGAGAAGTGGGGAAGCCACTCTTGGAGATTCTGTCGGGTTGCTATTCCACCGCAGGGGTGGATGTATCCCTGCCCCCCGTAACTCCGGTTGCCGATGTGCTGCACATCTGCTTCCCTTTCGAGATCCGCGACTTCGTCGGCGAGACGACCCGCTACATCGAGATGTTTCGCCCCGGGCTGACGGTGATCAACAGCACCGTCGGCGTGGGCATCACACGACAGATCGCCGAACGCACCGGGACGCCGGTCGTCAACAGCCCGGTGCGCGGCAAGCACGTGCGCATGATCGAGGAGATGCGCCACTACACGAAATTCATCGGAGCAATGGACCCGGCCAGTGGAGCGGCAGCGGCGCGGCACTTTGAGGTGGCCGGGCTCAAGACCAAAGTCCTGACCTCGCCCGAGGCTACCGAACTGGCCAAGCTGACTGAGACGACCTATTTCGGGCTGATGATCGCGTGGGCGCAGGAACTTGAACGTTACTGCGACCGGTCCGGAGCCAACTACGAGGAGATCATATCTTTCTACGAGGAGATCAGGTTCTTCCCGCCGGTGAAGTACTTCCCCGGCGTGATTGGCGGCCACTGCGTTATGCCGAACATCAAGATCCTGCGCAAATTTACGCAGTCGGACATCCTGGAGGCGATCGAGGCCTCGAATGAGATGAAAGTTGACCGCGAGGCGAAGCAGCAAGAAGCCCTGAGCCAGCAGGAAGTCGCGGTATAGCCAGCGTTATGAATCCCCAGACCGAGAGCTGCGCCGGCGCGCTGCCGCAAGCCGCCGAAGCGGAGAACATCCCCTCTTCCCGCTCCTCCCACCCTGAGCTCTCGCGTCAGCGCCTGCGGGGCAAGCGGGCGGGGATGGTGGTGTTTTCTCCCTATCCATCCGACCCGCGTCCGCGCAGAGCAGCGGACGCACTCCTCCAGGAAGGGATGACGCTCGACCTGCTCTGCGAAGGCGTGGAGGGCTCTCCGCGCCGGGAGCGGCTGGGGAACCTCGACGTAACGCGGATCCCGATCCGGCACCACCGGGGCGGCGGCCTTTCCTATGCCTATCAATATTCGCTGTTCATCTTCCTGTCAGGGGCGACCTTTGCCTGGCGGGCGCTGCGGCGCAGATATGACCTGATCTACGTCCACAACATGCCGGATATTCTGGTCGTGAGCGCGTGGTTTCCGAAATTGCTGGGCGCAAAGGTCATCCTGGATCAGCACGACCCGATGCCGGAGCTGATGAGGACGATTTTCGGCAAAGAGGAGAACAGTTTTTCGGTCCGGGTCCTGCGCTATCTGGAGAAGTGGAGCTTCCGGCGCGCCGACCTGGTCGTCACGGTGAACGAAGCGTGCCGCAAGATTTTCTCAGCGCGCAGCTGCGCAGCAGAGAAGGTCGCGGTGGTGATGAATACCCCCGACGAAGGCATCTTCCCCTTCCGAGCGGCCCGCTCGTATCCGTCGCGCAAGGCGGGTGAGCCATTTGTGATCATGTATCACGGATCGCTGGTGGAGCGAAACGGCGTCGAGCTGGCGGTGGATGCGCTGGCGCTGGCTGTGGAGAAGGTTCCCGCCGCGGAGTTGCGGATTTACGGAAGCCGATCCTCTTATCTGGACGCAGTGATGGAGAAGGTGCAGCGCCTGGGATTGGGGCGGCATGTTCGTTACCTCGGACCGAAGAAGCTCGAGGAACTGGTGCACGAAATCCAGAACTGCGATGTAGGGGTCATCCCCAACCAGAGGAATATCTTCACCGACATCAATACCCCAACCCGCTTGTTCGAATATTTATCGCTGGGAAAGCCAGTGATTGCGCCAGGCACGGCCGGGATCCTCGATTATTTTGGACCGGAGTGCCTGTTCCTCTTCGAATCCGGCAACGCGGAAGAGCTGGCGGAGCGGATCGAATACGTGGCGGGTCATCCCATGGAAGCGATCGAGTCTGCGGAGCTCGGGCAGCAGGTGTACCGGGAGCACACGTGGTCGCGCGAACGGGAGGGTCTTGTCGGCCACGTTAGCTCGCTGCTGGGCAGCGAAAATGCATCCGCTTCGTGAGAAGCGAAAAGCTCGGATCCATATATGTTGCTCAACTCATCGACTGAACTCGTGCAGGACGGGACGAGCGCCCGCGCTGCTGCTCCGCCAGACACCGATACCCGTTCAGCTGTGAAACTGTCCATCATTGTTCTGTGCTGGAACGACCGGCGTGTCATTGCCGACTGCATGCGATCGATTTACGAGACAACACATTCCACAGAACTGGAAGTGATTGTCTCCGACAACGGGTCGACAGATGGTTCGATCGAATTTCTTCGCTCCACATACCCTGCGGTTCGTGTGATCGAAAACGGGCGGAATCTGCGGTTCGCCCGGGGCAACAATGTGGGCATCAGCAGCAGCCGCGGCGAGTACGTGCTGATACTGAATCCGGACACGATCATTCACGAAGGCACCCTGGATAAGATGGTCGCTTTTGCCGATCGGCATTCCCAGGCCGGGGCCTTCGGGTGCAGGGTTCTGAACCCGGACGGTTCGTATCAGGTGTCGGCGCGCCCCTTCGCTGCATGCCGGAACGAGTGGATTGCCGCGCTCTATCTGCGAAGTCTGGGACGGTTGCACCGGTGGTTTACCGCGGACAGTTATCCGGGATGGAAGGGGACGAGCGAGCGGGAGGTCGACTGGGTCTCCGGCTGCTTCATCTTTGTTCGCGGAGCATTGCTCAAGTCGATCAGCGGCTTCGACGAACAATTTTTTTACTACTACGAAGACATGGACCTTTGCCGGCGGATCCGGCATTCGGGCTATCCGATCCTGTACTCACCTGATGCGACCATCACGCATCTCGGCGGGCAATCGACCAAGGGCCGTTTCCCGGCGTTGGCGTTCATTCTGGACGGCCAGATAACGCGGTATCTCTACTACAACAAATATTTCGGCAGGAAGGGACTCCGTGCAGCGCGCCACATCGCGCTGGTTTCGTCGGCCGTGCGCTGGCTGGGCTACCGGTTGAAGCAGTTCGTGCGTCCGACGGAGGCAAACAGCAAGCGCGTTGAAACTTTTCGCGGCTTGTTTACCTGGCATCTCCACGTGGATCCGGTGCGGCTAGTGGACTACGGCGAAGAACCCCGGCTGCACATGGATTTAAAGGGCCGCGTTGCCGAGCGATAGAGTGTTCCTGCAGCACAGAAGCGATGCAAACGCCGAAAGATAACATGCCGGTTCGAGCCCTCTACAGCTTTCCCAACAAGCTGGGAGCGCAGCGAATTTGCTACACGGCGTGGCAGCAGGTGAAAGGACTGGCGGCCGCGGGGGCGCAGGTTCTTGTCTACACCGGCGGACTGCTGAGGCCGGTGCCGGAGAGCGTGGAAGTACGCACCACACTGGCCCGAGGGAAACTCCGCATTCCCTACAAGCTCATCGGCAACCAGCGCGCCATGGCGCTGCACGATGCGATCGTCGCGAGCCAGATTGAGCGCCTGTCGGGAAAGATCGATATTGTCCATGTCTGGCCGCAGGGGGCGCTGCGCACGATCGAGGCCGCAAAGCGGTTCGGGATTCCAACGGTGTTGGAGAGATGCAATACGCACACGCGCTACGCCTATGAGGTCGTGCGGGATGAATGTCACCGTTTGGGAGTCGCACTGCCTCCCGGTCACGAGAGCGCCTTCAACAAGGATGTTCTGCGGAGAGAGGAAGAGGAATTTCGCACGGCCGACCGTCTCTTGTGTCCTTCCGATTTCGTCGCGAGGACGTTCCTGGATCGCGGATTTGAGCTGCGCCGGCTGGCGCGGCATATGTACGGCTTCGACGAGACGGTCTACCACGCCGGCAACGAGCTCCGGGCCGCCAAAGCGGGGCTGACCATGCTCTTCGTCGGTGTCTGTGCCGTTCGGAAGGGCGTGCACTTTGCATTGGAAGCCTGGCTTCGTTCGCCGGCGTCGAAAGAGGGCACCTTCCTGATCGCCGGAGAATTTCTGCCGGCTTACCGGGAGAAGCTGGCGGGCATGCTCGCCCATCCCAGCGTGCAGGTGCTGGGACATCGGAACGACGTGCCGGAACTGATGAGAAAGAGCGATATTCTGATTCAGCCCAGCATCGAGGAAGGCAGCGCACTGGTGACGGCTGAGGCACGCGGCAGCGGCTGTGCCCTGCTTTGTTCGGAAGCTGCCGGTGCGGTATGCACGCACATGCGGGATGCCCTGGTTCATGAGGTTGGCGACGTTGCCGCTCTTGAGCGGCATATCACCATGGTTCACGAAGATCGTGCGCTGCTGGAGCAGCTGCGCGCGGCATCTCTGGCGCTGGCCCCCGAACTCACGTGGAACGCGGCCGGCGCTCGGCTGCATGAGGTGTATCGCGAAACGATCGCGATGTACCGCGGCGGCGCTTTAGCGACCGCGGTCGACTTGGCGGCGGCCACCGCTGCCGCCGATACAACCAGGCCGGCTCCTGCGGCCACAGCATCGGCATCCGCGACAAGTTCCGCATAAGAACATGCCCCAATACACGCTCATCTCTCCGGTTCGGGACGAAGAACCGTTCATCGCCGGCACCATCGAGTCGATCGCCCGCCAGACCATCCGACCCGCGCAGTGGATCATCGTGAACGATGGCTCGCGCGACCGGACCGGCAGCATCATCGACGACTATGCACGGCGATACCCCTGGATCACGGCCGTGCATCGCGAGGATCGGGGCCGCAGAGTGGCGGGCTCGGGGGTGATGGAAGCGTTCTACGCTGGTTACGAGCGGCTTCAGTGCGAGGATTGGGACTTCATCGGCAAGTTCGACGGCGATCTGATTCTGGAAGAGTCCTATTTCGAAAGCTGTTTTCAACGTTTCGCCGAAGATCCGCGGCTGGGCATCTGCGGCGGCCTGCTCTACTGTGAGGAGAATGGACAGCTGAAGCCGGACCGGCAGCCGCCTGGTCACGTTCGTGGAGCCGTAAAATTATACCGGCGATCCTGCTGGTCGGAGATCGGCGGTCTGATCCGAAGCACAGGCTGGGACACCGCCGACGAGATACACGCTAACATGCTGGGCTGGCGCACCTGGAGCTTCGACGATCTGCGCGTCATTCACTGCCGGCCCACCGGCGCGGCTGCTGGCGCGTGGAGCGACAGCGTGAAGAACGGGCACGCCGACTATGTTTCCGGGTACCATCCGCTCTTTCTGGCGGTCAAATGCTGCAAGCGGCTGTTTCATAAGCCCTACGTCGTACGCGCGGTGGGGCATGCGTATGGATATCTCGCGGGTTATGTGCGGCGCGCGCCCCGCTGCGGAAATGCCGAACTGGTGCGCTACATTCGCGCCCAGCAGATGCGGCGCTTATTCTCCCTGTCGGGTCAACGCGGGCGATAACGGGTATTCCACGGCGCGTCCACGGCCATCTTCACCAGGCCCGCGCCGGAACGAACAACTGCCGGGCGCAACCGCCTGAGCACTTCTTTCTCAATCCAGCAATCAGTTCACTCATATGTGCGGCATTTGCGGAAAATACCTGTTCGATCGTGAAGCATCGGTGCCTGCGCCTTTGGTCAGGAACATGGCGGACGCCATTCGCCATCGCGGACCGGACGACGAGGGGTTCTACGTATCAGGACAAGTTGGCCTCGGTTTCCGCCGGCTTTCCATCATCGATCTGAGCGGGGGACACCAGCCGCTTTCCAATGAAGACGGAACCGTCTGGATCGTTTTCAACGGCGAAATTTACAACTATCAGGATCTGCGGGCGGAGCTGCTGCAGAAAGGGCACACGTTCCGAACGAAATCGGACACCGAGGTCATCGTTCACCTCTATGAAGAGTACGGCAGAGACTGTGTCGAGCGGCTCCGCGGCATGTTCGCGTTTGCGATCTGGGACGAGAGGGAGAGAACACTGCTCCTGGCCCGGGACCGGGTGGGCATCAAGCCGCTCTATTACTTCCTCCATCGTGATTTCATTGCTTTCGGCTCCGAGCTGAAGGCGATTCTGGCAGATCCGGCGGTCCCCCGTGAGGTTGCTCCGGAGATGATCGACCGGTTTCTGACGTACTACTACATGCCGGGCAATCAGACGCTGCTCAGGAATCTGTTCAAGCTGGAGCCCGGGCACACGCTGGTCGCGCGAAACGGAACGTGCGAGGTCCGTCCGTACTGGGATCTTGCCTTCGTTGATTCCCAGGTTCGACAGTCAGAGCGCGCCTGGGAAGAGCAGCTGGTTGCACTCCTCGATGAGACAGTGCAGCTGCACATGATCAGCGATGTGCCGGTGGGATTCCTGCTGAGCGGCGGTCTGGACTCCACGGCCATGCTGAGCTTTGCGGCGCGGAAGACCGAGAAGCCGATCAGCACCTTCACGATTGGCTTTTCAGGCGAAGGAGTGGTGGACGAACGGCCGTACGCACGGCTGGCGGCGGAGCGGTTCGGAGCCAGACATCACGAACTCTCAATCTCGCCGGACGATTTTGCGAAGTTTCTACCCAGCTATGTCTGGTACATGGAGGAGCCGGTATGCGAGCCACCGGGCATCGCGCTGTATTACATTTCGCAGCTCGCGCGGCAATACGTGACGGTTCTTATCTCCGGCGAGGGTGGCGACGAAGCATTTGCCGGATACGAGAACTATCGCAATAACTTCTGGTTCGAACGCATGAAGGCCGCCTGCGGACCGCTGCGGAAGCCGATTGGCGCGGGAATGGGGCTTCTGGGCAACGCGATGCACTCGCGGGTGCTGAAGAAGTACGGCCCGAGGATGGAGGTTCCGTTCGAGCAGTATTACCAGGGCCGCACCTCGTCGGGGTTTGAGTTTTTCTCGCAGGAGAAGGCCAAGCTTTACTCCGAAGCGATGGCGCAGCACGTCGATCCGGAACAGTCGATCGCGGCCACCCGGAAGCTGATTGCGAAGGCACCCCAGTCCGGCGTTCTGAACAAGATGCTGTATGTCGACACGAAATCGTGGCTGCCGGACGATCTGCTGATCAAGGCGGACAAGATGACGATGGCGAATTCGCTCGAGCTGCGCGTCCCGCTGCTGGATCACAAGGTTCTTGAGTTTGCCGGGGGCCTGCGCCGGGACCAGAAAGTGCGCGGCTGGACGATGAAGTACCTGTTGAAGAAGGCGCTGCGCGACCGCGTCCCTGAGGAGATTGTGAAGCGGCGCAAGGTTGGTTTCCCGGTGCCATACCGGATGTGGCTGCGTAATGGCCTGAGCGGCTGGGTGAGGGAAGTTCTGCTGGATCGCGGCACACTGGAA
Source organism: Occallatibacter sp. (assembly GCA_035504315.1). Classification (GTDB taxonomy): domain Bacteria; phylum Acidobacteriota; class Terriglobia; order Terriglobales; family Acidobacteriaceae; genus Telmatobacter. The sequence continues at coordinate 7,446 of DATJSB010000019.1, forward strand.
CGCGGGTATTTCCAAAAGCGTGCGATTGAAGACCTCATCGCGCGGAATTCCTCCGGGGAAGAATACAGCAAGGAACTTTTCTCGCTGGTCGTGCTGGAGATGTGGCACCGTTACTTTGCGGACAACGCGGCCCACAGTGCGCCGATGGGGAAGAACGACTCCCCGGTTCTGACCTCCGCCGGCAACGGGACGGGCGCAGCGCGATGATTGGGATTCTCGCAAAAGAAGGCGAAGCCGGAGCGGTCGAGGAATTCTTCCAGCTCTTCAAGACGCCCTGGGAATTCTGGCAGCCGGGGCGGCGATACGCAGTTGTCCTTGCAACACGGGATGAAATTCCGCAGGACCTCGAGGCAGAAGCCCTCATCATCTGCCGCGGGCACGCCATCGAATTCGACCGGCAGATTGGCGTGGTCGCTGAATCGCTCGAGAGCTGTGGCGGCCTCGAATGGCAGGACATCGAATTTCCGGTCTATGGAGACGTGGTTGCGCTGCACGGCGCCGGAAGCGTGCTGCTTCGGTCGAAGGAGACATCGAAGCCCACGGGATTTCTGGTGACTGGGTCAGAGCGCCCGGTCGTACGGATCGGCTTCGATTGGTTTGCCGAAGCCGCCTTTCTGCTGAGCCAGGGCCAGCCCGCGAAAAACGCCCGCATCCCGACCCTGGAGATCCACATCGCGCTGCTGCGCGCGATTCTCGAGACCCTGCAGATCGCCTTCGTGGAGGTTCCGGCCGCGCCGCATGGCTACGACTTTGCCGCCTCTCTTACTCACGATGTGGACTTTGTCGGGATTCGCGATCACAAGTTCGATCGCACCACGTGGGGCTTTCTCTATCGGGCTACCCTGGGCTCGTTGCTTAAAGCTTTGGGGGGGCGACTCGCCTGGCGGAAATGTTTGCGGAACTGGAAGGCAGCATTTTCGCTCCCCTTCGTGCACCTTGGCCTGGCGAAGGATTTCTGGCCTGAGTTCGATCGTTATCAGGCGATCGAACGAGAATTTGGCTCAACCTTTTTCTTTTTGCCCTTCAGCAACACTCCGGGACGACTGGGATCCGAATCGGCCCCCGGCATCCGGGCAGCCAAATACGACCTTGCCGACCTCCATGAAGAACTTGCCAGGCTGGTCGAGAGCAGCTGCGAGATCGGCCTTCACGGCGTCGATGCGTGGCGGGACCCGCAAAGGGCCCGGGTTGAGCGCGAGCGGATCGCGGCCTTGACGGCTCAGCCGGTTCCGGGAATTCGCATGCACTGGCTGTACTGGGACCAGAACTCGCCAAGAATACTGGAGAACGCCGGGTTCTCCTACGATTCGACCTTTGGCTACAACGATGCGGTCGGATTCCGCGCGGGGACAGCGCAGCCTTTCCGCCCACTGGACGCCGTTTCCCTCATCGAGCTGCCGCTCATCATCCAGGATTCCGCTATGTTTTATGGGGGGCGGATGAATCTGTCGGAGGCTGACGCTCTGCGGACGGCCGGGGACATCATTCAAAACATGGCATCCGCGGGTGGCGCGCTCACCATCAACTGGCACACGCGGAGCCTCTCGCCGGAACGACTGTGGGGCGAAGCCTACGCCACACTTCTCGGGCAAATCCGGAAGCACCGGGTCTGGTTTGGGACGGCCGAGGACGTGGTCGCATGGTTTCGCGCAAGGCGCGCATTGCGCTTCGATTCCTTGCATATCGACGAGCATTGCGTGGGCGTTACGATCACCGGCTCTTCGGGCCCCGTTCAGCCACGCTTCACGGTCAGAATTTACGATCCACGAGCCGAAAATGTTTGTGATACGGCGAAATCACCCGGGTCCCGCTGGATTGAGCACGCGTGGAATGGCGAAGGCGTCCTGGAGATTTCCACGATATCGGTGACTGGAACGCCCCACCCTGCATGCGTTTAGGAGCCATATTCCTGGGAGCCAGCCGGCGACGGGAGCTGCGCCTCCCGCCGATACTCGATGGCTGGTTGCTTTGGCAGAACGATTGCTCTGCCGAGTAGCCAGAGCCCTGAAGAGCATCACGGCAAGGACCCCAGGAGAGGCGGCGGTTTGATCGCCGAGCAAGAAGGAGAATTTGATTGTTTTCAGAAACTTAGCCGACGGATCGAATGCCGGCGATGAGGTTGCTTTGCAACTGCATCGTCTCTCTGGCCGCTGACCCTGGATCCCAGTGGCCATGAACGGCAAGGTAACCGATGATTAATTACTTAATCGGACGTCAAAAATTACTCGGCTGCGATCCCTTCCGGAACTGTTGTTGATTACCGAAGTTCCAGTATTTGGTCTTTTGGGCTGGCAGGAGAATCCGCGACGGATAATATCGGGGCAGAGTGAAATTTGTATCCAACGAAAGGCGCCCCATGCGCAAACTATCTGTACTGATCGGCCTGTTCGTCTGTGTTCTTGCAGCGCCCTCCTTTAGCTGGGCTGGTACCTGTCCTACTGGCGCGAATTACCTGAACACCACAAATCCCACGGGCCCGCTGGTAACGCTGTCGAGCCTGGGAGTCACCAACTGCTTCTACATCGCTGCCAATGGATCGGATTCCAATGACGGAGCCAGCGAGGTGAGCGGGCATCCCTGGGCGCACGCGCCGGGAATGACCAGCTGCACGGGGAACTGCGCAGCGAATAAGCCCGCAGGAGGCGACGGATATATTTTCCGCGGCGGCGACACCTGGCACGAGGGAAATTCGAGTGCTTCTCCATACACGGGTGGTACTTGGGCCTGGACATGGAGCGGAGCGAGTTCGGCCTACATGTACATAGGCGTTGATCCCGCATGGTATTCGGGAGCATCGTGGGTGCGGCCTGTCATCACCGGAGACAATCCGCCTTCGACGAGCGCAGTGTCGAATTGCCGGTATTCCACAGGCGCGCACAATCTGCTGGTGGGCTTACAGGGGATCAGGTACTACTTCTTCGACAACTTCGAGATCACGGGGCTTTGTGCCAGCGACAAGTCGCTCTGGAACGATCTCATGGCGTACTCGGGCGCAGTCGCCGGATTCAACGGCAACAACACGATGGTGATCGAGAACAACTATTTTCACGGGATCACCTACACTACGGCGGCCACGCAGGATGCAGTGACAGCCGCCAGCGGCTATAACCAGAACTGGGGCGTTCTGTTCAGGTTCAACGTAGTGGATGGATCGGACGGCGACCCGCACGCGCTGAGCATCTTTGGGCAGGGAACCGATACCTACGACATCGAGTACAACTGGTTTTACGACACCGGAGGATCGAACGTCAGCGACGTCATGCATGTCGTGCATGACAATGTGTGGGAAGACTTCTACAACGTCTCGGACGGCTCTACGCACTCGGACCTCCTTCAGGTCGAATCGGAGCAGGGGTCGAGCAACTATGTGGGCGATGGGACTCCAAATCTCTGGTACGACAACCTGATCTATAACCTCCCCGGCGCGGTATCGGCGGTCTGGTTGATCTCGGCCCCCACAAACTACACCGACTATATCTTCAACAACGTGGTCCATGACTACAATGCGAATGGAGGTAACTTCCTGAATATCTGCGATACCTCCTGTCCCGCAGCCCCCACAGCGCTCGAAGTCTTTAACAACACGATGGAATCTCCGACTCAGGGATACGGTGGCTGCATCTTCTGCAATATCAACGGTTCGTCTCCGAAGATCACTTCTGTGAACAATCAATGGATCACAGCGGGCAGTACAATCGCCTCCGTCTTCCAGTTCCCGAGCTATGTGACTGAGAGCACGCCAGTTTACCAGACGATTACACAGGCCAACGGCCAGGGTTACAACTCTGCAGACAACTTTGCGCCTACGGCGTCGTCGAACTCGACGGTGACGGCCTCTGGAGCGGATGAGTACGGTGAGATCTGCTCCACGCTTGCTGCAGCCGGAGCCAGTTCCAACGCGGTGGCCGCCTGCCGTTCCGGAACGACAGATGGTTGCTCCTATGATTCCTCGAATCACACTGTACGCTGCCCTTCGGGCAATACGCGGCCTTCGAGCGGGTCATGGAACGTTGGAGCATATCAATTCGCGGGCATACAACCGTCTTCGCCGACCAGTCTCACCGGCCAGGCGGTACCGCAGTAACGGGCGTCAATCGCCGTCCGTGACCGGTGATCTGACCTCGTTTGAGGCAATGCCGGCGGGGCGGCCCCGGAACACTGTGCTCCCATGAGCCTGAGAGAAGGATTTAACGGCTACCGGAGAACGCTGGGCATCCGGGGTGTGGCGGCGATGGCCCTCTACAGGGCAGTGGGCTTCCCGCGCAGGCTCCGCGCCCATGTTCGCGGGCTCGATCACCCTGTCTGGCTCCGGATGCGGACCAGCGACGTTTCGGTCCTCTCCGGCATATTGCTGGGTAACGAATACGAGATTGATTTGCCCATGCCGCCTCGGATCATTCTCGATGCCGGGGCAAACATTGGTATGGCGTCTATCTTTTTTGCGCGCCGATACCCGCAGGCTCGGATCATTGCAGTCGAGGCGGAGCAATCCAACTTCGAAGTTCTCGTGCGGAACGTCGCTCCTTATCCGCAAGTAACTCCCATCAGGGCGGCGCTGTGGAATCGCGACACTGAGATCAGGCTCCGATATCCTTACGCGAAATCGGGAGCAGTCGATAAGTCAGCTTTCCTGGTTGATGAGACCTCTGATGGAGCCTCGGTGCGCGCGGTCACGCTGCGTACCTTGCTGGCCGAACTGAAGATCGAGGTGCTGGACCTTATCAAGGTTGACATCGAAGGAGCGGAGTTTGAACTCTTCGAGGATCCGGCGCCGCTCCTCCGCGCACAATGCATAATGGTCGAGATTCACGAAGGCCTGAGACCCGGTTGCTCTGCCCGCATCAGGGATAGTCTCGGAGCCTTTGAATGCAGCCGCCGACGCGAAACTACCTTTTTCAGGCGAAGAGAGACAAATCTTTTGAACTAAAGCTTTCTGAATGAGAAGCGACGACTCCTACGTTAGAGGAGGTCAGGGACGAGTTGCCCGTCAGTCAAAGATATTTAGGGGCCGTCGAGCGGGTTGAGCGCGCGATCACTCGTTGACTCGTACTCACGCAGTCCGGGAGCTGGCCTGGCGATCAACAAGGTATCGAAGAGACCAGAAGCAGGGGGATTGGAAAGTTCGTGTCCTTTACGAATCGGATCACATTTGCCATTGCTGTCAATGACCGGGAGATGCTTGAGAGGAATTTCCTCGTCTCACCCTGTCTGAAGGCTCCGCAGGATCACGAGATCCTGCTTCAAAGCGAATTCCGATCTGCCGCACTGGCGTATAACGATGCCATCGATCGCGCGCAAAATGACCTCATCATCTTTTGTCACCAGGATATCCTCCTGCCGGAAGGGTGGCTGCGCGGACTGGGAAGCATTCTGGATTCGCTGGACGAGACTGATCCCAATTGGGGTGTCCTGGGCCCCTATGGCAAGACCAATGACGGCCGCGGCTGGGGCCACGTGTACTCGTCAGGGCGAGGCGTTATCGGAGAGCCGCTCCCCCATCCGGTGGAGGTCCAGACTCTGGATGAAATTGTGCTCATTCTGCGAAAGTCATCGGGTTTGCGTTTCGACGATTCTCTCCCGCACTTCCATTTTTACGGAGCGGATATTTGTTTGAGAGCCGCGAAGATGGGAATGAAAAGCTATGCCGTTTCGGCATTCTGCATCCATAACACAATTCAACCTCTCGTGCTGCCCGGTGAGTTCTACGAATGCGCGAGCCATATCAGAAAGGTTTGGGGAGATCATCTTCCGATCCAAACAACCTGCGTTCGGCTGACCAGATTCGGTTTCCCCGTCCTCGGCAGAAGGTTACGCGAATTCCATCTGGAGCATATTCGACACAAGAAATACGGAGGTATGCGACTAGCAGATCCTCTGCCTTTACTCAGCGAATTCTCTGACAGAGGCTAAGCGCGCCGGCTCTTCCGGCAGAACCGCGCCCGATCTGTGTTCTTCATCTCGCCCAGGTTCGGAATTTCCTTAAAAGGCAGTTCATTCTTTGGAACCCAATGACATAAGATTCGGAGGCGGGGCAACAGGCACCGTTCTCAATCCGCTTGTCGCAGTGGCCCTCCTCATTGCTGTCGTTCTCATACTGGTGTGGCCGCGAAGGCGGATAATTGTCCCGTGGCTCGGACTTCTATTTCTTGTTCCCTCGGGCCAGGTCATTGTTCTCGGTGGAGCTCATTTTACGATCTACCGCGTCCTGGTCGTTTTTGGACTGATTCGACTTGCCGCTGCTGGTCGACGGGGAATCGAGCCACGCCTGGCAGGCGGCTTCACGAATATTGACTGGGCATTTACGCTATGCGCCCTGGCGCTTTTCACCACGTTCTGTCTTCAGTGGATGGTCGGAGGGGCAGTCATAAAGGCCCTGGGGAATCTGCTTGATGCTTTGGGAGGCTATTTCGTTCTGAGATTTCTGATTCGTGACAGCAAAGACGTTCGGCAGGCCATCAGGGTCCTCGCTATCGTCGCGCTCATCGAAGGAGCATGCATGCTAAACGAGCAGGTTACTCACAGGAATATCTTTGGACTGCTTGGGGGGAGCCCTACGCAGGTTCCTGTGCGCGATGGAAAACCGCGAGCGATGGGATCCTTCGAGGTCTATATCACTGCCGGCGCGTTTGGCGCAACATTGTTGCCACTGCTGGTATGGTTATGGAAAGACCGGGAATCCAGGAAATATGTCATTGCGGGGTTTGTGGGCGCCACCTTGATGACAGTCACTTCCAACGCCAGCACGTCGCTGCTGGCTTATGTGGGAGGCATCGTTGGTCTGTGTTTCTGGCCCATGCGTCGACGGATGCGGGAGTTCCGCTGGGGAATCGTAATCACGCTGATCGGCCTGCAAATGGTCATGAAAGCCCCGGTGTGGGCGCTGATTCAGCGCATCGATCTCACCGGGTCTTCGTCTGGTTACCAGCGCTTCGAATTAGTGAACCAGTGCATACTCCACTTCAGTGATTGGTGGCTGATGGGGACCGTGAACTACAACAAATGGGGGTTTGACATGTGGGATCTGTCAAACCAATATGTGGCGGATGCGGTGACCGGTGGCCTCGCGGCAATAGTGCCTTTCATCCTGGTGATCTCCCGTAGCTTCGGCAGACTCGGAAATGCTCGGCGACGCGCAGCGGGGGACAGTAAGAAACAGTGGTATTTCTGGTGTCTGGGCGCAGCTCTGTTTGCCCATGTCGTCGCCTATGTTGGCATTGGCTATTTCGATCAGATGCAGTTTGCCTGGTATGCACTGTTGGCCATGGTCCCCGCAGCGACTTCCGAGGCCGTGAGCGCTCGAGCGCTACGGAGTCGCCTCTCTGGCAAAAATGAGTTAGCAATTCGCCTGGCTGCGGACCGACCGGCTCATGAAGCTATAGTCCGTTAGACCGCCTCTTCGTCGGTCAGAATTGCGGACCGAGGGGATGCGTTCCGGCCATGGCATGACAAGACAGTCGAGTCGTGCCGAAATAGATGTGAACCAGCGGCAAGAGAACGCGAGCGTGGATCAGATGAACCTGCAACGCCGGTCGTCGGCGCCAGGTGGGCGCATGAATCAGGCCGCGAAGCAGCTTCGCAAAGAGGCGTCAGGCGGTGGACACGGCAATCTCATCGCTTCTGGCCGTGCTGAACAGGATCACGGCTTCGAGTTGAAGCCAGCAATCGGACCGAGCGCATGCAGTCAGTAATCGACAGTCTGTCATGGGACATCGTGGTCGATGCGCTGAACTAACGGGCAATGATCAATATGAGAGGGGGGCGGTCAATGGATTATACGATTTCTGTGATCATACCGGTCTACAATCGCTGTGATCGAGTGAAATATGCCGTTGACAGCGTTCTGGCACAGACGGTTCCGGTGCTCGAAATCATTCTCGTCGATGACGGCTCTTTCGACGGTACCTCAGAGCTGCTTCCCAGGTACATCGAAGACAATCCCACATGGCGCGAGCGTGTAATCTATGTCCGCCAGGATAATCAGGGACCCGGTGGTGCCCGCAACACAGGTATTACACGAGCAAAGGGCGACTGGATTGCATTCAACGACAGCGACGATATCTGGCTACCCTACAAACTAGAGTGGCAGATTCGAGCGCTCGAGCGATATGGCGATAACTGCGACCTCTGTTTTACCGATGCGTGGTTCAGTAACAACCCATATTTTAAGAGTTCTCTGTTCTCGTCTGAAGGAAGAAAGGGGAGCGAGCCAATGGGTGTCGTCGACGATCCGGCGCAGGCGATCGTACGGCACAACTATGTGTGGTGTCAGACTGTGCTCGCCAGGACGCACTTCGTACGCACTGTTGGGGGGTGCGACCCAAAGCTAAGGTGGAGCGAGGATCGCGATTTTCTATTTCGTGCGGCCCTTATGACGAAGTTTTGTTATGTGAATCTGCCCATGGTTCTCATCGACCGATCGCCGACGGACGTGAGGCACAGCGGCGAAGCAGAAAACTGGCGCAAGGAAGACTTTCGCCTTCGGATGGACCAATACAGACTCGAGAAACAGCTTTGCTTAAGCGGCGGACTGGAGCTGGGACTACGGAGGTCGATAAGGAGAAATCTGCGATGTCTTCACAGTCAATGGGCCAATTTCTATCTTTGGAATGACAACTTCTCGAAAGCGCGCGAGGTATTGTGTCTCGCCCAGCGATACCACCGGGACTCAAGAATCATGTTTAAACTCGCTCTCACAGCGATTGTTCCGAAACTTGCCAAGAGACTCTTCGCAGGGCACAGCCAGCGGGAAACACAGCGGGTGGACTTTATCAGTTGGAGGGCCGAGTGAGCGTCGCCGTTTCCTGTGGGCGCTCCCGCCGTGTGGTGTCGCGCCACGCAGAACCGTCCCACAGTGACGGGGAATCCACGACGCACCTTGTTGCGCTGTAGCTGCGCGTCAAAAGGGGAGACAGAAATGCCGCTGCCGCTTGTGAGCATTGTCACGCCGGTCTATAACAATGCGGAGTATTTGGCAGAGTGTATCGAGAGCGTTCTTGCACAGTCGTATTCGCACTGGGACTACACTATTGTGAATAACTGCAGCACGGATGGAACTCTGTCCGTTGCGCAGAAATATGCAATGCGTGATGTGAGGATTCGCATCGTCAATAATGAGCGATACCTGTCGATCATTGAGAACCACAATCACGCGATCCGTCAGATCAGTTCGGAGTCGCGGTATTGCAAGTTCGTCTTTGCCGATGACTGGCTGTATCCCACGTGCATTGAGGAGATGGTGAGGGTTGCCGAGGAGCATCCGTCGGTTGGGCTGGTGGGCGCATACACAATGGATGGGCAGGCGGTGTTGTGGCAGGGGCCTGCGTATCCGGCGCCACAGATTTCGGGCCGGGAGACCTGCCGCAACATGTTGCTGGGCGGCCCATACGTGCTGGGGCCGATGACTTCTTTGCTGGTGCGGTCGGATCTTATTCGAAAGCGGCCGACGTTCTTCGACGAGCGTACGCTGCATGGCGACACCATGGCCTGTTTCGATCTGCTTGTCGAGTCTGACTATGGCTATGTGCATCAGGTGCTGAGTTTCAATCGCGCCCGCAGGGAGTCGACAGGGGCGTTTGCAGGTGACTTTGACAGCATTATTCTTGGCGTCCTAGTTGTGTTCCTGGAGTATGGGCGAGTGTTACTGAGCGATGGCGAGTACAAACAGTACTGGAAGCAGCTAAACCGAAAATATCACCGAGTTCTGGCGAACAACGTGGTGCGGTTACGTCCAAAGGCGTTCTGGAAGTATCATGCCGACACACTGGCGGCGTTTGGGGGCAGGATCGAGTGGCGTCTTCTTGCGACATCGGTAATGAGCGAAGTCGGCAGCCGACTTCTGCACCCGGTCTGGAACCTTGGGAGGGGATTGCAGTGGTGGTCCAGCGCGTGGAATCGATTGACGGCGACAGGAAAGCAAGCGCATCCGCAGCGTTTGCCGTAGATGATGCCATGAGCAAGATTTCCGCGTGCCGCAGGATCGCGTTCTTTGGCCATTTTGGAGGTGGCAACCTGGGAAACGAGTGCACGCTGCAGGCGACTCTTGATTTCCTCCGTCGTTGTTCGCCGGGCTCGGAGTTCCTGTGCATTTGCACCGGACCGGAGCTGGTTACACGCACATATGGCATCCCGGCAATCCGCAGTAGGCCGCAGGTGGGGAAGGAACCGTCTTCCAGGCATCGTCTGGTCAGATGGGCGCGCAGGCTGACGCTGGGTGTTGCGACTGAGCTGCACCGGTGGGCAGAGGCGGTAACCAGAATGTGGGGCACGGATGTGCTGATCGTCCCGGGTACCGGTCTGCTGAGCGATGCATACACGCTGTTTGGCTGGGGCCCATATGACATGTTCCGGTGGTCGCTGGCCGCGAAACTATGCCGCAGCAAGCTTTTGTTTGTGAGCGTTGGCGCGGGCCCGGTGACCAGCCGGATGGCCAAGTTCTTCGTGAAAACGGCGCTTTCGCTCGCGGATTTCCGCTCGTACCGCGATGATTCGACACGGGAGTACCTGGCAGGCATCGGGTTGTCGGTACGGGAAGACCGCGTCTGTCCGGATCTGGCCTTCAGCTTGTCGGTCTCGCCGGGATGCGGCGCGCGGGCGAACACCGGGCGCAGACCGGTGGTGGGCGTGGGTGTGATGTCGGACCCCGGTAGATACAGTGCACCAGCAGAGGAGAACGGGGCATGGGCAAGATACCGGGAGACGCTGCTTCGCTTTACTCAGTGGCTTCTGGAGCAGGAATACGATGTCCGCCTGCTGGTGGGCGATGTTGTCGACGTACCTGCCATCGCGGAATTCAAGTGGCTGCTAAAGGCGCGGGTGGGCAGCGAAGAAACGGCACACTTGCTCGATGAGCCAGCCGACTCGGTGGAGAGCTTGCTATCGCAGCTTGCCGAGACGGATTTTGTGGTGGCGACGCGGTTTCACAATGCCCTGGTATCTCTCGCGCTCAACAAGCCGGTCATCACGCTGTCCTTTCATCCCAAGTGTTCATCTCTGATGAAGCAGATGGGTATCTCCGACTATTGCCAGCCGATCAATGGCATGCGCGAGGACATGCTGATCGAACAGTTTCGCAGGCTGCGGCAAAATGCCGAGCTCATAAAGAGAACGATAGCCGGGAAGGTGCAGGCCTGCCGGCGTGCGCTGGACGAGCAGTATGTCGCGCTGTGCGACGAAATTTGGCCAGACAGCCGGCGGCCTGGTGCGCGCGTTGTCGAGTTGAAAGAACATACCAACAGCAGTATCCGATCTTAGAGGAGAGTTGTAATGCCGTATACCCACATACTCCCAAAATCTACATCATTTTCCGGCACGGGTCTGGAAGGATATGCCTTCGGGCCGCTGCGCCAGAAGGATCTCGATATCTATTACATCGAGTGCAGAACAGGTCATGACACCTTCATAATCAGCAGGAAGATTACGCGCACGTATTACGTGCTCGCCGGGAGCGGCTATTTTACGATCGCGAATCAGAAGCATGAGATCTATCCTGGCATGCTGATAGAGGTCCCCCCCGGGGTGGAATACACCTACTCGGGCCAAATGACGCTGATCGCTTTCTCGCGGCCGCGCTGGTTCCGCAACAACGACGCCCATACAAGGTGGAACCCGGATGTGACCGCGCGCGAGGAGGGGTCCTTGCCCGGACACGAGCCACTGTTGACCCGGCTGGTGAGGAAGAGGATTGCGGGGAAGTCGCCGCTGGATGGTTTTCTGGGACTGAACAGGCGCCTCTGGAACCACATTCCCGCCGATGCGGCCGGACGCGGCCTGATTCGCCTCTACGGCAGTTTTGTGCACAGCCTCGCTCGACGGGCTCCGCGCGAGCAGGCGTTTGCGACGCATTTTCTACGCAATCGTCCGGGGCTCAAGCTGATCCAGTCGCTGGTGGATTCGAAGAAGAGCGGCGAGAAGGTGCAGATTGCCGTGCTGGGCTGCAGCTTTGGCGCGGAGGCCTACTCGATTGCATGGAGCATTCTGTCGGCGCGGCCTGATTTGGAGCTGGTTCTCAGCGCCGTAGATATCTCCGCGCATGCGGTAGATTTTGCGCGGCGCGGTGTCTACGGGTTGACGAACTCGGAGCCGACCACGCCGGCGATCTTCGACCGTATGAGTCCTGCAGAAAAGGAGAGTTTCTTCGATATTGACGGCGAGTCCTGGACGGTTAAGCAGTGGATCAAAGATGCGATCCGGTGGAACGTTTGCGATGTGGGCGAGCCGGAGACCCTGGAGAAGCTGGGTGAACAGGATCTGGTCGTCGCGAATAACTTTCTGTGCCACATGATGCCGCAGACGGCGGACAGATGTTTACGCAATATTGCAAGGCTGGTGGGTCCGAATGGATATCTTTATGTTTCGGGGATCGATTTGGATGTGCGGACGAAAGTGATGCAGGATTTGGGGTGGAAACCAGTTCGGGATCTGCTGGAAGAGATACATAATGGCGATCCGGTGATGCCGGACCACTGGCCCTTCGCGTACGCGGGTCTCGAGCCGATCGACAAGCGCAGAGCAGACTGGGTGACGCGCTACGCAGCCGTCTTTCAGTCCATGCCGGGGAGATCGGGCGAGATGATGGAGCCGGACTGCGAACATGGAGTAATGGTGGGCGGGAAGTAGTCCGGATGAAGGATTTAAAGGAGAAGACAATACGTGGAGCGGCTTCGCGTCTGGTAGCCCAGGGAATCAACTCCGCCGTCAACCTGGTATCGTTAGTGGTGCTGGCCCGCCTACTGGGTCCGGCCGAGTATGGGTTGGTGGGCATGGTCACTGCCTTTACGGGAGTCCTGGGGCTGTTCCGCGACTTCGGACTCTCTACGGCTGCAGTGCAGCGGGCCGACATTACAAAGGAGCAATCGTCGGCGCTGTTCTGGGTCAATATCGCGGTGGGGGCGGGTCTGACGCTGCTGGGTATTGCAATGGCGCCCGCTGTTGCCGCATTCTTTCACGACCGGCGCCTGATTGCGGTGACGATGGTGATGGCGACGAGTTTCCTGTTCAATGCAGCAGGCGTGCAGCACGGAGTTCTGCTTCAACGTCAAATGCGTTTTACAGCGTTGGCGGCTATCTATACCGTGGCAGGCGTTTCGAGCACAGGCCTCGGTATTTGGGGGGCAATGAACGGCTATGGCTATTGGGCTCTTGTGTCGATCAACATCACGGGGCCGCTGGTCGTCACAATTGGTTGCTGGTTGACTACGATGTGGATCCCGGGTCTGCCACGTCGCAAGACAGGGGTTCGTGCGATGATGCGCTTTGGAGGCACCGTCACGTTAAACAGCCTTGTAGCATACGCTGCGTATAATCTCGAAAAGGTGTTACTCGGTCGTTTTTGGGGCGCTGACGCGCTGGGGATCTACGGAAGAGCGTACAGACTCGTCAACATCCCCACCGACAATCTCAACAGCGCAGTGGGTGAGGTCGCATTATCATCGCTTTCACGAGTACAACATCAGCCTCAGCGTTTTCGAAGTTATTATCTGAAGGCGCACTCGCTCGTAATGGGCTTCACACTGCCGATCACCTTTATTTTTGCGCTCTTCGCCGAGGATACGATCCGCGTCCTCTTAGGTCCGAAGTGGCTATCCGCGGTGCCAATTATCCGCTTCCTGGCTCCGACGATCGTGGTCTTTGGGGTCATTAACCCCCTGAACTGGCTTATGACGGCGCTGGGGCATGTGGAGCGAAACCTAAAGCTTGCTCTGATCTTTGCTCCGCTCATTATGCTGGGTTACGTGATCGGACTGCCTTATGGGCCGAAAGGCGTGGCACTCGGCTACTCCGCGGTAACCGCGCTCTGTGCAATACCGCTGACGGCATTTTGTGTCAGCGGAACTCCGGTGTCCCTGCGTGACATCCTTACGATCAGCGTGCGTCCCCTCGCTTCGTGTATCGCGGCCGGAGCACTGGCCTTGGCTGTGCGGGAGACGTATGGACGCCACTTGCTACATCCGCTGCCGCGTCTCGCACTGGAGAGCGGAGTTCTGCTGGTGAGCTTTACGGTGATCCTGCTGTTCGTCGCCCGGCAGAAGGATCTTTATATGGATCTTTTCCGCGGGTTGATCAAGCGGTCATCAGCAGATGATAAAGATATGGCTGCGGCGTGAGATATCGATTATTTGATGGTCTGTACCGGTTCTTCGCATCGCACAGACCTATTAACCGATCAGTGACTTGTATACAGTTCGGCCGCATTCCGGCTCACAACAGGCTCACCGCCTGTTTCCAATACACTTGGTCCGACAGCTAACAGAAGGGAAATCCAATGCGAGTATTGCTGACCGGTCATTTAGGATATATCGGGGCGGTTGCCGTTTCCATGCTGAAGTCCGCGGGCTATGATGTCGTCGGCCTCGATACCAATTTGTACGACAACTGCAACTTCGGTGCCGGACCTGACGCGATTCGGGAAATCCGCGCTGACATCCGGGATGTCACTCGTGACGACCTGGAGGGCTTCGACGCGGTCGTGCATCTGGCGGCATTGTCGAATGATCCGCTGGGCAACCTTGATTCCCAGCTGACCTACGACATCAATTACCACGCTTCGGTAAGGCTGGCGGAACTGGCGAAGGAGGCTGGCGCGCAGCGATTCGTCTTTGCCTCTTCCTGCAGCACCTACGGGGCGGCGGGCGACGATTTTCTCGACGAAGATGCCTCGCTGAATCCGGTGACGCCCTACGGCGAGTCGAAGGTATTTGTGGAACGCGATGTCCGGAAGCTGGCAGACGATAACTTCTCGCCTACTTTCATGCGCAATGCAACCGCCTACGGCGTATCGCCGCGGCTGCGCCTGGACATCGTTCTGAATGACCTGGTGGCGTCGGCCTTCACCACGGGCCGGATCCTGATTAAGAGCGATGGCACGCCGTGGCGCCCCATCGTGCATATCCGGGACATCATCGGGGCGATGGTTGCGGCCCTCGAAGTTCCGCGCGAGCGGGTGCATAACCAGACCTTCAACGTAGGCCGCACTGAGGAAAACTATCGTATCCGGGAGCTGGCGGAGATCGTGGCGCAGACTGTGCCCGGCTGCAATGTTGAATACGCTCCCGGCGGCGGTCCGGACAAGCGCTGCTATCGCGTCACCTGTGAGAAGATCAGCCGGCTGTTGCCGGAGTTTCGCCCTCAGTGGACCGCTCGCAAAGGCGCACAGGAACTTTACGATGCCTATCGCGCCGCCAACCTGACCCGGGAAGAGGTGGAGAGCGGCCGGTACACGCGGCTGAAAGCTATCGATCGCCTGATGAAGACTGAGGCGCTCGATCCGACGCTTCACTGGGCTCTTGACCGCCAGGTCGCGGCATCGACGGTTCGCTGAAACGGAAACAGCAAGGAGGAGGAAGAGGCTTTTTATGATCTTTACGGAGACAAAACTTAAGGGAGCTTTCATCATCGATATCGAGCGGCGCGAGGACTCCCGCGGGTTCTTCGCTCGCGCGTTCTGCCAGCATGAGTTCGAAGATCACGGCCTCAAGCCGGTGATCGCCCAGTCCAACGTCGCGTTCAACCATCGCAAGGGCACGCTGCGGGGTATGCATTTTCAATTTCCCCCTGCTGCGGAGACCAAGTTTGTCCGCGCTACGCGGGGCGGAATCCTTGACATCATCGTCGATCTCCGCCCGGAGAGCCCCACCTATCTGGAGCACGTTGCCGTCGAGCTGACGGAGGACAACAGTCGCGGTCTTTATGTGCCGGAGCGCTTTGCTCACGGATATCAGGTTCTGGCTGACAAGACTGAGACGAGTTATCAGGTGGGCGAGTTTTACACGCCGGGATCGGAAGGCGGCCTGATGTACAACGATCCCCGTCTGCATCTGGAATGGCCTCTGCCGGTGAGCGTGATTTCCGACAAGGACCAGCAGTGGAAGCCGCTTGATGAGCAGGAATCGGAACTAAAGCAGCGGATGAGCCTGGAACCGGCCGTGGCCGGCAGCAGCCGTTAGTGCGAGGGGAGACAGACCATGATTATTGTCGATACGGCGCTGGAAGCAAGAGAGAAGGAAGGCAGGCCCATCCGAGTGGGGATGATCGGTGCGGGCTTCATGTCGCAGGGCCTTGCCAACCATATTGTGAACACCACGGTGGGGATGCGTCTGGCCGGTGTATATAACCGGAGGCCGCAACGGGCATTCGACTTATGCGCCTACGCCGGCATCACGGATGTTGCTTCTCCGAAGACGCAGGCCGAAGCCGACCAGGCAATGCGGGAAGGCAAGGTCGTAGCGACGGGGGATGCGTTTCTGCTGGCGCGTTCCACGGAAATCGATGTGCTGGTGGATGTGACCGGTTCGGTGGAATTCGGCGCCCAGGTCGCGCTGGAGGCGTTCCGGCATGGAAAGGACGTGGTGCTGCTGAACGCGGAGATCGACGCCACGATTGGCCCCATCCTTCAGACCTATGCCCGCAAGCATGGGGCAATCCTGTCCGCGTGCGACGGGGACGAGCCCGGACTGCAGATCAATCTGTACCGCTGGGTGAAGGGCCTGGGGCTGACGCCGCGAGTGATCGGCAATGTGAAGGGGCTTCAGGATCCATATCGGAATCCGACAACGCAGAAGGGCTTTGCGGAGAAGTGGGGACAGAATCCGGCGATGGTGACCAGCTTTGCCGATGGCTCCAAGATCAGTTTCGAGCAGGCCATCGTGGCCAACGCCACGGGATTCAAGGTGCAGTCGCGGGGCATGTCGAGGGGCCGCGAATACAAAGACGACGTGATGAAGATTGGGCGTCTCTACGACATCGACGAGGTACGAAAGCTGGGGGGAGTTATCGACTATGTGGTGGGAACGCCGCTCACGAAGCTGTATGTGCTGGCGGAACATCCTGACCCCAAACAGCAGCACTATCTGAGCCTCTACAAGATGGGAGACGGGCCGCTCTATTCGTTCTTCACCCCCTACCATCTGGTGCACTTCGAAGTGCCGGCGGCCATTGCGCGGGTGGTGCTCTTCCGGGATTCGCTGGCTCGGCCTCTGGGCGGGCCAGTGGTCGAGGTGTGTGCAGTGGCGAAGCGGGATCTGAAGGCCGGCGAGATACTCGACGACTACGGCATGTACATGACCTACGGCGAGGCCGTCAATGCCGATGAGATGTGCGAAAAGCGCTATCTGCCGGAGGGACTCGTCGAAGGCTGCCTGCTGAAACGGGATGTGGCCAAAGACGCAGTGGTGACCTACGACGACGTCGAGCTGCCGCAGGGCCGGCTGGCCGACCGTCTGCGAGCGGAGCAGTATCGCGTGTTCCGCGGAGAGACGTGGCTGGAAGCCCTGACCGCCGCACAGGTGGAAGCGTAACCGGGATTGCAAAGGAAGAGAGCTGGGAGAGAGTTATGAAAGTGGTTCTGTTCTGCGGTGGTCTGGGGCTGCGGATTCGGGATGCTGAGGACATTCCGAAACCCATGGTCCACATCGGCTATCGTCCGATTCTGTGGCACGTGATGAAGTACTATGCCCACTTCGGACATAAGGATTTCATCCTGTGCCTGGGCTACCGAGCGGATGCGATCAAGAATTATTTCCTCAACTACGACGAGTGCGCTTCGAATGACTTTGTCCTGTCGGGTGGGGGCAAGACACTCAAGCTGATTAACAGCGACATTCAGGACTGGCGCATCACGTTCGTTGATACGGGTATTAGCTCTAACATCGGCCAGCGGCTGAAGGCGGTACAGCCTTATCTCGAAGGCGAGGAAGAGTTTCTCGCTAACTACAGCGACGGACTTACCGATCTGCCCTTGCCGGAACAGCTGGCTCACTTTCACCAGCAGGGAAAGATTGCGAGCTTTCTCTGCGTACGTCCGAACCTGAGCTATCACCTGGTGTCGCTGGAGCAGGGGAACGGAAGTCTGGTGTCCGATATTCATTCGATCGGAAACGGCAGCATCCGGATCAACGGCGGCTTCTTTGTCTTCAAAACACAGATTTTCGACTACATGCGAGACAGGGAAGAACTGGTGATCGAACCGTTCCATCGGCTGCTTGAAGAGCGACAGCTGATCGGTTACCCCTACGACGGTTTCTGGGCCAGCATGGATACGTTCAAGGATCGTCAGCAACTGGAGGGTCTGTGCGCCGGAGGCGTAGCTCCATGGGAGTTATGGAAGAAGAACGGCAGTGCAGCTCACTCCGTGCCGGCGCAGATATGATCCCCCTCCGGCTAGTCGCAAAGAGCAGTGGTCCTCTGAAAATTCTCTGCATCGGGGCTCACTCGGACGATATCGAGATCGGCTGTGGCGGGGCCATCCTCCGCCTCGCCGAAGAATATCCCGGTTGTGAGTTTTACTGGGCGGTATTCAACGCGGTCGGGGTGAGGGAGGCGGAAGCCAGGCGCGCCGCAGGTCTGTTCGCCGGCTCCCGCCTCAAAGGGCCGATACTGAAAGGTTTCGAGGATGGGTTCATGCCATGGGCCGGCACCGAGGTCAAGGCGGTATTCGAGAACGAATTGAAGCCCGTGGCTCCCGATCTCATCTTCACTCACAATGGCCAGGACGCCCACCAGGACCACCGACTGCTGAATCAGCTCACCTGGAACACCTTTCGCAATCATCTGATCTTCGAGTACGAAATTCCCAAGTACGACGGCGATCTCGGTCGTCCTTCGGTCTTTGTTCCTCTCCGCCGC
>DATJSB010000020.1:0-12724 GCA_035504315.1 Occallatibacter sp.
TTACACCAATTCGCAAACCATGGCCTGGATCATGGATACCTACAGCATGACCAAGGGGTATTCGGTTTCCGGTGTGGTGACCGGCAAGCCCATCAGCCTGGGCGGATCGCTGGGCCGCAATGAAGCCACCGGCCGCGGCGTGTTCTACACCATCCAGTGCGCCTGCGAGCATCTCGGCATTCCTCTCAAGAATGCCAGCGTGGTGGTGCAGGGATTCGGCAACGCCGGCTCCATCGCCGCCGAACTGCTCTATGAGGCGGGCGCGCGCGTCATCGCCGTCAGCGATTCGCGCGCCTGCGTCTTCAATCGCGATGGAATCAATATTCCCGAGCTCATCCACATGAAGACCCTGACCGGACATGTGGAAGGATTCCCGGAAACCGAGTCCATCACTCCCGAAGACCTCCTCGCACTCGATTGCGAAATCCTCGTGCCCGCCGCGCTCGAAAACACCATTCACGCCGAGAACGCGAATTCAGTGCGCGCGCGCATTGTCGCCGAAGCCGCCAACGGCCCAATCACTCCCGGAGGCGATCGCATTCTTGAGCGCAACAGCGCATTCGTGATCCCCGATATCCTCTGCAATGCCGGCGGTGTCACCGTTTCCTACTTCGAATGGGTGCAGGATGAGCAGCACCTCTTCTGGGAAGCGCAGGATATCTATCAGCGGCTTGAGCGAGTGATGAAGACTGCGTTCCGCGATGTGCTCAAGATCCAACAGGAGAAGAAAGTGCCGATGCGCATCGCCGCCAATATGCTAGGCATCGGCCGCGTGGCCGAGGCTGTGCAGATTAGGGGAATCTACCCGTAGACGGCGCTAAGCTCCGATTGCCAGGCACTCACCGTGCCTCGCCCTTTCCGCAGCTCGATCGCGGAAAGGACGGGGCAAGCGCGGGGCATGTATTTCTGTGCCCCGCGGCGGACTGCACAATTAATTCAATATCTCTTCCAATCCCCCCGTGTAAAATCCCATCTGTGATTGCTGTCCGGTTTCGGCGGATTGATCTGTCCGCACCTTCCCCTGCTCGCATCTCATCATGCCGAGGTTCAAAATGCGCCTGAAAGTGTCTGCTCTGTTCTCGACAGCTATTGCCGCCGTGCCATTGGTTCTGCCCGCACAGAGCACTTCATCGTTTGTCGACCTGCCTTCGAGCAAGCAACTCATCGGCAAGGCGCCCGGGGATCCGCAACGGCTCAACAGCCTTCCTGTCTCCATGGCCATCTCTCCCGATGGCCGGTACGTGGTGACCGTCAATGACGGCTACGGAACTTTCGAGTCGCGGTACGAGCAGTCCCTCGCGGTCTTCGACACGCGGGACGGCACGGTTGCCGATTTTCCTGACGCGCGTACCGGCCGCCGCGCCAACCAGACTCTTTACTCCGGCCTCGCGTTCAGCCTGGATGGCAGCAAAGTTTACGCGAGCGTAGCGTCGCTCACCGATCCTGAAGGCAAGCAGAAAGATTCAACCGGCAGCGGAATCGTGGTGTACAGCTTCGCAGAGGGCAAAATCGCGCCCGAAGGCCTCATCCGCATCCCCATGGAGCAGCTTGCGCCGGGGAAAACGACGCGCCTGCCGGCAGGCATCGATGGCGGCATGGGCACTCCTTATCCCGCGGCAATTGCGGTCTTCAAGCAGGGCGGACGCGAAAAGCTTCTTGTGGCCGATAACCTGTCGGACTTTGCAGTGGTTATCGACACAGCCGACGGGGCCATCGAAAAGCGCTTCGACCTGTCGGAGAGCAACGCGGTTCCGTCGACCTATCCTATTGCGGTGGCCGTGTCAAAAGACGAAAAACGCGGCTTTGTGGCGCTGTGGAATGCATCGGAGATTGCTGAACTCGATCTGACGAGCGGCATGGTTGGGCGCAAGCTGGAATTGCTGAAGCCGGCCGATCCCGTTGCTCCGGGCACGCATCCCTGCGCATTTGCGTTTTCGCCCGACGGCAACACGCTGTACGTCGCGCTTGCCAATCGCGATGCGGTCGCCGCGGTGAATATCGCCGGCGGGCAATTCGACGTGAAGGGATACTTCGACGCGCGGCTGCCGCATCAGAGCTACTTTGGCGCCGAGCCGGTGGCTGTAGCCGTGAACGCATCCGGCGCGCGGCTCTACGCAGCCAACATGGGCAGTGACGCGGTTGCCGTTTTCGACACGCGCAAGCTGACACCCAGGCTGGCCACAAACACCATGGTTGAGCCCGATGGATTCGCACCTACAGAATGGATGCCGATCTCGATGGCCTTCGAC
This sequence comes from Occallatibacter sp., assembly GCA_035504315.1. Lineage (GTDB taxonomy): Bacteria > Acidobacteriota > Terriglobia > Terriglobales > Acidobacteriaceae > Telmatobacter. The sequence continues at coordinate 2,250 of DATJSB010000020.1, forward strand.
GCGTTGCCTCAGGGAAACAAGCTCATTATCGCGACTGACAAAGGCAAGGGCACCGGCCCCAACAACTATCCGCAGCGGCAGGTTGATAACGCTGCCAATCAGCGCAAGAGCGGCAGCACTTATATCGGCACCCTGCTGTACGGATCTCTGGCTTCGCTCGATGAGACCGAGATCGAAAACAACCTGCCCCAGTGGACGGCCGAGGTGCTCGATTCGAATCGCATGATCGCCGGACAGACAAAGATCAAATTTGCCGATGGCAGCGCCACTCGCATTAAGCACGTCATCTACATCATCAAGGAGAATCGCACCTACGATCAGATTCTCGGCGACCTCAGCCAGAAGGGAAAACAGGTGGGCAACGGCGACCCGAACCTGGCCATGTACGGAGAGGCGGTGACGCCCAACGAGCATAAACTGGCCCTGCAGTTTGGCGTGCTCGACAACTTTTTTGACTCGGGAGAGGTTTCGGGCGACGGCCACGTATGGTCGAACGCGGCCATCGGCTCAGACTACCTTGAGAAAACCTGGCAGCAGAGCTACCGCGGCGAGCAACGCACATACGATTACGAGGGTGTGGTCTCGGATGGCTATCCTTTGCTCGAAAAGATTCCCGATGTGAACGAGCCGGCCAGCGGATATATCTGGGGCGACGTGGCCTCTCACGGAAAGACCTATTACCATTTCGGCGAATTCATCTCGTCGACTTTCTGCGATGAAAAAGCTGTCGCCGATCCGAAACTGGGCCCTGTGCTCTCGGGGCCCGAGTGCGCGCACAAGGAATATGCGCCGGGTGAAGCGCTGCCCGAGAGCTGGGGCGGCGGAGTGAACAAGTGGCCGTGGCCCATCCCGGTGCTGGCCTCAAATATTGCCACCAAGCCGGAGCTGGTGGGCCACTTTGCCCCCGAAGCGCCTGACTTCAACCTCTTCGTCCCCGACCAGATTCGGGTGGACATTTTCTTGAGGCATTTGAAGGGATGGATTGCGGATCGCCAGGCGGGCAACGACACCATGCCGAACTTTGTGATGCTGCGCCTGCCCAACGATCACACCGCGGGCACGCGGCCGGGTGGGCCGACACCGAAGGCCAGCGTGGCCGACAACGACCTGGCAGTCGGCCGGGCCATTGAAGCCGTCTCGCACTCGCCCTTCTGGGACGACACGGCCTTCTTCATCCTCGAAGACGATGCGCAGAACGGCGCCGATCATGTTGAGGCGCATCGCAGCGTCGCGTTGGTCGTGAGCAAATATGCGCCGCACGGAGCCAACGGCGCGCCGTTTATCGACAGCCACTTCTATTCGACGGTGAGCGTGGTTCGCACCATGGAGTCACTGTTGGGCCTTCCGCCAATGAACAACAACGACGCTTTCTGTTCGATGATTGCCAGCCTTTTTACCGGGCCGGGCGACCAGCCGGCCTACGATGCAGATTATTCGAATCGCGACAATGGCCTGATTTACACGGCGAACCAGAAGACCGCGGTGGGCGCAAAAGAGAGCATGAAGATGGACTTTACGCATGAGGATCGCGCGCCGGTAGAGAAGCTCAACGTGATTTTGTGGAAGGATGCGATGGGCAATGCGCCGGTACCGGCCATGCTGAAGGTGAAGGACAAGATTGGCGCGCGGAAGGACGATGATGATTAGGCGCAGGTTCTCACGAATCGAAAACCGTTCCGGGCGTTAGCTGCTTGTATATCCAGGCAAAAAGCAGCAGTAGCACAGCGAACAGGTTGATTCCTAAATTCCAGTCGCCGTTCGGAGAACCCCCTATACGAAGCTGAAATTGGGAACCCAACTGCGCACTCCATTCGAAGTAGGCTCCGATCCTTCCCGCGCTATGCGGCGGGCCGAAAGTGATTGCTGTGTACATCACAGACGTTAAGTGAAATTCGATCCCGGGCAAATCTATCCACGGAACCATGCTGCCGAGTGCCAGCATCATGAACCGCCCGACTCGCCCTCTGATCACGAAGATGAGGCCGGCGATTGTAATTATTGAGTACGTCACAAGGCTGAACCACAGGAGTTCCAACAATCGATTGTCAGCAACATTTGTGGTCCAGAAGCCGTTGGCGGCAGCGAGGATTCCTGCAAAACCTCCTCCAACCGTTGCCAATACCAGCACGATCCTAATCGCATTCATTAACTGTCGCATTTGTTGCCTTTGTGCAGAATGCTACCACTGTGGACGGTGATAAGATGGCTCGGTCAATGACATCGAGTGAGCCGGAGACTGCGAAAATGAATGCGCTACACGTCCGCAGAACTTCTTACTGTCGTGGGTTGGTTGCTTTTGGATTTTGTTTGCTGGTGCCGTCGTTGCTGCGCGCCCAGCAGATGCCGCCGCTGACCGTCCACTGGGATAAAGTTACGCTGGTTTCAAAGTCGACGCCGACGTTGCAGGTGGTGGTGAACCCGCCGCTCAGGCCGGGACAGCCGCTCGGCGCGGCCGCCTACAAGGCGGTCAAAGAACTCGGCGCCGATTACGTTCGCTACGTGCCGTGGCTCCCGTATCCCAGGCTCGCCGTTGCGGAACTCGAGCCTCCGACTCCCGAAAAAACGTCGTGGGATTTCTCGCTCATCGATCCCATGACCAAAGACTTTTTCGCCGCCACTGAGGGCCACTCCGCGATTCTCAACTTCAGCACCATTCCCCAGTGGCTCTTCAAGACGCCGCGGCCGGTTATCTATCCCTCCAACCCAGACGCTGTGGTTTGGGACTATGAGCAGGGCAGCGAACTGCGCGACCCCACCGGCAAGGAACTCGGCGATTACTACGCGCGCCTCGTGAGCTGGTATGTGAACGGCGGATTTACCGATGAGAACGGTGTGCGCCACAACTCGGGTTACCACTACAAGCTGCCCTACTGGGAGGTGCTGAATGAGATCGACTTTGAGCACAACATGACGCCCGAGCAGTACGCCGAGCGCTACGACGCAATTGTGAGCGCCATTCATGCGGTCTCGCCGGATACGAAGTTCGTGGCGCTGGCGCTGGCCGCGCCCAGCGACGAGCCGCGCATGTTCGAGTACTTCCTCGATGCGAGCCATCACCATGCCGGCATTCCTATTGACTTGATTTCCTATCACTTTTACGCAACCCCCTCGGCAGGCGAGAACGCCGACACGTGGCAGTACACATTCTTTGATCAGGAGGCGGGTTTCCTGCATACCGTGCGATACGTCGAGGCCATTCGCAAGCGGCTTTCGCCCGCAACGCGCACCGATCTCGACGAGCTGGGCGTCATTCTGCCGGGCGACAATGGCCCCAACGACAAAGTGCCTCCGCCGAAGATCTACTGGAACGTTGCCGGCGCGCTCTACGCCGATCTCTTCATCGAGCTCACGCGTCTCGAGATCGACGTCATTGGCGAGTCGCAGTTGATCGGCTATCCCACGCAGTTTCCCAGCGTGAGCATGATGGACTGGACCAATAACCAGCCCAACGCGCGCTTCTGGGTGCTCAAGCTCATCAAGGACAACTTCCACCCCGGCGACAAGCTGGTTGAGACGTCGACCGGCTCAAGCGATATCTCGGCGCAGGCATTCCTCACATCCGCTGGGCGCAAGCTGCTGCTGGTCAACAAGCGCAACCGCGCCGTTGAAATCTTGCTGCCCGATGCTGCGACGGCGCATGTGGTCACCGTGGATGAACAGTCCGGCGAAAACCCGGCGCGTAGCCTGACGGTGGCAAATGGAAAGATCCAGATCCAGCCATTTGCCGTGACCGTGGTGAGCTGGTAGGGATTCTCTCAGCCAGTTGGCCGCGCCCGAATCTTCCGGCTCCGCGCTCCGCCTCAACAGGGCACTTGCGAAAGTGTCACATTCGAGCCCGATCGCATCCGCGATGCGCCTTAGCCTCGTTTCCATGAGGAGGATTCATCGTGATGCAAAAACTTTCGGGATTGACGCTCGCTTTCGTTTTGGCGCTTTCAACTGCTCAGGCATTTGCCCTCGAGCAGAACCAGGCGACCTATGCCATTGGGACCGTGCAGGCAGTCAAGATGGGTACGGTGGGGACCGTGGATCTTACGTCGGCATCGGAACTGGTGTTTCATTCCACCGCAGGCGAATTCGCCATTCCTTACGCCCAGATCATTTCTTACACCTGGCGCGATGAGGTGAAGAAGCCGCTCGGTGTGCTGCCGACGATCGCTTTGGCACTCGTGATCTGGCCGCCGAAGGCGCATTATGTGACCGTGACCTGGCGCGGCGAGCATGACGCGGCCGAGGTGGCCACATTCGAGGTTTCGAAACTGGAGTCCCGGGGGCTCGCGGCTCTGTTTGAAGCCCGCGCGCCTGGGGCATGCAAGCCGAGAGGTGGGCAGGTTTGCGGGCAGCAGTGGTGAACGGCCCGGTGGAGTGTGAGGGCGGGCGTGGTGGAGCGCCTGCCCCCTGTCTGGTGAAGCTCCGACCAGTCATTCATAGAGCCCGATGATTCATAAAGTTCAGTGGTTCATAAAGTGAGATGAGCGGCGATAAAATGGAATTGAACGGCGCTGGGTTGGGTCGAAGTTCTTAGCCAAAGATGCCCCCAAACTGTTAGCTTGGAATAGAAGGAATTTTCGCTCCCACGATGGCTTCAAATCCTTATTTTTCATTGGCCGTTTTGTTTGTGGCGGCGCTGGGGTTTGGACTGGCCCCGCTCGGTTTGGCTTGGCTTTGGGCCAGTTTTTTTTCGCCCCCTAAGCCGAACGCAGTCAAGAACTCGATCTACGAGTGCGGGCTGGTATCGAAGGGCGATGCGTGGGTGCAATTCCGCTCGGCCTATTATCTTTACGCCATCATCTTTCTCATCTTCGACGTTGAAGCCGTCTTCCTGCTGCCATTTGCGGTTGCGTTTACGGGGCTGGGCGTGGCGGCTTGCGTCTCCATGCTCATCTTTGTGCTGATGTTGATTGAAGGATTGGCCTGGGCGTGGGCGAAGGGGATTTTGACGTGGGCGTGATCAGCGCGACGAATCACGCCCAGCTATTAGCTGTTAGCCATTAGCTTTTAGCTCGGTTGTGCAGGTGGCAACATTATCGGGCCGCGGGACGTAGTGACCACCGACGGTCGTATTAGAAATCGAGGCGGACGAGCGAAAAAGCTAATAGCTAAGAGCTCGACGGAGCGTAGCAACTTATGGATCAAGATCTGAAGATCGAACTCGGCAAGCAGGGCGTCTTGGTGACGACCATTCAGGATCTCTACAACTGGGGCCGCCGCAGTTCGGTGTGGCCCATGCAATTCGGCCTGGCCTGCTGCGCCATCGAGATGATCGCCACCACCATGGCCCGCTATGACCTGGCCCGCTTCGGCGCCGAGGTTTTTCGGCCCTCGCCGCGGCAGGCGGATCTCATGATCATTTCGGGCACCGTGACCAAGAAGATGGCTCCGCAGGTGGTGCGCTTGTACAACCAGATGGCCGAGCCGCGCTATGTCATCGCCATGGGCGCGTGCGCCATTTCCGGCGGGCCGTTCAAGCAGGGTTACAACGTGCTCAAGGGCATCGATCGCTACATTCCGGTCGACGTGCACATTCCCGGCTGCCCGCCTCGGCCTGAGGCGCTGATCCAGGCCTTCATGACGTTGCAGAAGAAGATTGACGAGCAGCATTTGACTGGCGAAGGCCGTCCGCGCCATCTTGACGCCGCGGCGCAGGGAGAATTCCCCGTGCCGGAGCCGGGCGCACACGATCTGGAGCCGACCTCGAACAAGGGCGTATGGCCGGTGCCGATCACGATTCGATGAAGGCAGGGAACGAGAGAAAAAGAGAACAAGGAAATCAGGGACTAGGGACTGAGCGACTAAGAGGGCGTTGGCTCTAGGCGAATCACGACTCACGAATCAGGAACCACGAATCACGAACCACGGAGCAGCGTTGCAAACGATAGACGGAATCAAGACGGCGATTGAAGCGGCAGTTCCTGGCGCTCAAGTTGAAGTCATTCTCAATCCAGGCCCCGCTGCCCAGCACTCGCTGCTTCTTGGCCACGCCAAGGCCCTCGAGGTCGCAACCTTTCTGCGGGACGATCCGGCGTTCGGGTTCGACTACCTTTCCAACGTCAGCGGCGTCGACTGGCTCGATAAGGAGATCGCCGAGAAGGTGAAGGTAACCAAGCCCGTCACCAAGACCGTGGACGGAGTTGAGCAAACCGTGGAAGAGACCGTGGAAGAGACGCGCAAGCGCGTTCAGCCAGGTTATCTCGAGTCGGTCTATCACTTGTACTCCCTCGCACTGCGGCACGGGCCGCTCGTGATTCGCATGCGCACCGCGAACCGCGCTGACCAGGTTGAGATGCCATCGCTCACGCCGGTGTGGCGCTCGGCTGAGTTTCAGGAGCGCGAGGTCTTCGATCTTTATGGGGTCGTCTTCAAGGGCCATCCCGATCTGCGCCGCATTTTGATGTGGGACGAGTTCAAGGACCACCCTATGCGCCGCGACTACGTGGAACCGGACGACTTCGAGTACGAGCCCACCGCGCACGATGCAGTGTTGAAGCGCGCGCAGGAGCATCGCGCGGCCGAGGCCGCGCAAGGGAATAGGGAATAGGGACCAGGGAATAGGAACGCAATTCTCGAATCACGAATCACGATCCACGCAGAAGGGTTTAATGAGCGCAGTAGAAACCAAGATGGAGAAAGTTGCGGGTTGGAATCGGCCGCCGGTGATTGAGCCGGGCGGCGAGGGCGAGCTGCTTGAAGTCGCGATGGGTCCGCACCATCCCTCGACTCACGGTGTCTTTCGCATGGACGTTGCGCTCGACGGCGAGCGCGTCATCAAGCTCAAGCCGGTCTTTGGCTACCTGCACCGCAATCACGAAAAGATCGCCGAGGGCACGACGTATCTGTCGTCAATGCCTTACACCGACCGGCTCGACTACTTCTGCTCGCTCACCAATAATTGGGCCTACGCGCTGGCGGTTGAAAAGCTTGTTGGGCAGGAAGTTCCCGAGCGCGCGCAGTACATTCGCGTCATCCTCGCCGAACTTACGCGCATTCAGAACCACGCGTCGTCCATCGGCTTTCTGCTGCAGGAAATGGGCGCCAGCGGCACGCCGCTCATGTACGCATTCAAGGAGCGTGAAAAGATTCTCGACCTCTTCGAGTCGCTCACCGGCTCGCGCATGATGTGCAACTACATGCGCTTTGGCGGCTGCCGCGTCGACGTGAGCGCCGCTTGGCTCGACGGCGCGCGCAAAGTTGTCGCCGGCCTGCCTGGGTTCGTTGACGAGTTCGAGGCGCTGCTCACCGGCAACGAAATCCTGATGGCGCGATGCCAGGGAGTAGGCGTGCTCAAGCCAGAGCTTGCTGTGAACGCAGGCGTCAGCGGGCCCATGCTGCGCGCGTCAGGAGTGAATTATGACATTCGCAAGGTCGACAAGTACGGCATCTACGACCGCTTCAAGTTCCGCGTGCCGCTCGGCGACCACGGCGACATCTACGACCGCTACATGGTGCGCGTGCTGGAGATGCGCGAGTCGATCGTGATTCTCGAACAGGCGCTCAAAGACATTCCGGCCGGGTCCATTATGGACCCCAAGGCGAAGATTCGCGGCTTCAGGCCCAAACCCGGCGAGGCCTATGGCCGCATCGAGGCGCCCAAGGGCGAGCTTGGCTTTTACCTGATCAGCGACGGCAGCGCCAATCCGTATCGTTATCGCGTGCGCCCGCCTAGCCTGATCAATCTGACCATTCTTGAGGACATGTGCCTGGGCAGCAACGTGGCCGATGTAGTTTTGATTTTTGGAAGTGTAGATATTGTGTTGGGAGAAGTGGACCGATAGTTTTTGAGGGACTAGGGACTAGGGACTAGGGACTAGGGAACGGGGACTAGGGAACAGGGAACCGAAGAAACAAAGATTCGCGGAGTTTTGTGTCAGGGCACGACTTTAGTCGTGCCGAGAGAGCGCCTCAATGGATCGGGGCTTTAGGCCCTGAGGTAGAAGCAACTCGACGAGAGTGCGATGGACGGACCTTGAGAACACGCAGAGGCACGAAAAAGTGGACAACTGATAACTGATAACTAGCGGAGCGAACATTGTTAGGTGAAGGCATACTGAAGGGGATGGCGGAGACGGCAAGGAATTTTGCCGGCAGCTTTGTCTCCGCGGAACGGCTTACGACAGTCGAGTATCCTGAGCAGCGGATCCCGACCGCCGAGAACGCGCGTGTCTTTCCCTTCCTCGTTTACGACGGCCCCGACTGGCAGGCCGGCATGCGTTGTGTCGCTTGCCAGATCTGCGAGAAAGAGTGCCCGCCCAAGTGCATTTACATTGATAAGTCGGCCGACAAGAAGCCCGATTACGCCGGCAAGCAGCAGTTTTATCCCGCACGCTTCGACATCGATGTTTCAGTGTGCATGAGCTGCCAGATTTGCGTTGAGGTCTGCCCCTTCGAAGCCATCAAGATGGACACGCAGTTTGAGCTTGCCACTGACGATCGCTTCGGCGGCCTGCTGCTCGATCGCCAGCAACTCGCCAAGTCGAACGAGTACTACCACTCGATTCACCCCACTGAGGCAAGCGAAGTGGACGGCCGCCTGGCTGAAGAAAAAGCCAAAGTTGAAGCGAAAAACAGGGCCGCCGCTGAGGCGGCAGCCGCCAAAGCTGCTGCAGCCTCAGCCGCTCCCAAGCCGAATCCACCTGCCGCGGGAGGCGAGTAAGCAATGGTTGCGTCTTCCGCGGTCAGCAATCTCGATCAGATCTTCATCATTCTTCGCGATTGGGTTACGCATTTCTTCCCGACAGCCTGGCGTCCTGCGATCGGCGTGCTGTTGAGCGTGGTCGCGATTGTGTGCGTCTTTCCCGGTCTCTTCGCGCTCACCACAATCTTTGAGCGCAAGGGCCTCGGCCGGATACAGAATCGCATCGGCCCCAATCGTGTCGGGCCTTTTGGACTCTTCCAGCCAATCGCCGACGGCATCAAGTCGCTCACCAAGGAAGACATCATTCCAACCAGTGCCAACGGAGTGGTGCACTTTCTCGCTCCGGTCATTCTTGTGGTTGCGGTCTTCATGGGCTTCGCCGTTTTGCCCATGGGCCGCAATATGGTGCTCGTGGATATGGACGCGGGTCTGCTGTTTTTCTTCGCCATGGGCGCATCAACCGAGCTTTCGGTCTTCATGGCCGGCTGGTCGAGCCGTAACAAGTACTCGCTTCTGGGAGCCATGCGCGCGGTTGCCCAGATGATCAGTTACGAGATTGTGCTGCTGCTTTCGAGCGTGGCCGTGGTGATGATCGCCGGCTCGCTCAGGCCGGAGAAAATCGTCGACGCGCAGAATCAGTACTCGTACGGCCTTCCGCACTGGTACATCTTCACGCCGTGGGGACTGGCTGCGTTCGTAATGTACGCAATTGCCGCGACCGCCGAGACCAATCGCTCGCCCTTCGACTTGCCCGAGGGCGAATCGGAACTGGTCGCCGGCTACCACACCGAGTACTCGGGCTTTAAGTTCGCGCTCTTCTTCCTGGGCGAGTATCTGGCCATGTTTTCCATCTCCGGCCTCGGTACTACGCTTTTTCTGGGCGGATGGTCGGCGCCGCTCGAAGCTCTCAGCTTTGTTCCCTCGTGGATATGGTTTTTCGGCAAGGTGATGATGTCGATCTTCGTCTTCATCTGGATGCGCGGCACGCTGCCCCGCTTGCGCCAGGACCAGTTGATGAACTTTGCCTGGAAGTTTGTGCTGCCCTTTACGCTGCTCGATCTGCTGGTGACCGCGATGTGGCGCTTCATGGGCGAGGGCTGGCTGCGCTGGGTGGTTTCGACTGTGATTCTCGCCGGCACTTACGTGCTGATGGGCCGCGCGGGCATGTATCGCAAGCACTTTGCGCCAAGGACGTACCGCTATGCTGAATGAGGCGAACACGAAATGGGCATAATGTTCTATCTCATTGCGGCCCTCACGCTGGCCGGGGCGCTGGCGGCGATGACGCTCAAGCACCTGGTTCACGCGGCGCTTGCAGTTACGGCTGCATTCGCGGGCCTGGCGCTGTTCTTCCTGAACCTCGACGCGCAGTTCGCGGGCTTTGCGCAGATCCTCATTTATATCGGCGCAGTCGCCATCCTGATTGTGTTCGCGATCCTGCTTACGCGGGGCGCCGAGCTGCCTAAAGAAGGAGTCTTCAGCCGCACATGGTTTGTGGGGATGGCGATTGCCGCCGGCATTTTTGCGGTGCTGGGCTGGGCCATTATCGCTAGCGCGCGAGCGCTTCCGTCTGAAACGGTCGCGCCCGCCGTCACCGTGCACGACATCGGTGTAGCTATTGTGGGCCGTTACGTTCTGCCGCTCGAAATTGTCGCCCTGCTGCTCACGGCCGCTACCATCGGCGCGGTCATAGTGGCCCTGCACGAGAAAGAGAGGGCCAAGTAATGGGTTCGCCGCTTATCGGTTACCTGGTCGTCGCCGCGCTGCTGTTTTCGATCGGCCTGGCCGGCGCCCTGGTGCGCCGCAACGCCATCATGGTGCTCATCGGCATTGAGCTCATGCT
>DATJSB010000021.1:0-3843 GCA_035504315.1 Occallatibacter sp.
ACAGGCGCCCTGATGGAAGATCGCCTCGACTCGGGCCACTTCCAGCGCCCTGGCGACGATGGCGCGGCGAAACTCGCGTTTGTCCATGTAATCCGTGAAGCGAGCCCCATGCAGATTCACCTGCTTGCGCGCATCGGCGAGATCGTCGACCACCAGAATGTCGGTGATGCCCTCCCGGTTCAGCTCGTGAACCAGATTGCTGCCGATGAACCCGGCGCCGCCGGTCACGATGTACATGCATGCCTCCTGCCCGATAATCTCACTTCCTCGGTCGCTCTTCCTTCCCGCCGTCCCCTGCTCGGCAGTCTTTCGCCGGTGCGCTGGTCGGTGCGGGGTCTCTTTTCCAGCCGGCGTGAACTGGCCTCGCCAGAACTTCCTGGTAGACTCGACAGTACTCGGCTGCCGCCTCGTCCTCGGCGAAGCGTTTGAGGTTGTCGTAGCCAAGCTGGCGCAGCTCTGCGCGCCGTGGCCAGTCCCGGGCAATCGTTGCCGCAGCCGCTTCCGGCCGATCCGGATCGATGAAAATGGCGCCTTCTCCTGCCACTTCCGTCATGGGCGGGCGGTTGGATGTAATCACCGGACATCCACAAGCCTGCGCCTCCAGAACGGGCCATCCAAAGCCCTCCTGCAGCGAAGGAAACAGAAGTGCCTGGGCTCCGGAATACAGAGCCCGCAGATCCTGATCGCTTACTGCTCCGGCTTCAACAGCCGCGTCCCCCAGACACAGAGACCCGCGCAGGGTCTTTAACTCCCGAGTCCAGGGCTTGCCTGCCATCACCAGTCTCATTGCCGCGAACTCCGGCTTCTTTCTCAATGCGGCAAAGATCTTCATCACCCCGGTCCGATTCTTATAGAAGCCGTTCCCGCTCACGTGGAAAAGGTAATTCGTGCTGGGATCCAGTTGCAGCCGCGCCAGCGTCCCTTCGATCTCTGCTCGCTCTGCCAATCCAAACCTCCGATTGAGAGGACTGTAAATGACGTGGGAGCGAAGAGCCTTCGCCGGTCCCAGGCTCTGCAGATCCGCCTCCGTCTTTCGGGACACGCAAATTACGTGAGGCGCCCGCAGTAATTCCTTTTTGATCCAGCGCTGCAATACTTTCCCCGTCCTGCGCACCTCAACCGCCGCATAAGCATTCTCAGCCGCCAGGACTGCGATCAGGTCGTGACAGGTGATCACCCGGGGTTTCCCGCCTGCGCATCGCAGGTACATCGAATTGGAATGGTCGCAAACATGGACGAGCTCCGCTTTGCGGATCTTCCACCGCAGGTAGGGAGGGGCGAGCAGGTACTTGTCGATATAGCCGATCCACTTCGCGGGCTCACCGCGAAGCAGTGGGAACGCTCCGAAGACAGCCGGCGGATACACGACTTCAACGGCGTGTCCGCACCGGGCCAGCAGCCTCTGCAGCATGCGGGCATAGAGATTCATGCTCGGCGAGTTGTCTGGAATGTAGTTGGAAATGAGTGCGATTCTCATGGCGTCTGCGCTCGTCGCATGCCACTGATGGTTCGGAGCTTGTTCTGTGCCTCCAATAGTCGAGGCCGGAATGACTTCAGAAAACCGCTCCTGTGCGAACGCCGTTCCCCGGCGCCAGTCACGGTAATTTCATCTTTCCCTGCTGAGAGCGGGTCCTCAAATCAGAACTGTAGCCTCTTAATCCGCGACCTTTCGAAGTAAGACGGTTCTGAGCTCCGAGTTCTCCCCCATCCGAATGCTCCACACTTGTGAAATCGGTTTGAGAAACGGTGCATGTTCCACCCATACTCCTGAGCCATAGTAGCCGCGAATGTCCGGGCCGTGCGGCTTATCTCGATTGAAGGAGCGGGCATGAATCGGAACTTCCTCCGAGATCAGAACGTAGGGGTACTGCCCCAGATTGGCCAATATCCTGTCGATTTCCTCGTTAGACAGATGCTGGAGCACTTGGCGAACCAGACAAAGTTCCGCATCCGGCAACCGGTCGGTCGTGACGTCAGCATGCAGGAACTCAATCCTCCCATCCTGGAATGTATTCCTGTGATGCTCGATGAGCTCCGGTACGATATCGACACCCAGATAGCGAATGTTGCATGCCTCGGTGATTCTTCTTCCGACCGCGAAATCTCCACATCCCAGGTCGATAACGCTCTGAATGCCATGCTCCTGCACGAACTGAGTCACGAAAGCGCAGTATTGGTCCGACGCGAGACCATACGAACCAATTCCGGAGGAAAACCGCCCTCCCCGGCCGACCCATGTGTGGGTACTGTAAATGCGCTGGAATGTCTCCTGTAGCGGGAGACGACGATACCTCCTGTGTATCCTTGGCAGAACCCACCATCGCCTGTATAACGACCTCATTGTCTCCAGCACCACTCCAGGCCTTCCTCCGCCGCGCGGATCCGAATGCATCCAGATTTACAGATGATTTGCACGTCTTCTCAGGGCAGATTCTTTCCCGCGCCGACATCCCGCGTGTGCGGCGATCCCGGCCGTCCCACGCTGAGGTACGTGAACCCCTCCTGCGTCATCGCTTCCGGCTCGTAAAGATTGCGCCCGTCAATCACGATCGGATAGCGCAGCGTGTAGTGCAGCCGCTTCAGGTCCAGCTGTCCGAACTCTTCCCATTCATTCAGAATCAGCAGCGCATCGGCATCCTGAGCCGCCGCATAGGCGTCGTCGGCGTAACGCATCTGCGGCCCGGCCGGCAGAACTTCCTGAGCGCGCTCCCTGGCCGCCGGATCGTACGCCGTGACCACCGCTCCTTCGTGCAGCAGCTGTCTCACGATATCGACTGCGGGCGACTCCCGGATATCGTCCGTGCCTCCCTTGAACGCCAGCCCCAGGACTCCCACTTTCTTGCCACGGAAGGTCCACAGCGCCGAACGTACTTTCTGAAAAAAGCGCCGCCTCTGCTCCCCATTGATCTTTTCCACTTCCCGCAACAGGCTGAAATCCACTCCCATCTGTTCTGCCACATGCCGGAAGGCCGCCACGTCCTTGGGGAAACACGACCCGCCATAGCCGATCCCCGCGCGCAAAAAGCGGGGACCGATCCGGCTGTCCAGTCCCATGCCGCGGGCCACCTCCTCAATATCGGCGCCCGCCGCCTCGCACAGGTTCGCGACCACATTAATGAACGAGATCTTCGTTGCCAGAAACGCATTCGAGGCGTGCTTGATGATCTCCGCTGCCTTGGTCGATGTCACCTGCAGCGGCGGCGGATCCGATGCCGTCCTCGGACCGGGGACCGCCTGCGGCCGCCGATAATAGCTCCCCGAAACCAGCGGCTCATAGATCGCCCTCAGCACCTCTTCCGCCCGCCCGGTTTCCGCGCCTAAAACAATGCGGTCCGGATGCAGGAAGTCCACGACCGCTGTCCCTTCCCGCAGAAATTCAGGATTCGATGCAACGTCGAATAGCTCGCGCGGAACCCCGTTCCGTTCGATCACCCGCCGGATCCACTCATTCGTGTAGACCGGCACCGTGCTCTTTTCCACGATGACCTTGTAATCGCCGATCGATCGGGCAATTTCACTGGCAACCGCGTCCACATACGACAGATCCGCGCTTCCCGTCTGGCTCTGCGGCGTGCCGACCGCAATGAAAATCGCGTGGGCTTCCTGTGTGGCCCTGCGCAGATCCGTCGTGAATTCCACCAGATTCGCCCGATGCCGGCTCAGCAGCTCCGGCAGGTACTCCTCGTGGATCGGAACCCCGCCCTCGCACAACTGGCGAACTCTGCCCTCGTCGTTGTCGACGCAGATCACACGATGGCCCATCTCCGCGAAGCACGCCGACGCCACCAGCCCCACATACCCGGACCCAACCACTGCGATGGAAACGCCCTGCATCATCGCTCC
>DATJSB010000022.1:0-14974 GCA_035504315.1 Occallatibacter sp.
CGCCATGACTTCGTTCACGAGGCGAGGATTGAAAATATGCAACAACTCGAGCTCGCCATTGACCGGCGCGGAAACCTTCTGCTGCAAGTCCGTCGCGGAAGCCGAAAGCGGCTGCGTATCGACCGACCGGTCGTAGTTGAAACGCACAAAGCCCGTGGTCATTGCCGTGAAGTGCTGGTCGAGGCGTATCATCGCCGAGCCTTCGTTGACCACCTGTCTGCAGTAGCAGGTGACCAGGTCATAGTCCGCGAAGTTCGGGTCGTTGGGGTCGTTGGCTGGCGTCCAGGGCGTCACAATTGTCCTTGGGCCGGCTCCGGGGAACCCGTTTATGATCGCGTAGACCGGCGAGGAGCTCGGAACTGTGGCAACCAGCGCCGCGCTCGGCACGTCTCCGCTTACCGGATAGCCCCAGTTCTGCCGATAGGCTTCGGAAGCGAGGAAGAAGAACGTCTTGTCGCGCACGATGGGACCGCCCAGCGATCCGCCGAACTGATTCAGGCGAAGCGGCTGCTTCGGTTCCGGCAACTTGCCTTCACCGTTGGAGGTCCAGATAAGCGAGGAGGCCCAGGTAGGCAGCGAAGCGTCAAAGTAATCGTTGCGCAAGTATTCGAAGAGGCGTCCGTGGAAGCGGTTGCTGCCCGAGGGCGAGGAAACGTTCAATTGCGCGCCGCCCGTCGCGCCTTCTTCGGCGGTTGCCATGAGTGTGTCCACGCGGAATTCCTGGATCGCGTCCAGCGGAATGGCGAGCCGTACCCACTGGCGCTGTGTCTGATTCACGATGTTGGTGGCATCCACGCCGTCGTAGGTAAAGTTGCTGTCGTCGAGGCCGCGTCCCGCGAAGCGAATCGTCCGCTGGTTGCTGCCGCCGGTGTCAATGGCGCCGGGGACGAAGGCCGTCAGCGCCGACCAGTCGCGGCCATTGAGCGGCAATTCATCTGCCTGCGTCCTCTCGATCAACCCAGTCACCGCGCTGGTGTTACGGTCCATCAGCGCTGAGGCGGACGAAACCTCCACGCGGTCCTCGCCGCCCGCCACCTGCAACATCGCATCCAGAGTGCGCGTCCTGCCGATGACCTGCTCTAAATCGACAAACTCGAGCTTCCTGAATCCCTGGTGCTCGAAGGTGACTGTGTAAACGCCGACCGGTAGTTCGGGGATGGCGTAGTTTCCATTGGCATCCGATACTGTCTCGCGCCGAAGTGCAGTCGCGTTTTCGACCGCCGTGACCTGCGCCTGCGAAAGCCGCCGGCCAGACGCGTCATTCACTGTGCCGCTCAGTCCGCTGCGATCGACCTGCGCCAAGGAAATGCTGACGACGGGAAAGACCAGACTGAATGCGATGAAAGCACGAAGGCTTCGAAGCGTGGCGCGCCTTCCGGCGAAATGGAGATTTTCCTTCGACTTGCGTTGCATACAACCTCCAGATTGAAAATCGGTTTTGGGGCGGTATCACATCTCCCGTGCGTGCCAGGTTCTTCCGGCGTCGGTCATGCCGCGCTCGTCGCGTTCATTTACACCGCGATCCACCAGCAGACGATGCCATTAGATGCGGTCGGTCCCGTTGCAACGCGGGCCTTGGTTACCCGGTTCGGAACGGGAACCCCTTAGGACTCCCCAGCGTGCAGGCAAGAGCTATCAGGTGCGCCAGCGTCGGGAATGTGCCTTTGCGTCCATAGGTCGTCACGACGCGCTGGAGCGCCGCGGCGTTATAACAATGACAATCTTGTAATTCGCCAATGTCTATGGCGGCATCACATTTCGATGAATGTCCAGTCAAAAGTCGGATGCAAATGTGCGAACCAATTACAAAGCAAATGAATCGCCATGAGCCGGAATTGCTCTGGTACCAATGCGAGCTTGCTTGTGCAGCGCTTTCATCGGAGCCTTGTTGCGCACGGACCAGGGGGCGTATTCCCAACGTGCACTTCGCTCGTGCAATGGGAGTGGCGCGCCCCTTGCGGGCTGGCCTGCCCGCCACCGCCATCTGCGCAGGACCGTTGAACCACCCCTCCGATCTGGCTGCCTGGGATCAACCCGTGGTTTTGTTTGGAATCTGAATTGGGGACGAGCGTTCGGGCCAGGTAGAGAGTGATCACAGCCTACGCCTTGCCTTTTCTTCGAGATGCCTTCCGGCATCTCAGTGACTCAAAAGTCTGCCAGACTATGCCAGCTTAACTGCTAAGAGCAAGCGACAACTTACACTGCTGGAATCTTGGCGAGGGACAAGTCCGGAGGAAGGAAAGGAAACGATAGTTTTCCAATGAGAAACGGATCTGAACCGGAACGGGTTCCGCTTCGTTCCCATCTCGAGTGTTCCGCGGCGATCCCCGTCAAGGGTCACAACTCGCCGGCAGTCCCGACGCCGTACAGTTCAATCTAGTACTGCCGCCACGTCGGCGGTGACTTTTTTTGACATTCTCATAGAAGCCGGTCACCCGCTCAAAAAACCGGAATCAGGCCGCATTCACGGCGTCCGCCGGCCGCTATTCGTCGTCGGGATCGGAGGGCGTCTCGTTGAGATTCAGGAAGAAAGACGCGTCCTTCTGGGCCGGAATCACCTGGTAGCTGCGCGGCTGGGAGATCGTGAAAAATGCGCTCAGATCCGTGGACGACCGCTTGTCGGCGAAGCCCAGCATGCCTTCGGGCAAGTGGTTCACACCTTCGATGAAACGCAGAATGCTGCCGAAATCGTATGGCTGGGTGCTGATAAACCCGGCCGAGGTGTAAGCGGAAACTACGAGCAAAGGAACGCGGAAGCCGCCGAGAAAGTCTCCCGGGCAGTCGGTCGACTTGCACGGGAGCGGCGAGGCCAGGCGAGGCAGTTCGTGGTCGGCCCAGCCGCCCCAATCATCCCAGGTAATTACGATGGCCGTATCCTGCCAGAGGTTCTGGCCGGCATCCGGCGTTCCCGCGGGGCACGTCTTGGCCGTGCCGATGGCGTTGATCACGGCGGCGACCCATGAGGGACCGTAAAGGTCGGTGGTCCCGGCGTGGTCAGACCACTGGCCATCTGGAATCACCCAGTTGACCCTGTCGAGATCGCATGCGGCAATGTGCTTGAGAATGTCCGTACCCATGTTGCCGATGTCGACGTGTTGCAGCCACTCTTGCCCATTGCACTGGATCGCCGACGACGGGTCGCCGTTGGGATTCACAAATGCGGGCTGGCAGATCTCCGCGATGTCAACTGGCGCCGTGGTCACCGCTCCGGCGGTGGGGGCGAAGTACTTCCAGCTGATGGAGTGCGCGTCGAGGACATCGGCCATAGTCTGGTGCGAATGGCAGAACGTGCCCACCGGGTTCGTGGGATAGTTCAGCGCAGTGTTGGTGATCGGGCACTCCTGAACGGATCCGTTGTCCTCGGTGACGCAACCTTCCTCCGGCGAACTAAGGGCCGGCGACACCGTCCAGGCGCTCGCGTTCTTGGGAGCCATGCAACCGGCGTTGCTGGTGTTGACGTCTTCGGAGACATAGGTAGAGTCGGCGTCGTCCTGCGCCGTAGCCGCCGAAGTGCCGCCAAAGATAAACTCATGAGCCGGATAGCTGGGGCCCTGGTTGGTCTGAAACATGTAGTTAGCCCAGCCGTAACTCTTGGCCAGCGTGAGATACGGGTCGAGGAGATGGCCCGATGAACCGTCGGAGTTCGTCACCGGCGTGTTCTCGACGTAGGCATAGGCTCCGCCGGCGGGCGTGGTCACGCGCCAGGCGCCGTCATCGCGGCAATCGAGCGTGGCGGGATCGGGATCGCACATCTCTTCGAAGTTGCCATGGGTGTGCCCGGGTGTTGCGCTGCCGTAAAGGGGCGCAGGCGTCAACGGAACCGCTATGGGCGTGCCGCTTTGATTGGAGATTCCGCACGGGGAGATGTTGTAGCAGCTATGGGTGACGGCCGCGGGCGTGCAGGCGCTGAGCCCCGATGCGTTTGCCGGCAATGGACAAGCCGGGGTGAGACCTTGAAAAAGATTGTCAGGCGTGCGGTTCTCTTGCACGATGATGACAATATTTTTGATTTGATATGGAAACTGAGCCCAGCAGGTTGCCGGTACGAAGCCCAACAGCAGGAGCGCGGCCCGCGTATTCAATTTTGAATCCCTCCCAGGTCGGCGCGAAGGCTGGAACCGACACACGACCGGTATCGCCGCGCGTTTGCGCAGGCGCGAGTTGATAAATTGCAGGGATTCTGCCCCACTTCCGCGTCGTGGAGCGATATCGATGCAGCTTTGGTCGAAGCTACAAGGCGGTTAAGTCGAACAACAGCGCACACAAAGGCGCAATCGATAAAAATCGAAGACTTGATCTGGCTGAGGTTATGCCGGGATTCTACGCGCAACTTACCGTGCAGCACAAGTGCGTTCTGCCCGAGACCCGAGTCCTTCCGTTTATTGCGGGATTAAGAGAATTCTAGCCGAAAACAACGGCAAAAGTGTGATGAGTTGATGAATCTCTTCGAGGGCGGTGCAAGCGGCCGCAGGCGTGAGCGCGCAAGCTCAGGCTGCATCGCTCTTCACCGGTCACTGGGTTTGCTTCCGGACTGTCTGCGGAGCACTGTCGATACGGCACTGGAGATTTCGCGCTCGATGAGAAGGCGATACAACGAATCACGCCGCTGCACGCTTCTGGTCCTTGCCCCCTCTCTGTTCAGGCAACCACTGTGCGGTGTTCCTCGCCAGCAGCCGCTTCGCCAATTTGGTCGAGATTCACGCCGGTCGTTTCGATGCGGAAGGACCAGGTCACCACGGCTCCCAGCACAAACGCAACGACGAGCCCATAGAGCAGAAGCCGCGTGCCGATCGTCGCCAGCAGAATGGGGAAGAGGAAGGTAGTCATGACGGCGCCGATCTTGGCGAACGCCGCGGCAAAACCGGCGCCTTTGCCGCGGATCGAGGTGGGAAAGACTTCGCCGGCCAGCAGGTAGGTCTGCGCGTTCGGACCGAGATTGGTCATGAAGTCGAAGAGCATGAAGCCGACGAATATGAGGGTGATCTTCAGGCTGCCCGCAGCGCCAACTGAAAGGGAAGCGATCAGCAGACCCACCGCGCACCCCATGAAGCCGAGAATCTGTAGCCGGATGCGGCCCACTTTATCGGCGAGCATCACCGCAAAGGCAATGCCCACGATCAGCAAGACGGTGATCATCGCGTCTCCTCGCGCCGCGAGAGTCGCGTTGGAAATCAGGTCGCTCATGCTGCGAACGTGCTCCGCCTGGTGGCCCATGGTGGTGGCCAGTATGGTGGGGGCGAAGATGCCGATGCCGTAGGTGCCCAGATCCTGAAGGAACCACGGCACGGAAGCGAGAATGGTGGCGCGCCGATAACGGCTGCCGAACAGTGACAGGAAAGAGCCGCCCCCATGGCTGCTTCCGTTGGCAACCGAGGGCTTGGGCGCCAGGACGATCTCCCGGGGATATTGCGGGGTGCGCACCAGCAGACGCTGCGCGGCCATTTGGGCCCGGTTGGTGGCGCCGCGCGTGAAGAGCCAGTTCGCACTCTCTGTGATGTAGAAGCGGCCGACGGTGACGATCACCGCAGGCACCACTGCGGTGGCATACATCCAGCGCCAGGCATCCAGATTCGGCACCGCCCGCAGCACCGCATAGCCGACCGCGGCTCCGCCCACAGCGCCCACGGACTGGAAGGCAAAGGCAGCCAGGACCAGTTTCCCGCGGCTGGTGCTGGGGATATTCTCGGAAATGATCATGTGAGCCGTGGGATAATCGCAGCCCAGCGCAAGGCCTAACCCGAACAGACAGAACACCAGCGAGGTGAAGCTTGTACAGAAGACTGCCGCGCCCAGGAACGCTGTGAAGATGATCATCTCCACGACGAACATGGATTTACGTCCAAAGTAATCGGACAGGCTGCCCAGACCGAGGGCGCCGACTAAAATGCCGCACAGGCTGGCTGCGGCCACGAGGCCCTTTTGCGCAGGGCTGATCTCAAACTGCCGTGCGATCAGCGGCACGGCTACGCCTGTCATGAAAACCACAAATCCCTCGAAGAACTTGCCTGCTGCGGCCAATGTCCAGATGCGCCGTTGCATTTTCGTCATGGGAATCGAGGGCAGATGCGTCCCGTCGGGCCACATTGGCCGCTCATCGATATACTCCTGGACTGTCCGGCCCTGGGCAACCGTGGTGTCGACAACTTCGGGCATGGCAATTTCCTTTTTCCCGCACTGCGGCGGCCTATTGGATTTTGGCGATCTGGATTTCGCTGCGCGCTCGAATCGACGTCGGCAGCGCGATAAAATGCACAGGATCAAGGAAGCCGGAAGCGCTGCCACCCTGCGGCGAGATGCACCAGAGCAGGAAATTGCTGATCGCCGTCGCCTCCTGCTGGTTCGGTTGTCTGTCTGAAACGATGGCGTACTCGTAGTTGATCAGCGGATACGAATCCGGCCCCGGAGCGAAGACCAGTGTCAGCCGCTCGTCGGGTGGTGTGCGCGGCGTCAGCGTGGCAGCTGCTGCGCTGATGGTGGCCGCGTTCGGCAGCAGGAACTTCCCGTCCTGGTTTTCCAGCATCGCCGTGATCAGGCCCGCCTTAGCGGCCACGGCCTCAAAGCTGGCGCCCACGTAACCCATCGTATACGGCGTGTGCGCAATCGCCTGCACCATGCCCGCGTTGCCGGTCGCCGTAAGCTCCTCTGAAACCGAGGGCCAGCTCACCGTCGTCCCGTAGCCGATCTTGTTCCCCCACGAATTTGGATTTGCATCCGGATCCGGGCCCGTATCGTCGGAAAACGTCAGGAATTGCGTAAAGATGAACGTATCGCCCGAACCCTCCGCCCGGCGCACCGGAATGATCGTGCTGTGCGGAAGCCGCACGCCCCTGTTCAGGGCGGCAATCTGTCCGTCGTCCCACATCCGGATCTTCCCCGAGTAAATCCCCGCCAGCACCGGTCCGCTCAGTTTCAGCGTGCCACCGCGCAGCTCGGGAATGTTGACGTCCACAGTCTGTGCCGAAATGACCAGCGGAATATTAAGAATGTCTTCGTGCGCCATGGCCTGGTTGTCCGACATGTACGCATCCGATGTGCCGATCTGAACCCGCGCGGCGATCGCCTGTGAGATGCCCGCGCCTGAGCCGGTGGCCGCGTCTGATAGGCGCACTCCGGGATCGACCTTCGCATAGGCCCCCACCCACGATTGGAAGAGAGGGTAGATCAGGGTTGACCCGGATTCGGAAATGGTGAGCGGCGCTGATTGTGCCGCCGCCAGCACCGCCGCGATCGCCGCCACACAAGCGGCGCCGTATGTTCGGCTTGCCGTACTTCGACTCATGGCTAGACTCCACTGCATGGCGGGAGCGGACGAGGGGCCTTATGGCCCGAACGTCGAGCAATACCACAGTAGCCGCCCTTTGTTAAGGAATGATGACTTGCGAAGCATTGGCGGTTTGGAGCAGTTCCTCGCCAAAAATTCAACCGGGGCGAGAAGAGTGGCAGATCCTGGCCGTTAAGAGCGCAGGTCAGGGAAGCTTCGATATCCGGAAGCAGTCCTGAGTTTTGGCGAGGCACAGTCGCAAAGGATCCCGGCAGGAATTGGCCGCGACCGTCTCGCCTGCGCATTTTCCCTGGAAGGGGAAGGTTGACAGCTCCATCGCGCGAGTCGGCGCTTTATGATGCATTCATGACCGCCTCGACCGCAGATCGCATACCGGATTGGCTCATGGTGCATTCGTTGAAACCGGCTGCCATTGCGGTTGTATTCGTTCTTGTGGCGCTCCTGTGGACATTTCCCCTGCAGCACGTGATCGCGTATCCGTTCGTGTTTCTGTTCTTCGGCGCAATCATGGGGAGCGCATGGTTCGGCGGCACGGTCGCTGGATTCCTCGCCGTCACTTTCTCTTCGTTGCTTGTAGGCTATTTCTTCATTCCTCCGCTTTACTCGATGTCGATTGCGAAGGAATCGCAAAGCTTTTTCACGGCGTTTATTCTCTGCGCGATTGCCATCACGGTGGTGAGTTCCGCCCGCAAACGGGCTGAGGCTGCCGTACGAACAGCACGGGACGAGCTTGAGCAGAGAGTGCAGGAGCGAACGGCGGAGCTGGAGCAATCGAATCGGGAGATTCAGGAGAGCGAGAGGCAGCTGCGCCAGCTCACAGAAGCCATTCCCCAGCAGATTTGGCGTGCGGATGCATTGGGGAACGTGGAGTACTGCAACGGCCACCTCCTTGCTTACTTAGGAAAGCCGATCACGCTCTTCCGCGGCGAGGAATTCTTTGGCATCTTTCACCCGGAAGATGAACCGCTCTTTCGCCAGGAGTGGCAAAGAGCACTAAGAACGGCGAGCAAGTTTGAAACTGAAGTGCGGATTCAGGGCGCCGGGGAGACCTGCAGATGGTTTTTGGTTCGCGCCGTTCCCCAGCTTGCGGGAAATGGCGAGGTCGCTCGCTGGTATGGAATTCACATCGATGTTGAGGAGCAGCGGCGCGCCCAGCAAAGTCTGGCCGCCGCCCAGGAGGAGCAGTCTCGTATCTCGCACCTTCTCAGCATGGCGGAGATGGCCGCCTCGATTGCGCACGAACTGAATCAGCCTCTGACCGCCGTAGTGACCCATGCCTACGCCTGCCGCGAGTGGTTGCGTGAAGACGGGCTGAATATTCCCAAGGCCTCTTCCACCGCGGAGAAGATTGTGCAAGAGAGCACGCGCGCCAGCGCCGTGGTCAGCCGGGTCCGCGCACTTTTCCGCAAAGACGCGCAGATGCGCGAATTCACCGACATAAACGCCCTGATCCGGAGCGCGGCGCGCCTGCTGCGCGACGAAGCGATCAGACGGGATGTCTCCATCCGTCTGATGCTGGCTGATGATTTGCCTGAGCTTAGAATCGATCCCATTCAGATTCAGCAAGTGCTTCTCAATCTGGCAATGAACGGCATGGAAGCCATGACGAGCCCCATTGCGTCCAGGGAATTGACAATCCGCTCGGTTCAAATCGGCGACGACGAAACAAGGGTATCCGTCGAGGATCGGGGACCCGGCATTCCCGCAGGTGTCGTGACCCGTATCTTCGAACCGTTTTTCACAACCAAGCCGCGTGGCACGGGGATGGGATTGGCGATTTGCCGTAGCATCATCGAAATGCACGATGGCCGGCTCTGGGCGGAGAATCTACCTGGCGGAGGAGCGGCCTTTCAATTTACGGTTCGAACCCAAGCATGAGCGAAGCAAACAACACCAAAGCGGCGGCGCGGCAAATCGTCTTTATTGTCGATGACGATCCGTCGATCTGCGAGGGGCTGGCAAACCTGCTCGAATCTGTCGGTATTCCAACCCAATCTTATTCCTCCGCAGAATCGTTTCGAGAAGAATGGAATCGAGAAGGTACCGGCTGCTTACTGCTGGACGCGCGGCTGCCGGGGATCAGCGGCGTTGCATTCCAGGAACAGATGAGTGGAGGTGTCATCGATCTTCCCGTCATCTTCATGACCGCCCACGGTGACATTCCCATGGTCCGCAAGGTAATGAAAGCGGGCGCCGTTGAGTTTCTCACCAAGCCCTTTCAGAAGGAAGAATTGCTTCACGCTGTGAAAGAGGCCTTCGCACTTGATCGTGCAAAAAGGGAAAAAGAGGACAATTTGCAGTCGATCCGCACCCGCATCGGCTCGCTCAGCCCGCGAGAGCGGGAAGTGATGGCCCTGGTGACCGCAGGACTGCTGAACAAGCAAATTGCGGCCGAGCTGAATATCAGCGAGATCATGGTGAAAACGCACCGGCGGCACATGATGGAAAAGATGCAGGTCGACTCGCTCGCAGAACTGGTAAAACTGGGCGAAAAGGTTCGAGAGGCCGCAGCGAGAGGCCGTCTTGATTAAATCGATCGGCAGAGCCTGAGCCCCTGCCGAATCTTTATGGGATCTTCATTTCCGCCGAAAATGTATACCAAGGTATAGGTTGTTCTCAAGCTCGATCTATCCCATCCTGCCTATAGTTCGCCTGTTCTGATTTTTGATCAGCGTCACCTGCATAACTTTCTCAAGAGATTCTTACCGCTGCTGTTTGTCCAGCCGCGCAGAAGGCTTCTCTCGCTCCAAAGGAGATTCGCGTGAGTACAAAGGCATTGCTCGCAGAGCTTCTGCTGTCCGGCTTCTTCGCCGTGGCGTGCTTGCGCGCGCGTGCCGCGCCGCCGAGTACGCAGGGTCTCGCTCCCGTCCGCCTCTTCGCGCTCATGGGGAGATTGGAGCGTCTGCGCCGGTCGCGATGGCAGTGGTTCTGCATGGTTTTGTTGCTTATGCTCATGCGAATGCAAGTGGGCGCTCCGCTTGTGGCGGAGCTGACGGTGGCGGCCCAGTTTCTTGTCTTCCTCGCCTTGCCGTCGGCCAAACAGCCGCTGGGAGTTCCCCGTTCATGAGAGTGTTGACCGAGATCGCCAACTTCCTGCGCGGAACGCGAAGACAGCTCAGATCCGGCGAGTTGTCGCGCGAGCCGCTGCAGCTGCTGCGGGTTGAGTGGAAGGGCGACTTGCTGGAGTGCGACTGGCTCATGCGGCCGGTAGATCCGTGGGACAAGTATCTGCCGCCGGAGTTGGCGGCGGAGAACCAGACATTACAGGCATTGCGCGACGCACTCAAGCTGCGCGCGATTATTTTCCGATCGTTCCCCGCTGTCGGCCTCGCTCACCTGCGCATGTTTCGCGCCGGCAGGAACCATCAACTCGAACTGGTGATGACGGGGAGCGTGAACCGTTTGGATGAAGAGTTTCACCGCGTTCCATCGGTGATGATGCGGGCTAAGATGTGCGGCTTTCGTTTCGCGGTAGCGGAGGGGGCGATGCACCGGCTGGTTCCCATTTCCTTGTAATTCCGGCAAGAGGCCGGGAAACGGGCGTACTTGGATTCAACAACTTCTGAATCTCTCAAGGAGGGGAGATTATGGCGGCGACAACTTCGCAGGGAAAAACATTTTCATTCTTCATGGCGGCCATTACCGTCGCAGCGGCCGGTCTTGCCTATGTTTCCACCGGCGCCGGCAAAGCAGCGCTTGTCATCGGTCTAATCGGGATCGTCGCTTCATTTGCGGGCTTCCTCAAAATTAAGCCGCTTGAAGGGAGGGCTGAAGTATCTTCGGAACCCACGGTCTTGAAGCTGGCTGGGATCGCCTGCGCGTTGGGTGGTTGGTTGATCGTGCTCATCGGAATTCATCTCTCGTCCAGCGTAGGCGGCCGCCTCGCCACCACGCTCATTGGTCTGGCAGTCACCCTGGCGGGCGTCGTGGGTCTGCTCCCTGCCGCAGCCAGAAAGAACGCATTCTGGAAGGCCTGACTCCAACCGACACCTTCGCAGAAGGTCAACCCCTTTAGGAGCTCAAACGATGAGAATCGGCCGTTTTGCATCTTGCTTCTGTGTCTTGGCCATGTTGGTCGGAAGCGCAGCAAATGTGGCTCGCGTCCACGCCCAGTCGTCTGACGCCGAGCTGAAAACTGCCGTTGCCGGTGCGCCCTCTACGGCAACTCAGGCCAATGGCGATCCCGGCGGCTCCATCACCGGCACGATCAACGACGTGCCCGTTTCCGACGCCAAGAAGGGCGTGACCCTGGCCGACGTTGCCAACCAGGTCGGTCAGAACAAGATCGCGGTCAACTTTGTCTGGACGCTCATCACCGGCTTTCTGGTCATGTTCATGCAGGCAGGGTTTGCCATGGTTGAGGCCGGACTATGCCGCGTCAAGAATGCGAACCATACCTACATGATGAATTTCTTTGTGTATGGCTGCGGCCTCTTCGCGTACTGGATTATAGGTTTTGCAATCCAGATGGGCGGCGCCGCCGGAAACGGCAATCTTGGTGGCCTGCAGCCGCTGGCCAGTGAACACATGCTCAATCTGTTTGGTACCAACTGGGGCATCTTCGGCCAGAGCGCCATGTTCCTTGCCGGACACACCTATGACGTGGGCGTGATGGTGCTCTTCCTGTTTCAGATGGTGTTCATGGATACGGCGCTGACCATCGTGACCGGCGCCTGCGCCGAACGCTGGAAGTTTGCCGCCTTCGCCGTCTCCTCCGTGATCATGGGAGCCATCACGTATCCCCTCTATGGCAACTGGGCATGGGGCGGCGGCTGGCTGTCGCAGTTGGGTACTGTTGCTGGACTGGGCAAGGGCTATTGCGATTTCGCCGGTTCCGGCGTCGTGCATGCAGTCGGCGGACTTACCGCTCTGGCTGTGGCCATGATTGTCGGGCCACGAATAGGCAAATTCAATCGCGACGGATCAAGCAATGCGATCATCGGTCACGATATCTCGGCGGTGCTGATCGGGTGCTTCATTCTCGCCTTTGGCTGGTTCGGCTTCAACCCCGGCAGCACTCTCGGCGCCTCTGCGGCAGGTTGCCTGCGCATCGGGTCGATCGCCGTGAATACAATGCTTGCCGGCTGCACGGGAACCTTCGGTGCGATTCTCTACATGTGGAGCCTGAAGGGCAAGCCTGATGCTTCAATGAGCGGTAACGGACTGCTTGCCGGTCTCGTGGCCATTACCGCACCCAGCGGATTTGTGAATCCGACCGGCAGCGCGATCATCGGCTTCGTCGCAGGCGTGCTTGTCTGTGTCAGCGTTGCCTTCATTGAAAACAATCTCAAAGTCGACGATCCCGTGGGCGCCATTTCCGTTCACGGCACCTGCGGCCTCTGGGGTGTGCTCTCGGTGGGTTTGTTTGCCGACGGCACCAGCAACTACGGCGGTTCATGGAATGGCGTGACGGGCTCCGTGACGGGGCTGTTCTACGGCGACGCGAGCCAGTTGGTGGCGCAGTTGATCGGCATCACCACACTTCTAGGATTCGTCTTCACCCTCAGCTACGTCATCAACTGGGTGCTCGACATCTTCCTTGGCCAACGGGTCTCGATCGCTACTGAAGTCGCCGGGCTTGACCTTCCGGAAATGGGACAGCTCGGTTACCCCGAGTTCGTATTTCGTCCCGAGCCTGACGTGATGCTCGCCGCGGAGAAGATGGCGGTCGCGTAAGTGGGGTCCGAAAAGGCTCGCTATCGCGGGGTCCGCTCCTTGGCGGACACCGCGATTTCAACAATTTCGCTGGTTTTGCCCTCTGGGCATTCTCCTCAAGCAGCGAGGCCAAACTGCCACGCCTTGCTGCTCCTTTTTACCATCTGCGTTGTGGAGCTTAAACAATGAAGGAAATTTCAGTCGATTCAAGTTCGGTTGCAGTCCACGCGATCTCCTTTGCCCCACGCATGCCTGTGCCGCTCGCGTGGCCGGCTGTGATCGGTCGAGAAACTTCCGATTTGCTGTTGCGCATGTTCCGCGATCCCCGTGTGCTGGAGACCAGCGAGCGTGGCCATCTGATCGCCAGGCTGCGTTCGGCCGTTGAGCTGGAGCCGCGCGTTCCGGAGATTCGCGTTCTGCTGGGCATGGCTCTCTGCGTTGACCTGCAGGCGCAGGAAGCGCTGGAGCAGTTACGCGAGGCCACGCATCAGGCGCCCGAGTGCTTCATTGCGCGGCTGAAATTCGGCGAGCTGCTCATGCGCCTGCGCATTTGCAGCCAGGCCGCCGAGGAAACGCAAAAGGCGGCGCAACTGGCTACCAATGACTACCAGGCGGAATTGGCACGCAAGCAGGCTGCAGAAATCCGCACCATGCTTCGCGAGGGAGTCGAGCGCGGCGGCCAAGGCAACCTGGTTGGGCGGTTGATTCCGTTTCGCCGTCGGTCCAGCAAAACCGAAACCGCCCCGGTGCTCGCTGGGTCCAGGTAGAAACGATGATGCCTGCTGATCTGCAGTTGGCGCTGCTGATCGCCATCCTGCTGCCCGCAGGAAAGATCCTCGCCTCTGTCACCAAGCGATTCGGAATTCCCGCGATTCTGAGCGAGCTTCTCGTCGGGGTGGCCGCTGGTCCAGGACTTTTGAACATTCTGCATAAGCCCCTATTCAGCGGCACGTCCGCGGGGGAAGCTTTTTTGCTCTTGGCGCAGATCGGCGGACTGGTACTCATGTTTATCGCCGGTCTCGAGACTGACATCGAGCGCATGCGCGAGGCGGGCCCAACCGCGTTTTTCGTGGCGCTGCTCGGCGTGATCTGGCCGTTCTTTCTTGGCGCTGGAGTTGCGCATCTCCTTGGAGTTGGGTGGAACAGCGCCTGGTTCTTAGGTGGAGCTCTCACGGCCACCAGCGTGTCGATTTCGGCCCGTACGCTCATGGACGCCGGCAGAATGACCACGCCCGAAGCATCCGTAATTCTGGGCGCGGCGGTCATCGACGACGTGATGGGTCTCTTTGTTCTGGCGTTCCTGGCAGCCACCTGCAATGCCAGGAACACAAACACCTTTAGCGTTGCGCCCCAGCTCTCGCTCTGGTTTCAGCGGAATATTCCCTGGGCTGGACGGCATCCTCTCGCCATCCAGATGATTCTGATTGCGCTCTGCGTGACGGTCTACTTCCTGGTCGGGTATGGCGCCGCGAAGAAATGCGTTGACCCCATGATCAGGCTCTTTCGCAAGATCGATGCCAATGAGGCTGTAACCAGCTGCGTTCTCGCGCTGGTGCTCTTGTATGCGGTGAGCGCGGAGTGGCTGGGAAGCGTAGCCGGAATCACCGGCGCATACCTGCTTGGCTACGTCTGCGCCGAAGCAAAACTCAGGAGCCTGTTTGAGCGCACTTTTGCCGCCATCGGTCATGGCCTGTTGATTCCTCTGTTCTTCGTTTCCATCGGGCTGTCGAGTAATTTCCGCGCTCTCGCAGGTCATAGCCTCCTGTTGGCCGCCATCTTCGTTGTTGCGGTGGTAAGCAAGCTGCTCGGCTGTGGAACCGCGGCTTGGGGCATGGGCATGGGGCCGGTCCGCAGTTTCCGAGTCGGCTGCGGCATGATTTCAAGGGGCGAGGTCGGCTTGATTGTCACTGCCATGGGCGCCAGCACAGGCATCTTTAACCAAGCCGAGGTAGCCGTGATGGTGGCAGTCGTCCTGCTGACAACCTTGGTCACGCCGTTGCTGATGCGAGGCGCATTTGCCATCCATTGTGCGCAGGA
>DATJSB010000023.1:0-25427 GCA_035504315.1 Occallatibacter sp.
GCTTGCCCGGCCACGGCTGAACGGCAGCCGCTTCTGCTAGCATCACTCTTCGGAGATTTCTACTATGGACCCACTCGGCAGTGCATCGCTCGGCGCCCGGCGTAATGAAGATATCGCGCTCGACCTTTTGAAGTTTGTAGCCGGCACGGTTGGCGTTGGCCGCCCCGCCACTCCTGCCACCGGATTCAGCGGATCCGCGCCCGCCAAACCCGAGGAGCACGTCGGCCAGCTTCTCGAGCTCTACGGCCGCTGTCTCAAGGCCGTGCAGGGCGAAGCGGGCGAAAGACTGCCGGAGAAAGAGGTCGCGAAATAGCCAGCGGAAGCCAACTGCGCGTTGCCGTTGCCGGCGCGGGCGCATTTGGCCGCAATCACCTCCGCGTCTATCGCGAACTTGAAACGGCCGGTGAGGCCGTAGCTCTCGTTGCCGCCGTCGAACCCGATGCGGCCCGCGCCCATGAAACCGCTGCACAATACCAGATCCCTGTTTTTGACTCGGTCGGCAAACTCCTCGCTGCGGACCTCAATCTCCACGCCGCCAGCGTCGCCGTTCCAACCGTTCATCATTATGCCGTCGCCACAGATTTCCTCGATTCCGGCATCGACCTGCTCGTCGAAAAACCCCTGGCCGCAAATCTCGCCGAAGCCGACGACCTGATCGCGCGCGCTGAACGTGTTGGCAGAATTGTTCAACCCGGCCATCTCGAGCGCTTCAACCCCGCCGTGCTCGCAGTGGCGCCGCGCCTCAAGCGGCCCATGTTTTTTGAAGCGCATCGCCTCAGCGTCTTTACGCCCCGTTCTCTCGACGTCGATGTCGTTCTCGACCTCATGATTCACGACCTCGACATCGTTCTCACCTTTGCTGCTTCGCCGGTGCGCGAAGTCCGTGCCGTCGGCCTGCCTATCCTCTCGCCCAAAGTCGACATCGCCAACGTCCGTGTCGAGTTCGAGTCAGGCTGCGTGGCCAACTTCACTGCCTCCCGCGTATCCACCGAACGAGTCCGCAAGCTCCGCTTCTTTGAGCCGCGCCAGTACGTCTCCATTGACTACGCCCGCCGCGATGTCCTCGTCATCCGCATCGACGACGCGCCTGCCGCGGGACGCGATCCGCTGGCTGCCTTGCCCGCCAACGTCCGCGCCATGATTCCGGCCCACATCGCCGCTGCCATTGCCGCGGGTACGTTCGACCTCAGCAAGATCGACCCCGCGATGATCTCCAAATTTGCCTCGATGGCCGGCATCGACCCTGCGGTGGTCGCGCAGATTACTGCCCAGCTCAGCTCTCCCGCCGGCCCCGCTCCCGGCCTCAGCTTCTTAAAGCCTGAAGTTATGCCCGGCGAACCGCTGCGTCTCGAAATCCTCGCGTTTCTCGATGCGGTCCGCAATCGTACTCAGCCCAAAGTCACCGCCAGCCAGGGCCGCGCCGCACTCGCCCTCGCCCTCGAAATCCAATCCACCATGGCCGCACACGCCGAGCGCGCCGGCCTGGGCAACTTCTTTCATCCGGGCGCGTAGGTTCGCAACCGGAGGTGTTACCCAATTCAGGGCTCGAAACGGAATTGTCACTGATCCGCGCTCATTCCGGTGCTACCATGCCAGCGAGGAGGAGACCGTGACCCTCGGACACTTCATTTCCAAGCAATTCATTCGCGTCATCCAATGGAACGAAACTGAAGATGGCGTGTTGGCGTACCGCTATCCCATGCAGGACATGGAGATTGAGAACGGCGGACAGCTCACCGTTCGCGAAACCCAGATGGCGGCCTTCATCAACGAAGGCAAGATCGCCGATGTCTTTGGCCCCGGCCTGCACACCCTCTCGACCCGCAATCTGCCCATCCTCACCGATCTAATGAATTGGACCAAGGACTTCGAATCTCCCTTCAAGTCCGATGTCTACTTCTTCTCCACCCGTCTTCAGATCGACCAGAAGTGGGGCACCGCAACGCCGGTCACCATTCGCGACAAGGAGTTCGGCATGGTCCGCGTGCGCGCTTACGGCAACTACGCGTACAGTGTCGCAGACCCGCACGTGTTTTTCACCCAGGTGAGCGGAACCCGCGAGCGCTACCTCACCACCGATCTCGAAAACCAGTTGCGCACCATGATTGTCGAGCGCATGGCCGGCGTCTTCGCCACCAGCGAAGTCACCTTCCTCGATATGTCGGCGAATCAAGCAGCACTTGCAGGCAAGATCGCCGACGCCGTCAAACCGGGCTTTGCAGCGCTTGGTCTCGAAATGAACCAGTTCGTCGTCGAGAGCGTCTCACTCCCCGAGGATCTGCAAAAGGTCTTCGATCAGCGCATCGGCATGGGGATGGTTGGGGACGTTGGCCGGCTCACGCAATTTGAAGCCGCCGAGAGCCTTGAAGAAGCTGCGCAGAACACCGGTGGCACTGCCGGAATGGGCGTCGGTCTAGGCGCAGGCGTGGCCATGGCCCAGGCTTTTATGGGTCAGGCAACCTCCCCGGCTGCCGCTCCATCAGCCGCAGCCGCGGCTCCGGCAGCAGCCAGCGCGAAGTTCTGCGTCGAGTGCGGCAAGCCTCTTCCGGCCGGAGCAAAATTCTGCCCCGAGTGCGGTAAACACCAATGAACTGCCCATCCTGCGGTGCGCCAATGCGCCTGGCCACCGGCGACGCCAGCATGCGCTGCGACTACTGCAAGACCGTTGTTGTTCTTCCTGCCGACGACGCTGGAGTGCACTTTCTTGAGGAAGGGGTTGACGGAGTCAATTGCCCGGATTGTTCGATCCCGCTTTGGGACGCCCTTCTTGGCGGCGTGAAGCTCAGTGCCTGCAAGCGCTGCAAAGGAATGTTGATCCCGATGAGCGCCTTTGAGCCGTTGATCGAGGAGCTTCGCGAAAAGTGCACCGATCCCGCGATTCCTTCGGCTGCCGACCCGGCCGATCTTCGCCGTAAAGTTGACTGCCCACAGTGTCTTCGCCACATGGATGTTCATTTTTATATGGGAGGTGGCGGGGCGATTATCGCGACCTGCGAGAATTGCGAGGCGAACTGGCTCGACGGCGGAATGTTGATGCGCATCGTCCGCGCCCCGCACGAGGAATCGTCGTTGGAGTTCTGAAAAAAAGGCCGCCGGAATTCAATTCCCGGCGGCCTCGCAGTTCGTGCCCGTCCGAATCACGCAATCGCCAGAACCCGGTTCAGGAATCCGACGACGTACTTCCACACCAGATAGTACCCCGCCAGTGCGCCCACAAAGAACACAGCGACCCATGCGTAAGGGATCGTTATCGCGTTGAACCATGTCGCGCTGCTTACCCCCAGAGTGAGCAGCCCCAGGCAACTCGCTATTGTTGCTCCGGCCGGCATGAGCAAAAACGGCAACAACGCGCCGT
Source organism: Occallatibacter sp. (assembly GCA_035504315.1). GTDB lineage: Bacteria > Acidobacteriota > Terriglobia > Terriglobales > Acidobacteriaceae > Telmatobacter. Next base: position 3,356 of record DATJSB010000023.1, read on the forward strand.
GAAGCCCGAGCGGCTGATGAATCCGGTCATGCGTGCCCAACCAAAGCACATTCCACAGTCCCCACAGAGCAGGCACCAGCGCCAGCGGAAACACCAGGCCGCGTTCAAACGGGAACGGCGCCTGCATGGCGAATCGCACTACAATGAATGCCGTCAGCAGAAATGGCAGTATCAGCGTTGGAATAAAAACTCCCGCCAGATAAGCCCTCAAATACGGATGCGTGTTCATATCTCCTCCTCGCTTCTCAATCATTAGTCCCTTAGTCCCTCAGCCCTTGTCGTTCCCGTTCCCTTGTTCCCTCGTCCCCTTGTTCCCTTGTTCCCTGTTTCTTTCACAGGTAGTAGAGCAACACCGGAATGGCGCTCGGAAACGCAGCCACTAGCATTACCAGCCCTGCCGCCAACGCCCAGTCAAACCACGGAACCTTCGCCGGTTCGCGCTCAATTCTTCGCAGCACATCGGGCCACAAATCCCGCCTGGGCTCCGCCTCGTCTTCGATGCGCGGCACCGCAGCCTTCAACAATGCTTTTATCTGTTCCGACTCGGGCATTCGTTCCGATTCGTGGTTCAAGTTGTGATTCTTCTCCGTCATGGCCTGATCCCCTGTTGCTCCAAATCCTTTCTCAGCAATCTCAGCGCGCGAAACACCCGCAGTTTTACCGCGGTTACGCTGACTCCCAACGCCTCTGCAATTACTTTGTGCGGTTGCTCTTCCACAACCGCCAGCGCCGCAGCCACGCGCAGCCTGGGCGGCAGCCTTGTGAACGCTTCTGCGGTCTTTATGCGAATCTCCGCCTGAATTGCCGGATCACTTCGCTCATTCGATGTCAGGTTCGCCTCGACCTCCGGCGTCATCGTGTTCTCGGGCCTGCGCGCGCGCAGCCAGTCCAACGCGACGCGAGTTGCAATTCTCCTTGCCCAGGGTTCAAATCCGCGCGCCGCGTCGAATCGGGCATGAGCCCGGTAGATTCTCCAGAACGTCTCAACCGTCAGGTCTTCAGCCGTCCCCGCATCGCGCACAATCCGCAAAATCCACCGGAACACGCTCGTTTTATGCTCGCGGAAGACCGTCTCAAAAGCATCTGTATCGCCCTGCCGGAATCTGTCCAATACCTTTTTCGAACCTTCCGGCATCTTTTGTCCCTTTCTACTTGCACCTTACGGCCTGTCTTCAGGAAGGGTTACATTGTATTCCGCATCCAGACGCGTATCTCATATAAAGCGATTTTTCTGAGGCCAATCTCAAACTTGACAGCCAACTTGCAAGTCTCTTAGAGTAGCTCGCGATAGCACGGTAAAGGTTTACTGTCACTCTACTTGCCTTCGCATCGACCATCCGCCACCATCGAGAGGAATCATGAAATATCAAAAACGCCTGGCTACGATTGCCGTCGTTGTATTTGGAACTCTCTTGAGCGCCTTGGCGCAGGACACGTCGAAGCCTGCGTATCTCGACTCCAACCTGTCCCCTGAGCAGCGTGCCGCAGACCTTGTCCAAAGGCTTATGCTCGAGGAGAAAGCCAGCCAGCTTGTGAATCAGTCGCGCGCCATTCCGCGACTCAACATTCCGGCATACGATTGGTGGAGCGAGGCTCTGCACGGCGTCGCAGTGCAGGGTGTCACCGAGTTCCCTGAGCCGATCGGTCTCGCCTCGACCTTCGATACTCCCCTTATTCACAGCATGGCCACGGTAATCGGCACTGAGGCTCGCATCATCCACGAGCAGGCAGTTCGCTCCGGCGGTCCCACTTTTTTTCACGGCCTCGATTTCTGGGCCCCTAACATCAACATTTTTCGCGATCCACGTTGGGGCCGTGGCCAGGAAACCTACGGCGAAGATCCTTTTCTCACCGGCCGCATGGCGGTCGCCTTCGTCACCGGCATGCAGGGCGACGATCCGAATCATTACCGCGTGATCGCGACGCCCAAACACTTCGTCGTCCATTCAGGACCTGAGCCCACCCGCCACATGGCCGATGTCGACGTCAGCAAACACGACGAATTGGACACCTATCTACCCGCCTTCCGTGCGGCAATCACTGAAGGACACGCCGGGTCAGTCATGTGCGCATATAACGCCATCAACGGCCAGCCCGCCTGCGCCAATCAGTTCACGCTCATCGATCAGCTCCGCAACAAGTGGGGCTTCAAGGGCTACGTTGTCTCCGATTGCGGCGCTGTCACCGATATTTTCGACGGCCATCATTACCGTCCCACCCAGCCCCAATCCTCGGCCATCTCTCTAATCCGCGGCATGGACAATGAGTGCGCCGACGGCGGCCAGATCGTGAAGGACGACCATGATTATCACGCCTACATCGACGCCGTGCAGCAGGGCTACCTGCCTGAAAGTGCAGTCGATCAGGCGCTCATCCGGCTATACACCGCGCGGATAAAGCTTGGCATGTTCGATCCGCCCGACATGGATCCCTACAGCAAAATCGACGAAAAGGAACTCGCCAGCCCCGAGCACCGCGCTCTGGCCCGCAAGGTCGCCGAAGAGTCCATGGTGCTGCTCAAGAACGACGGAATCCTGCCGCTCAAGCCGGATGTGAAGAACATCGCCGTTGTCGGTCCGCTCGCCGATCAGACCCGCGTGCTGCTCGGCAACTACAACGGAATGCCCGACCATATCGTCAGCTTCATGGAGGGCCTCAAAGCCGAGTTCCCTAACGCCAAAATCAGCTATGTGCCCGGCACCCAGTTCCTCAACCAGCATGGCGAACCGATGCCTGCAAGCCTGTTTACAACTCCTGATGGAAAGCCCGGTCTCAAGGCTGACTACAGCCAGGGATCCCAGCGCGAAGCGAATTCCACTCCCATCACCTCGCGCGTCGAGTCCACGGTCGACCTGAGTGCTGACAGCATGCCTTCCGAAGCCAAGGGCAAAACGCCACTGATGGTGAAATGGTCCGGCTTCATCAACCCCACCGAAACCAGCGACTATCTTGTCGGCATCGAGGCCAATGGCTCCGCCGAGGTCACGATCGACGACAAGCGCGTCGTTCAGGAGTTCGGCGAAGGCAGCCGTATGGGCAAGGTCCACCTTGAGAAAGGCCGCAAAGTTGCCATCCTGGTCAATTGCGGCTACGGCATCTGGAGCTCGAATAACAATCCCTCGGGCAGGCTCATCTGGGCCAAGGTCGAGAACGGCCCCTCGGCAGCAGCCGTCGAGGCCGCCCGCAAGGCAGATGTCGTAATCGCCGTCGTTGGCATCACCAGCGAGCTCGAGGGCGAAGAGATGCCAGTTAACGAGCCCGGCTTCTTGGGCGGCGACCGTACCAGCATCGATCTGCCGGAGCCTGAGGAACAGCTCGTCCAAAGCGTCACCTCCGCCGGCAAACCGCTGGTCGTGGTCCTCATGAATGGCAGCGCCCTCGCTGTCAACTGGGAAAAGGAGCATGCCAACGCCATCCTCGAGTCGTGGTACTCGGGCGAAGAGGGCGGCACTGCCATTGCCGAAAGCCTCAGCGGCAAAAACGACCCTGCCGGCCGCCTGCCCGTCACCTTCTACACGGGCATCGATCAGTTGCCCAACTTTGAAGATTACTCGATGGAGAACCGTACTTACCGGTACTTCCGGGGCAAGCCGCTCTACCCGTTCGGCTACGGCTTGAGCTATACCAAGTTCTCCTATCGTGATCTCAAGCTGCCTTCGGCGCCCATTAATGCAGGTGACCCGCTCGATGCCGAAGTCACCGTTACCAACACCGGCGCTGTTGCAGGCGACGAAGTGGCCGAACTCTACCTCAACTTCCCCGATGTTGCCGGTGCACCGCGCATCGCATTGCGCGGATTCAAACGCGTTCACCTGGAGCCCGGCGCTTCAACGCAGGTGAAATTCACACTCAAGCCGCGCGCCATGAGCATGGTGACCGAGGCCGGTCAGCCAGAGGTTGCCGGAGGCACTTATACCGTAACCATCGGCGGCGGCCAACCCGACACCGGCGCTCCTACCGTCTCCGGCACGGTGAACGTGAACGGGTCGGTGGATATACCCGAGTAATTCACGAGCTAATTCGGGGGAGCGTTTTGTTCCCCCGAGATTTCCCTGAACTTCAAATACACCGCGTTCGTCCATCCAAACCCGATCACGTTCTGCGTGTATCCCGCGCTCACGTTTACCTGCGCATTCCCCGCCACCACGTTGTATTTCTCGCGAATCGTCCCGTCTGCCGCAAATCCCGCGTCCACCGTCTCGTCAAAGTGCTTCGCAATCCGCGCGGCATCTGCTCTGAATCCGAATGCCTCGAGTCCGGCAACCGCAATCCAGTTCGTTGGCGCCCATCCATAAGGCTCGTCCCATTGCAGTCCCGTGTTGGTGTTGCTCATCGACAACCCTCCCGGCCGCTCAAACAAGCTCAGCTTCGCTTCAATCTGGTTCGCCTCTTCGCGCGTCGCCGCTCCCGCCCACAGCGGATACAGAGACGTAATGTATGCATAGTCCGACGCACGAGCGTGCACAAAATCGTAATCGGCAAACACGCCTTCCTTCGGACGCCATAAATATCGCTGGATCGCCGCATACCGCGCGTTCGCTTCGCGGTCCCAGTGCGCCGCATCCGTTGGATTGCCCAGCAAATGCGCGAAATGCGCCATGTCTCGCTCATAGCGATAAAGCAGGCTGTTCAGGCACATCGGGGCATAGTGGTGCGTTGCACCCGAGAACGGCCCGAATCTGTCGCTCGGGTCGAACCCGGATTCGCGCATTGCCCGGTCACCCTCGTAGTAATCACGCGTAAGCCTGTAGCCACCAAACCACGCCTTCATGCACAATACGCTGGCGTTCACGTCGCAGCTTGTGAGCTTCAGCCTCGCCGCCTCAGCCGCATCCGGACGCTCCGATCCCTTCACCAGGAATGCATTTCCAGCCGGGGTCGGATGCTCGACCAGCGCGCGAATCACATCCACGTAGTACGTGCTCGCGTCGGCCATCTCCGGTATCGGCCCTGAGCCGTAGTCGTAGTACCGCGCCAATCCCGTCACTCCCGCCTTGTGCTCCGGGCGCGTCCACGTTGAGTGATCCTTTTCGGCGACTTCGTATGCGTGCGCCAGCCATGCATTCGCTTCGGCGCGTCCCTCAGGGGTGGCCGCGAAGCTCGCCCGATCTTCATACACCATGCGAATCATCGACGTCAGAAACGGGGGCTGCGATCGAGTCAGATAATACGTTCGGTTCGCATTGAGCACGCCTCCGTAATGCTCCACCTCGAACAGAAAGTTGTCCACGATCCCCTTGGCCAGCGCCTCGTGACGATCGGCCTCGAGACCAAGCAGGATGAAATAGCTGTCCCATCCGTACATCTCGTTAAAACGCCCGCCGGGTACTACGTAGGGATTTGGCAGATACAGCAGTCCCTCGGTGGCCAGTGCCTGAGGCATCAGGTCGCCCAGCTTAACAATCTTCTTTGGCAGGTTCATCACACGCGCATGGCACTTCTGCTCAAGAGATCTCACGTCGGCGGGAATCGGCATCTCTGCCGGGAAATAAAGCACCGGCGTCCCATTCACTTTGGGATCGGCCAGCGCCGCGCAATCGCTCACCGATCGCGTGAGCGAATCCCAACTCGCATGAATGTAGTTGAGCGTTGCTGCCGGATCGGGCGCGTTCGCGACCGGAGTTTGCGCGCCCGAGGCAACCAGGGCGGCGAACACAACGACCGCAATAGGCACTGTTCGCGAACGACTGATCAATCCATTCCTGAACTTACTCATTGATAAGCTCCGATGCTCCGGGGTGTTTCGAAAGGGACGCGGTGTCTGGCTACCTCGATTTTCTCTCCCCTGCGCGGGAACAGTTTATCGTGCCACGGTGTCTACATGAGCACAGTGGTTCTGATCGGGATGAGCGGCGGGCCTTAGACCCTCCGCCTCGCGCCATACCTGGTGCGGTGCGGCATCGCGCTGGTGTGTCCGAGTCATCGTGCGCTTCCCGATTGCGCCACGCATGTTTCGCATCGGGAGGCACGCCATGTTTGAAGACTCCACGTTCGAATCCACAGGAAAGATCCGCACGCGCAGCCCCAGGTGGATGTTGGTGACCTTTGCGCTTAACGCCTCCATCCTGCTGGCGCTCATTCTCATTCCACTTATTTACCCTGGAGCGATTCCGCGCGTCTCCAGCATCATGCTGATTGAAGCGCCGACACCTCCGCCGGAAGCGCCCAAACCGGTCCACGTTCCCCCGGGCGCTGTTGTTGTGCACCCGACCTTTGATCCCAATACTTTCTCTGCACCGCGCACGATTCCGGACAAGATCGCGGACGTCACCGCGCCCGAAGTCCTCGACCGGCCGGGCATCTGGGAGGGAATGTCAAGCAACAACAACACCAGCCCCGACAACGTCTTCAATAATCAGCGACACGTGCAGGTCGTCGAAAACAAACCGAAGAGACCCACCGCCGTGCCGTCGGTTTTGATGGAGGGGTTGCTGCTCCGTAAAGTTATCCCTGTATATTCACCGATTGCCAAAGCCACCGGCACGCAGGGCACAGTCGTTTTGCAGGCTACCATCTCGAAGTCCGGCCAGATCGAGAATCTTCACGTCGTCAGCGGCTCGCCTTTGCTCACTCAGTCCGCGATCGATGCGGTCGCACAGTGGCGATATCGTCCGTATCTTCTCAATGGCCAGCCCGTCGAGGTTGAAACCACCGTCAACGTCGTCTTCAAACTGGACTGAGCCAGGTCGACAGAGCACATGGCGCCGGTCCAGGCAAAGGCAACCGGTATTCGAGCTCGCAAGCTGCTTTTTACTGGCAGTCTTTAAGCAGCTTTTCGCGGGTGAGCTGATTCCAAGCGGCGAAAGCTTCCGGCATCTCAGGGCTGAAGGTGCCGGGAGTCACGCCGTCAATCACCGTTTGCGGATCGAGCGTTCCTTGCTGGTCTCGCAGCGCACCTTTCACCCAGCCGATCGCGCACTGCTTCTCCGCATTGGCAAAGGTCTGCTCGATGTAAAACCACTTCTCGTCCCAGCACACCAGCCGCGAAGTGAGTGTAAACCTTGAGAACACCGGCAGTGGCCGCCGGTAGGTTACCCACACCGCACCCACCAGCGGCTGCCACCGCGAGCGGATGATGTGTTCCAGCAGTCGGATCCGCGCCAGAAGGTGCATACGCGCGTAATCCATAATGCTGAGGTAACGCGCGTTGTTCATGTGCATGTTCAGGTCGATATCATTGGGCCACACATGCAACCGCAGCACATCTTCTCCCAGAATCTCCAGCGGCTTCAATGGGCTTACATGCTGACGAATCGCCAACGCGGGGATGCGCACAAGATTAATGAACTGCGACAAGGCTTACTCCCGCTTTCAAGTCTAGAAGGAACCGGTGGCCCTCATCGCATTTCACCTCGTTTCCAAACCACGCTGGCGTGCACCGGGCCCCATCGGCGAAAATGATCTCCGCTATGAGAGACCTCTCCCGCCGTGCGTTTATTAAGACCGCCTCTGCCGTCACACTTGCCGCCGCTCCGCATTTCATGGCCGCCCAGGGAATGAGCACTCCCTCGGGCACACGCGTCTTCGTCGGCACCGGCACTCCCGACGGTATCCTCGCCTACGACTGGGATCCAGCCACGGCTGCGCTCACGCCGGCTGGCGTCGCGGCAAAGATCCCGAACGTCGACTGGCTTTGTTTGTCTCCCGGTATGAGATACATCTTCGCCGCCTGCGAGATCGATTCCTTCGAAGGCAAACACGCTGGCGAAGTCGCCAGCTTCCAGCTTGAAGCGGGCCAGCTCAAACCGCTTTCAGCCGAACCTTCGGCCGGCATCGGCACCTGCCATGTTGCCGTTGACGCTACCGGCCACACGCTCGTCTCTGCCGACTATATGGGGGGCAGCGCCGCCAGCTTCCGTATCTTCGAGGGCAAACTTAGCCAGGCTGTTTGGACCGAGCACTACAAACACCACGGTCCCAATGCCGACCGCCAGGAGTCCGCTCACGCCCACTTTGTGTCGTTCTCGCCCGACAATCGCTACGTCTACATCAACGATCTCGGGGGCGATTGCATTCACATCTATCGCCTCGACTCGGCAACTGCAATGCTCACGCCAACCGGTACGTACACGGCTGCGCCAGGTTCGGGGCCACGAACTCTCCACTTCCATCCCAATGGTCACACTGCCTACTCGATGAACGAACTCGCCTCCACGGTCGACGTTCTCGAATGGCATTCTGCCGGTGGAAGCCTCTCGCTCGTCAAGCGCATCGAACTGCTGCCGTCGGGCTACCACGGCCCCACCCGCGGTTGCGACACGGTCATCAGCAAAGATGGCCGCTTTGTCTACTTTGCCAATCGCGACAACGACTTTCTCTATTCATTCTCAGCCGATCCCAAGACCGGAGCGCTCACACCCATTGCCCGCTCCAACTGCGGAGGGAAAACACCGCGTAACTTCACGCTCGATCCCACCGAGCGCTGGATGCTTGTAGCGAATCAGGACTCGAACCTGATCAGCGTCTTTACCCGCGACCCGGAAACCGGAAAGCTCGCCGACCAGGGTAAGAGCTACGACGCCCCCGCCCCGATGCGCATTTTGTTTGCTTGATTTGATCGCGACCAGAACGGTCGCAGAATCGGCTCCGCGCTCTACGCCCCTGCCAATACCGGCGTTCCAACCGCTTCGTCGGTTCGCCTTTCCGGCACCGCCTCAGCCACCGGTATGTGCGCCAGCTCCCAAGCCGACCGGTCCCTCAACAGCCGCGCAACAAATGCCGTATGCATCGCATGTCCGGCGCGTTCCGCCACAACGTGGCCCTCAATACGCTTGCCGGCGAGCGCCAGATCCCCGATAAGATCCAGCACCTTGTGCCGCACATATTCATCATCGAACCGCAATGGCCCGTTCTTAGGACCGTTGGCGCCAAGGATAATGGCATTCTCGCTGTTGGCTCCGCGGATCAATCCCATATCCCGCAGCTTCTGTTCGTCGGCCTTGTAGCCGAAGGTTCGTGCCGGCGCAATCTCCTGGCCGTACATCTCCGCAGCCAGGTCGACACAAGTCTTCTGTTTTCCGATCGGCGCAGGAAAATCGATCTCATACGAGATTCGGTAACCCGGTCCCGGATATACGCCGATGAACTTGTTTCCCTCTCGTACCTCAACGGGCTTCAGCACCTTGATCGTTTCGCGTTTCCGGCGCTGCACCCTGATCCCGACGCTCTGAAAAGCCTCGACGTACGGCAATGCGCTTCCGTCCAGGATCGGCAGCTCCAGGTTGTCGAGCTCAACAATAACGTTGTCGATTCCCATTCCGATGCACGCCGAAAGCAGATGCTCAGTTGTCGAAATCAGCACCCCTTGCCGCATCAGGCTGGTTGCATAACTCACCTTGGCCACGTTTCGACCAGTGGCGGGAATCTCAAAATTGTCCAGATCTGTCCGCCTGAATACAATTCCGGAGCCGCCTGGGGCAGGCAACAGGCGCATGGTTACAGGCGCCCCGGAGTGCAACCCCACCCCGGTAAACTCGAGCGGACCCTCAATTGTCTGTTCAACGTGTGCAGATTGTGCCAAATACTTCTCCCTGAATCGGTTACGGCAGCTTGTGCACTTGTCCCATGGCCCTGATACACCATGCAGACTTATCCGCGAACCTACTTGCTGCCGCCGCCTGGCTCTTCTGCGAGAATCCATGGCAGCAAACTCAAGAAACCACTGGCCGGCGTTCGGGAACCACCCAAAAGCCCTTCCAACAAGAAAGATTAGACGCAATTCCGGTTTTCCGTACTGTGGCATTTTCGCCACACTATGCCCACTCCGGCTCTTGTCCTATCTGGCAGTGGGTCAACGAAATCCCGCGCCTTGACCAACATTTTTCCCTTCAACGTCCACACCTTTAACAGGGCAGGGAACGGCGCTGACCGTCGTAGAATGCCAGTGTTACATCCACACCCCTTACTCGCGGAGCGCCATTGAGCACTGTTCCTGGCAAACTCGAGCTTATTGTTGGCCCCATGCGCAGCAACAAAACGGCTGAACTGCTGCGCCGCATTGAGATCCGCCGGGAATACGCGCACCAGCAGGTGATGTTGCTCAAGCCGAGCGACGATACTAAAGCCGCTCAGGGGCTGGTCGAGAGCCGTAACCATAATGGTTGCATTAAAATGCAGGCAGTGGAGTTTCGTTCTGCCGACCCTTGGTCGGTACTCCCGGTTATCGCTGCCACGGAGCAGGAGATTGGCAAGCGGATCGAGTGTATCGCCATTGACGAGGGTCAGTTCGTCTCAGATCTCTTCCTTTTTACCAAGCGACTGCTCGAAGCCGGCCACGATGTGATGGTTTCGGGACTCGAACTCGATTTTCGCGGGTTGCCCTTCGGCGAGATGCTCGATCTTTCCTGGTTGGTGCGCATCTATGCGGGCAACATTACCGAGCTGGTGGCTTATTGCGCCTGTGGCGCCAGGGCGCTCTATCCGCAACGATTGGTCGATGGGAAGCCTGCTCCGTACACCAGTCCCATCATTATGGCCGGCGACTTCTACGAACCCCGCTGCGCGGAACATTTTGTGCTGCCCGGCCGACCGCACTAGCCAACAGTCCAAGGCCGAGGATTCGAGCGCGTGTGCTCAACCAGTTAAGCTCCTGGCGCGGCGCCAGTGTCAGACGGATTCTCAAGCCACCTTTCAGGGGTGTCCGCGGCGGTATTCGCCGGTGCATCGCCGCCGGCAGCCACGGGAGTAGTTCCAGGTTCATCGACCCATAAACACACGATCCACCAGATCATGGCCGCCAGCAGCACCATGCTGTTCGCGTTCAGCAGATCACTCTGCAGGTCAATCATGTGGTTGTATCCCTCTCTGGTGCGGGGCATGTTGTGAGTCATTGCCTGCCAGATCACCCGCTCGATAATCACCATGGCCGAAGTGGCCGATACGCCCGCCAGAATCTGCTGCGTGTGGCTGCGCCAGCCCGTTTTGAAAAGCCGCCCGGCGACCACGACCAGGGCGAACAATTCCACCGCCAGAACTTCATTGAACATGTCGCCTTTCTCTTCAATCAGTTGCATCAGGCGAAGGTGGCCGAGGGTGGATCGATCGAACACAGTTTTTGCGGCAGGCCATTGGCCCCAGAAGACCATGACAGCCGTTGCGCCGCCGAGCAAAATGAGGCTGCCGGCAACCCACGCAGGCCAACGTGCGGTGCTGAATGCCCGGCGTGCAAGCTCGATCGCGAGCAACAGTGCGATCATGACCCCCAGGTCGGCAAGTACCAGAAACATCGTGGTTGAAACGAGTGGTGCGAGCCTGTGGGCGAGCAGGTTCTGGGCAAGCATGTTCAGCCCGATAAGAACAATGCTGCTTGTAAAGATCGGAAATCTTCGAATACGCTCGCGTCCGAGCAGAACCACGAGCAAAACAAGCATGGCCGCAAAGTTCAGGGTCCACAGAGTTTCAACGGCCGTGAAGCGAAAATTGAAATGCATTTTCGAGCAATCCTAACCCGCCGGCTTCTTAGTTGGCGTGCGCTGCTTCAAGTCTAAACTGTGTAAGTTCTGCGGCTGCGGGCCGGTGGGGTGGCGCTGCCATAATCTCAATATGCTGGTTCTTGCCTCGGCTTCGCCACGCCGCCGCCAATTGCTGGCGCAGGCAGGATTCACCTTCGCCGTGCGGCCGGCTCACCTGCCTGAAGACCCCAAGCCAGGCGAAGACCCAATTATCTACGTCACGCGCCTCGCAAGAGAAAAAGCGCAGGCCGTATTCGATGAAATTGCCGCAGGCGCTGAGTGCGAGGTCCCGGACGCAATCGGACCCTGCGTTACGGACCTCCAGTCTCTGGCGGTGCTGGGCGCCGACACGACGGTGACGCTCGATGGGCATATCCTCGGTAAACCCGAAAATCGAGAAGACGCTGCGCGAATCCTGCGCATGCTCTCGGGGCGCAGCCACCGGGTCATTACCGGAGTGGCGCTGGTGACGCAGCAGGGCGTGGAAGTGGCTGCCGAGACAACGGCAGTTCGGTTCCTGACGCTCTCTGACGAGGAAATCGAGGCCTACATCGCGACCGGCGAGCCCATGGACAAGGCCGGAGCCTACGGAATCCAGGGATTGGCCGCCAAATGGATCCCTCGCGTGGAAGGGTGCTACTTCAACGTGATGGGTTTACCGCTGGCGCTGGTAGCCACCATGCTCGGAAACCGCGGAATCTCAGGGGCACATTAAAAATCGCGCGCTCGGGTTAACCATCTGGGGTTAAAATTGCGCTATTTCCTAGAAAGACTGCTGCGAAGAGGTGTAGCACATGAAATTCCGGGCTCCTATGTCACTGCCATGTCTGCTTTTGCTCCTGGTGCCTTGTTTTCCAGCCATTATCAACGCTCAGTTCCAGCCGCCCAACCAGGACGAGCTGCGGATGACCACTGACCCGAAGGCGCCGGGAGCGGCGGCGGTTTATCTCGAGGTGAAAGAGATCGACGACGACACGATGCACTATCAGCTCGACTACGAGCGAATCAAAGTTTTGACGGATAAGGGCAAGGAACTCGCCACCGTCGAAGTGCCCTATGGTGGTCCCTTCAAGGTGGAAGATATCAGAGGTCGCACCATTCACCCTGACGGAACCATCATCCCCTTGAATGGAAAGCCGGAGGATCTTCTTTACGAGAAGAAAGGGGATGTCAGAATCGGACGCAAGGTGTTTACGCTGCCGAGCGTAGAGGTGGGCAGCGTAATTGAGTATCAATACCAATTGCGCTATGAAGACAATCAATATAATTCGCCGTTATGGAATATTCAAAGAGACTATTTTGTGCACAAGGCTCACTACTCGTTTACGCCCGACAAGGCATTCTGGCTTGGTAATTCGTTTGGCAGCGGCCACTACCTGCAGAATGAGCGCGGTCAAACGATCAACACCCTGATGTGGTGGAGAAACCTGCCCAAGGGCGTCGACGTGAAGCAGGATGTCGCCGGACACTACACTGTCGATCTCACCGACATTCCACCGGCCCCCGTTGAAGAGTACATGCCGCCTGAAGACGTCCTGCTCTACAAGGTCTTCTTCTACTACATGCCGTCGTCAGACGCCGCCACTTTCTGGCTGAACGAGGCAAAGTACTGGTCGAAAGACGTTGATCATTTTGCCGACCCGAGCAAGACCATCAGAGCTGCTGTGGATGGTATTATCTCGCCCAACGACAGCACCGAGGTGAAGGCGAAGAAACTGTACGACGCGGTCCAGGCGCTCGATAACACCGACTTCTCGCGTGCCAAGACCGCATCGGAGCGCAAGGAGCTCAGGCTCAAGGAAGTGAAACGCGCCGAGGACACGTGGAACCAGAAGAGCGGTTCAAGCGAAGACATTGCATTGCTGTATCTGGCCATGCTTCGCGCCGCGGGCATCACGGCATATCCGGCAAAGCTCGTCGATCGAAGCACGGGGGTCTTCGATCCGACTTACATGAGTTTCTCGCAGCTCGACGATACTCTGGTGGTGTTGAACGACGCGGGCAAGGAGACGCTGCTGGATCCAGGCGAAAAAATGTGCCCATTCGGAAAGCTTGGCTGGAGACACGCCGAAGCGAGGGGCATCCGTGAGAGCGGCCAGGGAATGGCGCTGATGTCTGCTCCTGCGCAGAGCTATGTTGACAACACCATTACCCGCAATGCCGACTTAACTCTCGATCCGCATGGCGCCTTCACCGGAACATTTACATTCGTCATTACCGGCCAAGACGCATTGCACTGGCGGCAACGTGCCCTCGAAAACGACATCTCCGAAGTGAAGAAGGAGTTTGACCGGGGATTGGAAGAAATCGTTCCTGACGGGGTCGAAGCGCATGTCGATCATTTTCTTGGATTGGACACACCCGATTCCAATTTGATCGCCATGATCAAGGTAACAGGCTCCATTGGAACACCGGCGGGCAAGCGGCTGCTGATGCCGGGATTCTTCTTCGAGAGCCGGGCCAAAACCCCGTTTGTTGACCAGGAGAAGCGGCTCGAGCCGGTCGATATGCATTTCCCTGAACGCGTCACGGATATCGTTACCTATAATCTGCCGGCCGGCATGACCGTGGAAGGAGCGCCGCAGGACGATAAAGTGAGTTGGGCAGGTCACGCGGTGCTCATCGTAAAAAGCCAGGCGAGCCCGGACAAGTTCGTAGTTGCGTATTCTATAGCGCGCGGATTTTCAACCGCCAAGGCGGATGAGTACCAGGATCTGCGCGGGTTCTACCAGAAAGTAGCAGCCACCGCCCAGGAACAACTGGTGTTGACGACAACGCAGGCGTCGAAAGGAAACTGATTCAGGAGACGAACCGCGGCACTCTCTCGCTCGGCCATATCTGCTTTTGCTTATCCGCAGCCATGAATCTGGGAAAGACTGGCTTGGATGACTTACCGCATTGATACATTTCGGGTCCTGCAGATCGGCGCCTGTGCGCAAAAGCGGGTGTCCGGCGTGTTGGTGCCTATTTCATTGTTTGTGCTTGCGCCGGCGCTTGCGGTCGCTCAGTTTCAAACCCCCAGCCCCGACGATCTCAGGATGACCTCGGATCCGAAGGCTCCCGGCGCCGCAGCCGTCTATCTCTACCTGGAGAAGGATACTGACGACGCCCACAGTTATCAGACGATCTACGAGCGCATCAAAGTGCTGACTGAAAAGGGCAAGGATCTCGCCTCCATTCGCATACCCTATGTGCGAGGCGAAGTGAAGCTGACCGATATCCAGGGCCGCACCATTCACCCTGACGGGACGATTATTCCCCTTACAACAAAGCCTGAGGACCTGGTTGATTTTAAGACCAGGAAATTCCAGGAAGACAGCGCGGTGTTTACTTTACCGAGCGTTGAAGTGGGTAGCATTATCGAGTATCGTCTCAAAATCCAGCGCGAAGATGGCATGCTTGCCCCGCCGTACTGGGACATTCAGCAGCCTTACTTCGTCCACCAAGAGCATTTCAGCTTCAGGCCGGGAACCGCAGGCTACGGGTCGACCCACCTGATGGTAGAGACCGCTCCGCGTGACGCCAAAATCCCGATCGTCCGGGATCACGGTGCGTTCACCATCGATCTGAGTGACATTCCGTCCACTCCCGACGACGACTGGATGCCGCCGATCAACACCATCCGCGAGCACGTGGAGTTTTACTACACCAGCGCAATCTCGGGTCAGGATTTCTGGCAAAGGACCGGCGATTTCCTGGGAATGGGATTTCAATCGTTTACCAATCCCACAGGCAAGCTGAAGGATGCCGTCGGAGGCATTGTTTCCTCCTCGGACAGTGACGAGCAAAAGGCGCGAAAAATCTATGCCGCCATTATGAAGCTTGACAACACCGACTTCAGCCGGGCGAAGTCAGAGGCCGAGCGCAAGAAAGACAAGCTGAAATCGATCCGCACCGCAGGCGACGTGTGGAAGAACCAGGCCGGGACGGGCAACGAACTGGCGCTGCTGTATGTGGCGCTCGCGCGCGCGGCCGGACTCAAAGCAACGCCCATGTGGCTCGCTCCGCGCAGCGATAGCATCTTCGATCCTGGGTATTTAAGTGTCGACCAATTGACAGATTTCATCGTTGCGCTTGAACTCGGCGGCAAAACAACCTATCTCGATCCCGGAGAGCGATTCTGCCCATTCGGAAGACTGGTCTGGATGCACCGCATCGCCGGCGGACTGCAGTTCAACGATAGCGGCGCGGTCATCAGCTACACGCCGGCGGAAAGCTATAAAGACAACACATCGCTCTACTTCGCCGATCTCACCATTGGCGAGCAGGGCAACGTCGATGGAACTGCCCGTGTCACGATGGACGGCAATGATGCAATCTACTGGCGCCAGAAATCGCTCGAGAACGATCCGGAAGAGGTCAAGAAACAATTCCTTGAGGAAATTCAGGATGACCTGCCCGAGGGAGTAGATGCAAAATTCGATCACTTCGTGGGCATGGATGAGTATGAATCGAGCCTGATGGCGGTGCTCCAGATCAGCGGCAGTATCGGCGCGCCCTCGGGCAAGTACTTCATTTTGCCCGGGCTGTTCTTCGACTCCCGAAGCAAGCATCCGTTCACCGCCCAACCCAATCGCTCAACGCCAATCGATGTTCACTATCCGGGGCTTGTAAGATCCGTGGTAAATTACTACCTGCCCGGGGGATACTCGGTCGAGGGATCACCAAAATCGGACGACGTAAAATGGCCGGGATTCGCGGCGCTGGGAATCAATTCAGGAATGGAAAGCGGCGCATTGAAGGTGGCGCGGATCTTTGCGCGCAACTTTACTTTACTCGGCCCCGATAAGTACTCCGATCTTCACGATTTCTATCTCAAAGTGGCCTCAGCCGATCAGCAACAGATCGTTCTTGTTCACTCTGCGGCGCAGAAAGGAAACTGATCATGCGCAAGTCCACCGTCATATCGGTCCCTGTGTTCGTGTTCGCGGCGTTTCTGACCGCTATTGCGCCTGCTGCGCGCGCCAGCATCTTCAACAGGGACCTTCCTGTGCCGCAATGGGGCCTGGACGCGTACAAAATCCAGACGCCTGACTATGCGAAAGATGCGCCGGCTGTGCTGCTCTCGGATGAATACGTCGAGACCATCGACCCCCAGGGGCGCGCCGTGGAGCGTGAGCGCTACGCTATCCGCATTCTTCAGCCGCAGGGGCGCCAATTTTCCCAGTGTGCCGTGAGCTACGACGTTGACGAGAAAATCAACTATTTTCACGAATGGACGATTGGCGCGGACCAGAAACAGTACCCGGCCAAAGATACCGATTTTTACGAAAAAGGCGATCCCAACATCCCAGTAATGCTTTCGACGGCCAAGGCGCGCATCGTGCGTCCCCCGGCGGCAGATCCCGGAGCCGTGGTGATTTGCGAGTCTGAAGAAGTGTTGCGCAGCTATATGCACGAGCAGGTCTGGGAGTTTCAGTCCGAGATCCCCGCCGTCTACCAGGCCTTCGAGCTCAATCTTTCTCCCGGCCAATCCTACTTTGTCAGCTGGCACCGCTACCCCGCACAAACTCCCCAACAGGTGGCACCGGGCGAGTGGCGCTGGGAGGTGAAGGACATGAAGGCCCTTGATCTTCGCGACGTAAGGGCCACGTTCTCGTATTCCGCTCTGGCTGCGCGTGCATCCTTTTCGTGGGGTGATACTGCGGCTGCGGGCAACGACAACGAGTGGCGCACGCTGGGCGAATGGGTATCAAAGCTCCAGGAAAACCGATCCGACCCAACACCTGAGATTACTTCACAGGCGCAGAGCCTGGTTGCCGGCGCGCCGGATTTCTATGCGAAGCTTCAGAAGATTACTGAATACATCCAGAAAAACGTGCAATACTTCATCGTGCTCCGCGGCATCGGCGGACTGCAGGCGCACTATGCAGGCGATATCTTTCGCAATCGATACGGCGACTGCAAAGACAAGACCACGCTGCTGATTTCAATGCTCGCGGCCGTGGGGATTCAAGCTCACTACGTGATGGTCGACGACCGCCGCGGCGTTGTCGACCCCGATGCGCCCTCGCTATACGGAAACCACATGATTACGGCAGTCGAAGTGCCGGCCGACGTAAACGATCTCAGGCTGATGGCAATCGCCAAAGGCAAAGACGGCAAGCGCTATCTGATATTCGATCCGACGAACGAGCGCGTGCCGGTGGGCAACCTGCCCAATTATGAGCAGGGAAGCTACGGATTGTTCTCGGCGGGCGAAGCGAGCCAGGTGCTGGCGTTGCCCATTTTGCCTCCTGAAGCGAACGGAGCGGAGGAGACGGGAACCTTTGCGATCGGTCCCGATGGAACGTTGACGGGAAAAGTGGACATCACCAGCGTGGGGCCCGAAGGAGCGGAACTGCGGCTCGATCTGAAGGACAGCGACGAGAAGGAGCGGAGCGCCGCGGTGGAAAGAATGATGGCGCGCGATCTGCCCGGAGTTACTCTGGACTCCCTCGAGTTTGTGCAACCTCCCGACCTCGAAAAACCGCTCGAGATCCATTTGAAAGTGGCAGTGCCAAAGTATGCGCACAACGCGGGGCCATTGCTTCTGGTACGGCCGCGCGTGGTAGGCGACGATGCGATTCCATTCGACGACAGGCCCCGCACCTTCCCCATCGATCTTGGCGCCACCGGGCATTGGCACGACAGTTTCGATATCACGCTTCCAGCTGGTTACGTGATTGACGATCTGCCCGATCCGGTCAGCATCGAGACCGACTTCGGAAGTTATCACTCTACAGTAACGGCGAAGGGAAACGTGCTGCATTACGATCGCGAGCTGATTGTGAAAGCAGTCGGGTTGCCTGCAGACAGGGCCGCCGAGTTCAGGAAGTTCGAGGGCACGATTCTGTTTGATGAGAAGAGCGCTGCCGTGTTGAAGAAGCAGCCTGTGGCGGCCGCGGGCATCTCTTAGAGCGGTTCCAGAATTCATGTGCCCCCTTGAGATTAGTGAGAGGTGGCATTTTCTTGAGGAAAATGCCACTCAGCAGCCGTGGCTCCTGGGCATAGCGATTCTGGAACCGCTGTAACCCGCGGCCCAGTTCAGTAGCCCAGCGGCTTGTTTACCACATTCTCAAGCGGCTCGTTGTTGCAGAAGCGCTGGTATTGCTCAAGAAAAAACTGCATCGCCTGGCTGAGCCACGTAGCGGTATGGTCTGCGGTGTGCGGAGAGACGAGGACGTTTTCGAACGACCAGATAGGGTCGCCCTCAGGAATCGGCTCCTGCTCAAAGACGTCGAGGCCGGCGGCGCGAATCTTTTTGTCACGCAGTGCGCGCACCAGCGCAGACTGATCGATGACCGGGCCCCTGCCTACGTTAACTACAACCACCGATGGCCTCATCGCTGCGAACTCCGCGTCAGAGACCAGGTGGTGCGTTTCAGGGGTGAGCGGCGCGGCCACCACCACGTAATCGCATAGCGCGAGCATCTCCAACATCTGTTGGGGAGCGTAGAACCGCTCAATGAGCGGATCGGCCGCCGCGAGCGCATGGCGCTTGAGCGCGAGAACCTTCATTCCCATGGCATGCGCGCGCGAGGCGACGGCGCGGCCGATGTCGCCGTAGCCCACAATTCCGACAGTCTGGCCGGCGATCTCTTCCACGTCGAACTGCTCCCATCGCTGCGACCGCTGGTTGCGCAGCATGCGCGGGAAATCCTTGGCGAAATACAAAATCGCAGCGAGAGCAAATTCGCCCAGAGACTGGCTGAAAACACCGCTTCCGTTGGTGAGCGGGATGGAACTCTCAACCAGTTCGTGGAACAGAGTGTTGTCGAGACCGGCATTGCGCGAGTGAACCCAGCGAACCCGGGGGCAGGCGAGAAAAACCTGCCGCAGAACCTCGCGGTCGCCCGACCAGTGAAGGATCGCTTCAGCATGGGAGACCACGTTGGCGAAGGCATGGAGCGACGTGCCGGCGACGTGGGGAACGTTGCCTAACATTGCAAGCTGCGGATCGCTTTCGGCAGCAAGAACCAGTACCAGCGGCTGGGGGCTCATTTGAAGTCGAGGCTCCGGTCAGGAGGTGAGGTTGTAGATCAATCCATGCGGATCGCGAACATAACAACGGGGAAACCAGGGCTCGTCTTTCACCACCTGGCAGCCTTGAGCTACGAGCCGGGACCGCGCCTCGGCGACGTCCTGAACCGTGACTTCAAGAACCGGCCCGAGCGGCGGACCCTTCTCAATGAACAGGTTGATATTCTTGCCGTGCAGGTTGATCATATTCGGCTCGGTACCGGTGATGGCAAAGCCGAGTTGATCGACGTAGAACGCCGCGGCCTGCCCGGGGTCCGGCGCCTGGATGAGAATGTCGGCGCTGAAGGGATTTGACATCGAAGTGCCTCCAGGGGACTGAGTCAGATTTCGTTCCCTGAACCGTCGGGGTGGTATACCCCCCGGTATTGCCTGTAAGAAAGTGTCTTTGTTTTCATCGGTTTGGCGTTTTACTTTCGATGCAACCTGAAGAAAGTAAACGGGTTGCCTGCTAGCGTGGAGAATAAAGGACTTACGCTGATAAATTCGGGCCTGGCAGCGCAGGGAGCAGTCGCACCTCATCACCCCCGCTTTGAATGTAACGCAATGAGAGCAAATAAACTGCAATGCAGCGGGCAGTCGGCATGCATTTTCGGAATTGATCGAGACGAGTGAGTCGGAGTTCGTGCTATCCCATGTCGCAAAGGCGGGATATGGGGCACCGGCGATTGGGCGCATTGAAAACATGTAAGTTACAGATTCTACAATTTCCCAAATGCCCAACAAATCCACAAAGTCCACTGCAGCAGCACAAATCAGCGCAAAATCTTCCGGCCGCGCCTTCGGTGTCTCGGTTTGGACATCTTTCGGTCCATTCATTCCGAATTAATCCATGCCGAAGACGTGTGGGGAACTTAATCGACCAGTAACGTCCGAATAGCCGGTGACTCGCCCGGAAGCCCGGAATTTGCCTCCCAGACGCTCGCTTTATGCCTCGACGATTTCGAACCGGCCCACAAGCCCTCCAGTCGAAAGCGGCGTCATGGAGGATCTATCTCCCAATTGTTTCTGCGAAGGGATCTCGACATAACTATTGGCTTCACCGAGACCCGCTGTGGAGCGAACCCGGGGCTCCGAGTTAGCCGACGGCTTGACGCGAGATTGCAGGATCAACGGAAAAAACCTCTAACGACGTTGCTGAAGTTGAGCGTTCGTTGCTCGGATCGCCATTTTGCGGGTTTAGATCACGATCATGGTTGATGACTCACCGTGCGTTTATCGTGAAAATGAAGAATCGGATTGAATTCCCTGCGCATCCGGTTGTTTCCGGCGCCGAATTCTGTTGGTGGCAGAATTAGTGTGCCGGCTGCGCAGCAACGGCTGCCACCCTGGAGACATCTTAGATGTAGATAGATGTATGGGAAATCGAGCGAAAGTCGGCAACTTTCATAAGACGAAGCCGCTTCGGACGGCAGCTCTGTTACTCTGCCTTCTCACAGGGCCAGCGATCTGCGTTCACGCCTCGGTCGCGCTTCTGATGGAAGAGCCGTATGGGGCATTTGGCGCGATGAATCCCACCGGGCACGCCGCGGTGTATTTCAATCACATCTGCGCCGATTCCCCTACTGTGCTGCGTCCCTGCCACGATGGCGAGTATGGCAGCGTCATTAGCCGCTACCACAAAATCGACGGCTATGATTGGATCGCCATGCCCCTGATTGGCTATCTGTACGCGGTTGATTCGCCGAGCGATATTCCCCTCACTGTGGATAAAGAACAGGCTGCAGCTCTGCGGGATGCCTACCGCAGGCGGCATCTTCTCACTCTTGCGCCGGACACCCCGGAGGGCGGGACGCCGAAAGGTGAATGGACGCAGCTTGTCGGCGCCTCCTTCGACCGGACCATCCACGGCTTTCAGATAGACAGTACGCCGGAACAGGACCGGATGTTTATAGCCACCTTTAACGATCGCCGCAACGTCGGCCACTTCAACCTCCTGTTTCATAACTGCGCTGACTTCTCCGGTGTGGTACTCGACATCTACCTGCCTCACGCCATCCACCGTAATTTTCTCGCCGATGCGGGTGTCATGACTCCCAAACAGGTCGCCCGCGATCTGGTCAAATATGGAAAGAAGCACCCCAGTCTGAACATGAGCGCCTTCGTGATTAAG
Organism: Occallatibacter sp.; assembly: GCA_035504315.1. Taxonomy (GTDB): domain Bacteria; phylum Acidobacteriota; class Terriglobia; order Terriglobales; family Acidobacteriaceae; genus Telmatobacter. The sequence goes on from DATJSB010000023.1 coordinate 24,938, forward strand.
CAGATACCGGGTAGCATTCCCCGCAGTCACCCGGTCGATGGCATAGCCGAGTCGCTGGTTAAGAGCAAGAAGTACCTGCTCCCTATGGTTGTGCTGGCTCCTGAAGTCACGGGAGGAGTGGTAGTTGCTTATCTGGTCGACGGTCGCTTGAAGCTTCCCAAGGGCACACCGATCTTCGAGATCGGCGACGAGGAAACGACCGACGCGCCAGACCAGCCTGCTGAGCAGCGCAACGTGCTGCCCGTCTCTCCGCCGCAAATACCACCGCCTTCGGCACAACTCTAGTCTGACTAGAGAGGTACGGGTTGCAGACGGGCATGGATTTGCTCTGGGCTATACAGGCCCTAGCCCGAAGTTCCTCCTGCCTGCATACAGGATTGATTGAGTTATCAGCGGTTTGGAGAACCGGAAAGAGATGGTTACTGACTACAGCTGGGTTTCAGAGCGAAACCGCGAGTAACGTCAAGGCGTGTTGCTGTGCAGGAGTTGG
>DATJSB010000024.1:0-5862 GCA_035504315.1 Occallatibacter sp.
CCAGTGCGGGTCGTTGGCCTCTTCGAAATCGCCGCCGCCTATAGCTGCCGCTGCGCCCGGAGGGGAAGTGTCGGGAAACTGGAAGAACCCGGAGTTGCCCGGCAAAGCATTGTTGTAGGTGAGCAGGTCAGAGAGGGCGATGATGCCGCTGTTGAATGACATGGGCCCAAGAGTTGTCATGGTATAGATGCCAAAGCCGGCGCGAACGACAGTCTTGTCGTTGTTGAAGGGACGCCATGCGAAGCTGACGCGCGGGTCAAAATCCTTCCAATTCCAATCGCGAAGCCCTTGGGGAAGCCCCGCCTGACTCGCTGTTTCGACGTTATTACAGGCCAGATTGTATCCACTGTTCAGCGAACATGCGTTGAATCCCTGCAGAAAGCCCGTGTTGATCTGCTGCAGGAGCGAATTGTTTGCGATGAATTTGGGGAACTTGTCGGGAACCACGACGGTCAAGTTATTGCCCTTCGTAAGATAGGTTGCTATGTCGCCATTGCTTTCGACAAAGGGCGGAAGCAGTTCCCACCGCAATCCGAAATTGAGAGTTAGATGCCGATTTACCTGCCATGTGTCCTGGCCGTAAACGCCCCAGTGGACACTGCGCGCATCCATTTGCGGACCAATAACCGCGAAGTAAGAGGGGCCGGGCATGCCGAGCAGAAAATCGCCAAAAGAGTAGTTGGTCCATGAGCCGCTGAAGGTGAATTCGCCAAAGTCGTCAGAGGGTGCGAAGTACATCAAGGCATTGAAATGTTCTCTGCGCGCATCGAATCCAAAGCGCAGCGTGTGCTTGCCGATGAGCTTGGTAACATTGTCGGTAAATTGCATGTTTTGCGAGATGGTATTTCCAACCTTGTCCTGCCCGATGTTGGTTACGGAGCCGTCGGAGAAAATGAAGGTGGGGAAGGCATGGGCCGTGGGATGCGCGGCGATGCCAACGGGATGATCGAAGTCCAGTCCGAGATCGGAGATGGCCGTGGCCCCCTCAATCGGAAAAGAGTCATTCTCGTAGTAATTGGCGAACCCGAAACGGAATTCGTTCACCAGCGTGGGAGTGATGGCATAGTTGTATGAAACCACCATGCTGCGATTCTGCTCGCTGGCCCCGACATTGGGCAGAAAATCGTTGGCGGGGCCATAGACGCCGGCGTTGTTGGCCTCGCTATAGAACACGTTCTTGAAGCTGTAGCGAACGAAGACCTGCTGCTTCGCATTGAAGTTGTGATCGATGCGGGCATCGAAGGCGTCAGAGTTCGAGGGGTCGGGCACGAGGTCCAGATAGTTGTAACCCTGGGTTTGGAGATTCAACTTGGGGTTGGCCTGGGGGTAGTAACTCTCCAGACCCTTAGTCACCGGATTGTTCGGGTTGATGCAACCCGGGCACGATCCGGTGGGGATGGTGTTGTTTGTGTAAGCCGCGCCGGTAAACGGGTTGGTCAAAGGCAATCCGTTATTCACATACTGCACGATATCGCTCAGATTGCCGGCCCAATCCTGCGCCGACGGCACAAGAAGCTCCTCCGGATAAGACTGCGTCTTGCGATTTCCTTCGTAATCGGCGAAGAAGAATGTCTTGTCGCGCCCGTTGTACAGCTTGGGAATCGTCACCGGGCCCCCGAAACTGCCGCCGAAGGTATTAAAGGTTCGCGGAGCCTTGACGGGGAAATTCAGAACGGTGGCATCCATGGCGCTGTCCTGAAAATACTCAAACGCGCTGCCGTGCAATTTACTGGTTCCACTCTTTGTGGTGAAGGTCACGTCGCCCATCTGAGCGAACTCGGCATTGTTGTCGAACGCGGTTACTTTCATCTCGTCGATGCTTTCGAGAGACGGATAAGTGTCAGCGAGCGCGCCGTTGTAACGAATGTTGGCCGTGGAAATCCCATCCACTGAGAAGCCTGTCTGCGCCGCCGTGTCGCCTCCAACCGCGATATTCCCCTGCGAGTCCCTGGTTACCTCGGGAGATGCAGCCAGAGCCGCCAGAGGACTGCTCGAAACTGACCGCGTGTTCATTGGCAATTGACTGATTTCTATGTTCGAAATCGTATGATTGATGGTTCCATTTTCGGTATTGATCAGCGCTGCGTCGGCGCTCACTTCCACCGTCGTGGCTGCTGCCGTGACGGTAAGCGTAACCGGAAGGCGGAGTTCCTGGCGGGCTTCCAGCAAAGCCGAAGAAATCACGGAATCGGCAAATCCCTCTTTATGAATCGTCACTTTGTAATGACCGGCCTTCAGGTTTTCGAACACAAACTCGCCGCCCGAGCCTGAAGTGGTGGTGCGCGTGTCGTTCTCGTCGAGCGACTGCGCCGTGATCAGCGCTCCGGGAATCAACGCGCCGCTATTGTCCTGCACCGTGCCGAGAATGGTGCCGAAAGTGGATTGCCCATTCGCGATACCTGAACAAAGCATAAAGAGCGCGCATGCGAATGCGACGCCCAGCGTTATGCGTCCTGTTGTAACGAATGTTGCCGCGATGCGAAGGGCGCTCTTGCGCCGTGCGCAGACTTCAATGTGCCTGCGAATGCGCTGTTTCAGCGCCGCAACGAGAGTATAAGCATTTTGCATCGGTAGACCTCCATAGGCGTACGTGTGTCTTGTTACCGGCACACCGCGTTGGCGGCCGGCCCTCACAGTTCCTGAATGTGTTGTGGCAACAAGACAACTCTGTCTTGCGGTTTTACGCAATCACGTTTGTGCGATGAACGGGAAGTTTGGAACTGCTCTAATTTGATTGAGCACCTGATGGAATAAAGCGCGCATATAAAATCTCTAAAAAATCCGCAATAATTTCCAAGGGAAGAAATCAAAGTACGCGGAAGCTATCTAAAGTGCGCCGTAACTAAGGAAGCAAATGGCAGCGTTATGGTTTAGATAACACTTACTTAGACTATGAGGCAACTATCTAAATTAGCCAGCGACTGTCTCGTAGCGCTGGCAGCCCGAGCATCCCCAAAAGATAGGGTGCTACCCAACTGGGATTTGAGACGTGTGAAACCACTGACCCCACCCCGCCCTTGTCATCCCGAGTGGCCTGACGCTCCCGTAAGCAGGGAATGCGGCAGGGAAACCAAAGCCGGTCTTGAGCCAGGACCACTCGCGTGTCCCGACTCGGGGCATTTGCGCTCTGGCATAATGGTCGCCTGACCCAAAACACTCCTGACCTGAGGGGGACGAATACATGCGCAAAGAACGCTGGAAGGACGAAGAGCTTTACACCATGGCCGCGAACGACGAGGACAGGCGCGATTTTGCCCTCTCGTTCGCGTATCAGTACTACGACTTGTATGACAAGGGCGTGACCACAAATTACTGGTGGTTCACCGGGCTTACCATCGCTACTCTGCTTGGTTCGGCGCTGGCTCCCATGTTCGCGGCCTTCAAATTAGGCGCAGCATGGATCGCGCTGCCGAGCGCGCTGGCGGGCTTCGCCGCGGCAATGAACTCAGCCTTCCATTTCCAGGAACAGTGGATCCAGGGCTACAGCGCGGTGAGCGCGCTGGACCTCGAGATTGTGAGGTTCCGCGAGCGGTCAGGGCCCGATTACGGCCCCGACAAAGATCCGGCCGCTGCGGTCACTTCGTTCCAGCGGAAGATCACGGAGATTGTGAGCGCAGAAGTGAAGAAATGGGGCAAGAGCATGGGCGCGAGCGCACGGCCGAAGGTGAGCAGGGTCTAGACCTCCCACCAAGGTTGGGTAGCCCAGAGCTTACCCTGAGCTTGCCAAGGATCTGCGGTCGCTCATTTCAAAGCCGACCTCTTACTACACCCACGGCTCTTGCAGGCAATTAGCTCCGGTCGTGCTACAGTCAGAGTCGGTAAAGGAGTTTCCAGCCGAGCCGCGGCTCTCGAACCCCGCAAAGTTCTCTCTGTAAGGCTTTTATTTTCATACGCTTGCAGAAGGCAGCGTTTGTTTTCAGACATTTACAGCGCCAACTTTTCAGTAATTAGCTGAAAATAGAGATACTTATTTACCGGAGATACCGGGGGGATATCCCCCACGAATCACGCACCACGAACCACACCTCACGAATCCTGCCTTCACCGCACCTTTACCTGGGGCATAGTGGTGCTTGGCTCGGTGACCGTCACCTGGACGGTTTGTGGCGTTCTGGGGTTGACCCAAACCTCAAGGTAATACTGGCCGGCGGGAATGTTGTTCAGCGTATAGGAGCCGTTGCTGTCGGAATGTGCGGGCGCGCTGCGTCCACGCTCGTTCGATAGCGTGACAGTGACCCCCGCGGCCGGTGAGCCGTTGGCGTGGATCAGCTTTCCACTGGCCGAGGCGGCATGAGCCGCAACGGAGGCGAGGGCCGTCGCCGCCAGGCAGACAAACAGGCGAGTGAGCGGGGCGCGGCGGTTCATGGTTTGACCTCCGGCGCCGGCACGAGAGATGCGGTCTCGCCGTCGGGCGCGGCCGGCGCGCGGGCCTGCGCGGGTGCGGCAGTGGGCGCGTGCAGGTGGATGGTGCCGAGCGGTATCTCAAGGTCGTCGGTGGTGGCCGGTTTCAGGCTGATGGTGTCGGAGACCAATGAACCGTGACTGATGCTGAGCGTGGGGAACAGCGGCTTGCTGTCGAAGTCGACCCCGTTGGCGAAGGTGACCGAGAAGTTGCCGTTGAAGCCGGGATTGATGCCGGGAGGGGAGATGATAAAGTCGCCGACCCCGAGATTCGTGACCTGGTTGCCCTTGTCGTCGACCACCGTGCCCGTGACGTGGTAGGCCTTGTGTAAAGGCGAAGGAGGTGGCGGCGCAGGCGGAGGAGTGGTTTCCGCGACCATGGTGTGGTTGATGAGCATGGCAATGCCTACCAGAGCAGCGAGTGCGCCGCCGAGCTTGAGGCTGCCGATGGTAATCGACGCACCCTGAATGCCGCCGAGAAACCGGTAGGTAAGCGCGGCGAGCCCCGTGGACAGCAGAAACGAGGTGGTGATGGCCGGCATGGTCATGAAGTGAGGCAGAAAGACGCCGCCGCAAAAGCCCAGCAAAGCAAAGGCGATGACCACGAGGTCGTCGATGGACCAGGGACGGCGGCTGTGTGCGGCGGACGATGACTGGCGTCGGGCAGGAGCCGGCGGAGTGGTGTGCGGCGTTGCGCCCATAGGGACCTCCTGAGGAGAAGATCGCTGCAGAGACGGGGTGAAACTACGGGGCCGGGGAGACGGAGGAAAAGCTCTGTGATTGTGCAGAATTATGGGGGCGCGAAGGCGGGAAGAGCAAGAAAAAACCGGGCAGGTGGTGGGATTCAGCGCGCGGATTAGTAATCCGCGCGCTGAGAAAGCAGGAATCCAGGAGCCAGATGCCATGAGCTGCCAGTGTTCTGTTCCAGAAACTCATTCAACAAATCGCTTCCTGGTTTTGTGTCAGGGCACGGCGGGGTATCCTCTGAGCCCCATGTCGTAAAGAGCGCAAAATCGGATGGGCCTTAGCCCCTCAGTCCATTGCCGCGCTGCCTGATTGGCATTTATGGAACTAGGTTGCAAGTTTTCAGCAAATTAATGAGTCAGAGGTCCCGCAGAGCCAATCACTTTTATTGCGGTTCTCCAATCGGTGCAGAGCAGAACCGACGCCGTTCCGCGGCGTTTTCCTTGAGAAAACGCCACCTGGCAGGCGCATTGAGACTCCATAGGAATTGGAGAACCGCCGCTGGCCGGTTGGTCGGCAATGGTCCAATTGCCGGAAGGGGCGATCAAAGACCCCAACCCACCCGTCGCCGCCGATAGGCAAGAAACTCAAATCGCCGGTTTTCAATTTCAAAAATCCGCAGTGCCGGCGCCGAACAGGCCCTGCCGCAGAGGATTTCCTGGGCTATAGTATTGGCGGATAGGGGAAGAAGCGAAATTTCCGAACGGAGGAAAGCGA
>DATJSB010000025.1:0-9414 GCA_035504315.1 Occallatibacter sp.
GCGCTGGGGTGTTTTGTAACAAGGGCACGGATTTATCCGTGCCGATAAGGTCCAGAGAATGAGTCGGGGTTTTAACCCCTGAGGGACGTTTCTCTCGCACTAAAGCGCGCTCGCTGAGTTTTTCCGCAACCTGTTTAGTCGTGCCGCCAAAGTCCCCAAAATGGTTTTGGGGCTTTAGCCCGTGAGGGACGGTTTCCGGGAAATAGAAGCCGGGCTTAAGAAGCCATCAGAGAGAGAAGGAAGCATTGAAGCTTCGCATCACCATCGACGGAACAACCTACGAAGCCGATGTAGAAGTGGTGGACGAGGAAGAGGGGACCGAAGAGGCCGGAGAAACTGTGTATGAAGAAACCGTCTACGCAGTCGAGGACCCTGACACCGGCGGCGCGATCAACGAAAACGAGTGCCGCAGCCCGGTGATGGGATTGGTAATTCGCGTCGAGGTTGAAGCCGGACAGCAAGTTGAGGCCGGGCAGCAGGTGATGGTGCTTGAAGCAATGAAGATGGAGACCCATCTGACTGCGCCGCGGGCGTGCCAAGTGAAAAGCGTTCACGTTACTGCGGGCGATCCGGTGAAGATGGATCAGTTGCTGATCGAATTTGAGTGAAGGATGGGAGATGAACACCGCGCAGGACGAGGTTGCTGAGGTTCCCGGCATACGATTCGTGGATCATGTTGCGATTGCGGTAATGCCGGGCGAACTCGAGGGCCAGGTGAATGCGTACAAGCTGGTGGGCTTCAAGGAGGTTCATCGCGAAGAGGTGCGCGGAGCCGACCAGGTGCGCGAGGTGCTCTTGAGGATTGGAGATGGGCCGAACCTGATTCAACTGCTGGAGCCGCTCTCGCCGGAGTCACCGGTGCAGAAGCTGATTGACAGGAACGGCGGGCGCGGAGGGCTGGCGCATGTGGCCTTTCGCGTTGAGAACGCTCAGCGCGCCTACGACGCGATGAAGGAGCACGGCTTTCAACTCATCGACAGGGCGCCGCGGCCGGGCTCGCGCGGAACTACGGTCTTCTTCGTGCACCCCAAGTCGAGAAGCGAGTCCCCGTTCGGTTTCCTGATCGAGATGGTCGAAGATGATTTGAAAGGCGTCAAGACCGGTGAAGAGCAATGACGGCTGCGCGCCTGCTTGAGGAGTTTCCATCGGTTACGACCGTGGAGTGGGAAGCTGCGATTGCGCGCGACCTGAAGGGCGCGGACTACGAGAAAAAGCTCGTCTGGCGCACCGATGAAGGGATTGCGGTCAAACCATATTACCGTGCGGAGGACTTGCAGGGAATCACCGGGCTCGAAGCTGCACCGGGTGAGTTTCCTTATCGTCGCGGTGCGCAGCCCCAGGCCGGATGGAAGATTCGCGAAGAGATTGAGGCGGTGACGGCTGAGGAGGCCAATCGCGCTGCGTGTGCGGCCGCGCACAGCGGAGCCGAAGAGATTGCGTTCACAAAACTCACTGTGCGCGATGAAGCCGAACTTGAATTTCTCCTCTCGAATCTCGACGGGATCCCGGTGCACTTTGAGATTGCCGATCGAGCATTGATTGAGACGATTATCGAGCGGCTCCGCCGGCGGAAGAACGCTAAAAATGGTCCCATCTCAACTGGTTGCGATCCACTTGCGGATGCCGATTTTGCGGCGCAGGTGATTGCGCTTTCTCCGCCTGGGTTTGTGCCGTTTACCATCGATGCCGGGCAATTCGAAGAAAACGGCGCAAACGCCGTGGAAGAGGTTGGGCTGGCTGTAGCCGCGGGTGCCGACGCGCTGGCCGCGATGGATGCGCGTGGAGTGCGCGCGGATCGCGTTGCCGCAGCCGTCTCTTTCCGATTCACGATTGGCGCGATTTTCTTCTTTCAGATTGCGAAGTTGCGCGCGTTCAGGTTGCTCTGGTCGCGCGTGGTTGAAAGTTTTGGCGGGCCGCACGCTGCGGCGCTCGCTCACGTCGTGGCACGAACCTCCCGCTGGAACGAAACCGTCTACGATCCGCATGTGAATATTCTGCGGGCGACGGCCGAGGCCGTTTCAGCCGTGATTGGCGGCGCGGACGCGATTGTGGTTGCAGCCTTTGATGAATGCTACACGACTCCGGATGAGGCGAGCCGGCGGCTGACGCGCAACACGCAGCTGCTGTTGAGGCACGAGGCAATGCTGGGTCGCGTGGCCGATCCGGCAGGCGGCGCGTACTATGTGGAGGCTTTGACCGACGCGATCGCGCGTGAATCGTGGCTACTGCTCCAGGAGATCGAGACCGGCGGCGGGTTCAGCCAAATGCTCGCAAAAGGCTGGATTGCGGAGAGGCTGGCGCGCAGCCTCGCAGTGCGCGAGACAGCGGTGGCATCAAGAAAGCGCGTGTTTACCGGAACCAGCCTGTACGCCAACCCCGCCGAGCACGCGCTGCAACACATCGATTTTGAGCGCATGAGTGCCGGGCATCGCGGCGCCCGCATGTATGAGCAGTTGCGGCTGCGGACCGAGCGTCACGCAATGGCCGGCGGCGAATTGCCTGAGATTTTGCTGGCTGAGATTGGCGACGCGAAGATGCGCGGGGCGCGGTCGAGTTTTGCGGCGAACTTTTTTGCCTGTGCAGGATTGAAAACTTCAGTGCGACTGTTCGAGCGTGCCGCAGAAATCGCCAAAGCAGGTGCCGGCCTGATTGTGTTGTGCAGTTCCGATGCGGAGTACGAGGGAATTGCCGCCGAGCTGCTGAATGAGATGAAGACGCTCGGCCTCGAGACGCCGGTGCTTGTGGCGGGAAATCCCGCCAGTGCGGAGAAGTTGAAGTCGCTCGCTGTTGCGGATTTTGTGCACGTGCGCAGCAACCCAATTGAGGTGCTGACTAAGTGGCAGAATAGGCTTGGGCTTGCAAAATAATATGAGGCCCGATTTTACAAAGATCGATTGGCGAAGCGAGGCGAAGGCCGGGGCGGAAAACGCTGCCCACTCAAATGCCGAAGAGTGGCTCTCGCCCGAGCACATTGCCGTCAAGCCCTTCTACTCGCGCGAAGATCTTGAGGGTCTCGAGCATCTGGTGTATGCCGCGGGCATTCCGCCGTATCTGCGCGGACCCTATAGCACCATGTATGCGAATCAGCCGTGGACGATCCGGCAGTACGCGGGGTTCTCAACGGCCGAAGAGTCGAATGCCTTTTATCGCCGTAACCTTGCTGCGGGCCAGCGGGGCCTCTCAGTGGCGTTCGACCTGGCCACGCATCGCGGGTACGACTCTGACCACGAGCGCGTGGCGGGAGATGTAGGCAAGGCCGGCGTGGCCATCGATTCGATACTCGACATGAAGATTCTGTTCGACGGAATTCCGCTCGACCGCATGTCCGTGTCGATGACCATGAACGGCGCCGTGCTGCCGATCATGGCGTTCTACATTGTGGCTGCCGAAGAGCAGGGCGTTAAGCCCGAGGCGCTGAGCGGAACGATTCAGAACGACATCCTGAAAGAGTTCATGGTGCGCAACACCTACATCTATCCGCCGGCGGGATCGATGCGCATCATTGGCGACATCTTTCGCTTCTGTGCCGCGAAGATGCCCAAGTTTAACTGCATCAGCGTGAGCGGCTACCACATGCAGGAGGCAGGCGCGACGGCTGAGATCGAGCTCGCGTACACCCTGGCCGATGGCCTCGAGTACCTGCGCACCGGAGTGAACGCGGGATTGGACGTTGACAGTTTTGCCCCCCGCATCTCGTTCTTCTGGGGCATCGGCATGAATCCATTTATGGAGATCGCGAAGATGCGCGCGGCTCGCATGCTCTGGGCGAAGCTGGTGAAGCGATTCGGCGCCAAGAATCCCAAATCGCTGGCGCTGCGCGCTCACTCGCAGACTTCGGGCTGGAGTTTGACGGCGCAGGACCCGTACAACAACGTGGTCCGCACCTGCGTCGAAGCGATGGCCGCGGCCTTTGGGCACACGCAGAGCCTGCACACCAATGCGCTCGACGAAGCGCTGGCTCTGCCCACGGATTTCTCGGCGCGCATCGCACGCAACACGCAGATTCATCTGCAGGAGGAGACTGGAATCACGCGCGTGGTCGACCCCTGGGCCGGCTCGTATTATGTGGAGCGCCTGACGCACGAGTTGATGCACGCGGCGTGGGAACTGATCGAGGAGGTAGAGGGGCTGGGCGGAATGGCGCGAGCCATCGAGACCGGCCTGCCCAAGATGCGCATTGAAGAGGCCGCGGCGCGCCGGCAGGCGAGGATCGATTCGGGGCTCGACACGATCATCGGCGTAAACGCATTCGCCGCTTCCGAGGAACCGCAGATTCCCGTGCTCGACATCGACAATGGCGCGGTGCGCGAGGCGCAGATCTGCCGGCTCGACCAGTTGAGGAGCGAGCGCGACAGCGATGCAGTGCGCGAGTCGCTGGAGGGGCTGCGGAAGTGCGCGGAGAGCGGCGAGGGAAACCTTCTGGAATTTGCCATCGATGCGGCACGGAAACGCGCCACGCTGGGCGAGGTCTCAAGCGCGCTCGAAACTGTATGGGGACGGTACGAGGCTTCGACCCACACGGTCGCGGGTGTGTACGCGGCGGCGAGCGCCGGTGACGATTTCAAAAAGGCGCACCGGATGGTTGAAGAATTTGAAAAAGCCGAAGGGCGCAGGCCCCGCATCCTGGTGGCGAAGATGGGACAGGACGGCCACAATCGCGGCGCAAAGGTGATTGCCGCAGCGCTGGCCGACATCGGATTCGATGTGGACATGGGGCCGCTCTTCCAGACGCCGCGCGAGGTAGCGCGTTTTGCCGTGGAAAGCGACGTTCATGCGGTGGGCGTGTCGAGCCTGGCCGCGGGACACAAGACGCTGGTGCCGCAACTGATCGAAGAGTTGCGCAGGCGCGGGCGCGAAGACATCCTCGTGATCGTGGGCGGGGTCATTCCCCCGCAGGATTACGAGTTTCTTTACCAGGCGGGCGTGGCGGGCATCTACGGGCCGGGTACGGTTATTACCAGGGCGGCGCAACACATTGTTGAGACGTTGAGCGCGAGCCTGGTAGGGGCGCGAGGCTGAGAGGCTGATGAAGAGCGCGCTGAGCGAACGGCGGGGAGTGGCGATGCCCGAGGCGCCTCGCCTTGAAAAACCCCGTACGAAATACACTCGCGAACAATATGTCGAAGGAATTCTGTGCGGCGATCGCGGCATGCTGGCGCGGGCCATCACCCTGATTGAGAGCGCGCGGGATGCGGATCGCGAACTGGCCGGATTGATTCTTGAAGACTGCCTGCCGCATAGCGGCGACTCGTTGCGCGTGGGTATTACCGGCGTGCCAGGTGGCGGCAAAAGCAGCTTGATCGAGGCGCTGGGCCGATACCTGGTGGAAGAACGCGGGCAAAAAGTAGCTGTGCTTGCCGTCGATCCCACCAGCGAAATTTCAGGCGGCAGTATCCTGGGCGACAAGACGCGCATGACGGTGCTGGCCGCCAGCGAAAGTGCATTCATCAGGCCCTCGCCCACGCGCGGATCGTATGGCGGCGTTGCGCAGAGCACGCGCGAGGCGATGCTGCTGTGCGAGGCTGCCGGTTATGGAAATGTGCTGGTTGAGACGGTGGGCGTAGGCCAGACCGAGACCGCAGTACGCGGTATGGTGGACTTTTTTCTGCTGGTGACGCTGGCCGGCGCGGGCGATGAGCTGCAGGGCATGAAGCGCGGCGTGATGGAGCTGGTCGACGCCGTGGTGGTAAACAAGGCCGACGGCGCCAATGTGAAGGCAGCAGAGAAGGCGCGCAGCGAGATTGAAAACGCGCTGCACTTGTTTGCGCCGGCTGCCTCGGGCTGGACCCCGCGAGTACTCACCTGCTCGGCGCGAACGTGCAAGAGCATCCGCGAATTGTGGAGCGTCGTTGAGGAACACGCGGCGCTGACGCGCGCCAACGGCTGGCGTGAGGCGGCGCGGACCGGACAGCAGAGGCAATGGATGCGCCTGCTGATCGAGCAGGGGCTGCGGAAGCACTTTGAGTCAAATCCCCAGGTGCGAGAGCGAATTGCGGAGCTGGAGCGCGACGTGGTCGAAGGACGAACAACCTCATTTCGCGCGGCGCAGACGCTGCTCAGTGTGTATTTGAAGTCGAAGTGAGCGGCCTAGCTCATTTACTGCTTAAGAAGCGCTTCAAACACGTCGTCTAATGCAGCTTCCCATGAAGCCAGCCCCACGCCGAAACGGGCTTTCAGCTTTTCGTTGGAGAGAACCGAATTGTGGGGCCGCTTCGCCGCGGTGGGATAGGCGCTGGTGAGAATCGGAATGAGCTCTGGGGATTTAGCTCCCAATAATTCTGAGGCGCGCGTGAAAATGGCCTCCGCGAATCCGAACCACGAAGTCGATCCCGAGCAAGTCATGTGATAGAGGTCGGCCCACGAGTCAACATCGCCGAACTTCCCGCCCAGGACTCCTTCCACAATGGAGTGCGTGGCGGCGGCCAGTTCGCTTGAGGTAGTGGGGGCGCCGATCTGATCGTCGACGATGGAGAGCTGATCGCGTTCGCCGCCAAGGCGCAGCATGGTGAGTAGGAAATTCTTGCCGTGCGGGCCGTAAACCCAGCTTGTCCGGAATATCAAGTATCTGCCGCCGGTGTCCGCAACCGCCTGTTCGCCGGCGAGCTTGCTGGCGCCGTAAACACTCAATGGATTGGGAGTGTCGGTCTCAATCCAGGGGCCGGTCTTCGATCCGTCAAAGACGTAATCGGTGGAGTAGTGAACGAGCAGCGCATTCGAACGCAGACACTCCTCGGCCATGATGCGCGGGGCTTCGGCGTTGACGGCGCGAGCGAGGTCCGGCTCCGACTCGGCGCGATCGACGGCCGTGTATGCCGCGGCATTAAGAATCACATCGGGTTTGGTTTCGCGAATGAAGGCGCGGAGTTGGGCCTCATTCGTAATGTCAATCGTGGGCAGGTCGACTGCCGTAATGGAACCCGCGCCGGCAAAGCTCTTTTGAAGTTCAACCCCGAGTTGCCCGGCGGAGCCGATAATGAGGATGCGAGGCCGACTTGTATTTCCATCCCGGTATCGCGTCACATCCTCATCCATTCAATGGCTCCTGTCCGGCGCAAGTTACGCCCTCCACAATCATACCCACCTAGTTTGAGCCGCGGCTTGCAGGCGGCACGATGCCGTTCATGCGCAAATACTCCACCATTTGGCCATAATGATCCATCATGTGCGCCATGCCGGCGGAGGCCATTCCTGCGCGGGTGCCGCTCTGAGTGGTGATGAATGCATTTTCCGGAGTGATTGCATCCACATACTTGTGTGCCTGCGCGAACGAGTCCTTCAGCGCCTGCATAATCTCAGCCTTGGTCTTGAGCTTATCAATGCTGGGGCGAATATCTGTGAGCGGCGTCGCGGGGTCGTGGAAGTAGTAAAGGTTCGCTTCGGTGACGTGCTTGATCTGTTCGCCGAATGTGCGCACGCCTTTGAATTCGCCCTGGGTTGGCGCGAAGTCGTATTTGTCGTCGGGCATGGCCTCGGCTAATGGAACGAACTCCTGCTCAATTGTGTTCAAAATCTTTCCGTAGATCTGGGCAGGGGCCACCGGTGTGCCTGATGCGGGTTTAGCAGCGGCAGGCGCCTGGCCATTGGCGAGTAACGTTGCTGCGAGCGCGAGGGAAATGACGAAGGTGTTGCGGAGAAACCTGGTGGATTGTGACATTTTTGCACCTCGAGTGAATTAGGGGCCGCGTGATGGCAATGTATCAGATCGGGGTGAAGATAGATGTCATTGCGCTGTATCCGGGGGACCCGGCTGAAGCGCGCAATCCCGATTCCCCGTACAATAAATGCTGGAGAGTCATTCCCCTGAATCGCGTGTACATGGACGCTAACGCCACCACGCCTCTGCTGCCGGAGGTGATGGAAGCCATGCGCCCGTACTGGATGGAAGTGTTCGGCAATGCATCGTCGATTCACAGGCAGGGGCAGGAGGCGCGCAAAGCAGTCGACCACGCGCGCGAAGTGCTGGCGCGGCTTTTCAACTGCCGCGAGGCCGAGGTGGTGTTCAACTCCGGCGGCACCGAGGGCGATAACACTGCCATCTTCGGGCTCCTCAAGCCGGGCGATCGTCTCATCACCACGTCGATTGAGCATTCGGCGGTGCTGCGCGCGGCAGAGCGCGTGGCCGAGCGCGGAGTGGACGTTACGTTTGTTGGGCCGCAGCCGGATGGGCTGGTCAATATAGAACAACTGAGGCGCGCGGTGGGGCCAAACACGCGCCCCGGCGATTCCCGCAGGACCTTGATCAGCATTATGCTGGCGAACAACGAGACCGGGGTACTGCAGCCGGTGGAGGAGATTGGAAAGATCGCGGCGGAGGCTGGAGCGTTCTTCCACGTTGACGCGGTGCAGGGCGCGGGCAAGGTTGCGATTGATGTGCGGCGCATTGGCTGCCACTTGATGTCGATCAGCGCGCACAAGATGCACGGGCCCAAGGGCGTGGGTGCAATGTTTGTGCGGCGCGGAACGCCGGTCGATCCCTTGTTGGTGGGCGGCAGCCATGAGCGCAGGCAGCGCGCCGGCACTGAGAATGTGCCGGGCATTATTGGCATGGGACGCGCCGCGGAACTGGCGATGCAGAGCCTGGAAGACGGAACCATTGAGCGTATGGCAAAGCTGCGCGACCGGCTCCAAGCGGGCCTGCTGAAGATTGAAGGCACAAGATTGAATGGCGTGGGCGCGCCGCGCACGGCGAACACCACGAACATCACCTTCGAGCAACTGGAAGGCGAGGCGCTGGTGATCGCGCTTGATTTGAAGGGCGTTGCGGTTAGCGGAGGGTCGGCATGTCACTCCGGCGCGACCGAGCCAAGCCACGTGCTGATGGCGATGGGTCTCGACAAGCATGCGGCGCGGGCTAGTTTGCGTTTCAGTTTGCTCAAGACCGCGACCGATGCAGATGTGGATTATGTGCTGAATGTGGTGCCGGCGGCGGTGGAGCGGCTAAGGGCTCTGGCGCCGGAAACAGTTGTCAGTGGTCAGTGATCAGTGGTCAGTTTCTCTTGGCCGAGCAAGATTTGCGGCAAAAAGAAACGACTGGTGCGATCAACAGCTGAACACTGACAACTGATTACCGAAGGCTGTGAATCAGGAACTATGAACTCAGGTGCAACTATCGCCGTAGCCATGTCTGGAGGGGTCGATTCCTCGACAGCGGCGGCGATGCTCGCCCACTCGGGAATCAGTGTTGTCGGCCTCACTCTGCAGCTCTGGGATCAGACGCGGCTCGCCGGCAAGCACGGCATTCCCGATGCGCCCAAGGCCGGCCGCTGCTGCTCCATTGACGATGTGTACGATGCGCGGCGCGTGGCCGAGCACCTGGGCATTCCCTATTACGTAGTCAACCAGGAAGAGCGGTTCGAGCGCGACGTGGTGCGGCCGTTTGTCGACGAGTATCTCGCCGGTCGCACGCCGATTCCA
>DATJSB010000026.1:0-12399 GCA_035504315.1 Occallatibacter sp.
CCGACGGGCAGCTTGATCAGCGTGTAGCCCTCTTTCGCTTCCTTCACCTGTGTCGCGAGCTCGGCGTAATCCTGTGGCGTGCGGGGCACAAGGCTGGAATTGTTTTCAGAGTTCCCATAGGGGCGAACGCGGTCGTGGATCTTTCCGCCCAGCAGCTTATATACGGGCAATCCGGCAGCTTGTCCGGCGACATCCCAGAGGGCGATTTCAATGGCGCTCACCGCAGCACCCCAGGGCTTGAAAGCGCCCATGCGGCGAATCTTCAGCATGATGCGGTTCACGTCTGTGGGGTCTTCGCCCAGCAGATAGTTCTTATAGAACAGCACCATCGGCTTGAGATACGGCTTGGCGGATTCCGCTTCGCCGTATCCAGAAATGCCCTGATCGGTAACAATTCGCACCACCGGATTGCGCCCAATAATGGCGCACTTCAGGTCTGTGATCTTGATCTTTCCGCTGTTGCGCGTTACCGGAGAGCCCGTCTGCTGAGCGGCAAAAGCGGTTGCAGCGGCCGCGCCCGAAAGCGCTCCGATAAACCCTCTACGCGACCAATCACCCATAGCTTTCTCCCCGTAGAAACTCTAATCAATTGCAGAGCCGATTAGCATCCTTAGCGACCGGCTTTTGTGCGGCTTCTAATCCTCCGCCATCATACCGGTGAGCCATCGCGAACGAGTCCGCACGCAGGCTAATACAAGCCGCCGGCCTGGCCGCATGAACCGCAATGCGAAGCGGAGGCCTGGAAAAGCTGCAATCGCAGCAGTGGATTTTATGGAGCCGGAGAGCCGCTTGGCCGCTGGCGTTGATTCGCCGGTTCCATTCTTTCGTTCACAAGATTTTCAAACTCATCCCTGGGCATCTTCAGCTTGTCAGGATGCGCAGCAATCCATTGCTTGAACCCGGCAAACTTCTCCGCGTTCCAGCCGCCTTCAAACTGCGCTCCATTCTTGCCTTCTTGATTGAGTAAGAAATTATATTCGTCCATCAGGCCGGTCAGTTCGGCCGAGCTGATAGCCTCTTCGGCCAGGATGGCAGGAACGAAAATGACACCCTGCGCATTGGCAATGACCAGATCGCCCGGCAATACGGTGGCGCGTCCAATGCGAATAGGGCAGTTGATGCAGGTCAGCTCCTCCTGCCGCCATGCCGAGGGATCGTACCCTTTGTAGAAACCGTTGAAGTCGGGAATCTCGCGATTCTCCGCTTCATCGCGAATGCCGCCGTCAAACACGAATCCATTGTGGGTGTGCGCGGCAATGCCGTTGCCCAGGTTCGATCCAATGAGCGTGCCCTCGATGATTTTGCCGTAGCCGTCTGCCACATAGACGTCGCCCTGCACCAGCTCCGCAATTGGCCAACTGTTGTTCATGCCAAATGGGATGCGGCCTTCCGCCTTGCCCTCTGCGGCTTCGGCTTTGGCGATGTCCGGCCGGCTGGGCATGTACTGCGTAGTCAAGGCGCGGCCGGAGAACGGCTTGTCAGGGTGCAGCGCGAGCCAGCCGGATTCAAACTGATTCTCGTATCCCTTTCCGCGAAGGAACTCCCAGACATCCTCCGTGGAGACATCGAGCGCGCGCTTGAGCAAGTCGTCGGGAATCTTGGGGCGCCCATCGGGGAAACGCGCGCCTTTCCAATCCGACGTATAAAACATGATCTGTTCGCGGGTTTGTTTCACCTGCGCAAAGGCGCGGGTACCGAGCAAGCCGATAACCGCAAGCACAGCAAGAATGCACTTTTTCATCACACCCCGATGGGCCTTACGGCTGTGTCAATTTTGGTAACGTTTTCGGGTGTTCTGCAACAACAGATGGCGCAATGCATTGCGCCTCGATCATGAATCCCATCATAACTGGGGAAATCAACGTGCCTGACTTGGATCTATATTTTTTTGAGTCCGATAGGGGATAGGTAAACCCCTCGCCTTCAGGCGACGGATGTGTAATTGTTTTCGGCCAGCGGCAGGCAAGAGTCTCTGAGAGTCGTTCCGAATCTGGTCGATCATAGAGGTTAAGGAGCACAACGGCCGTAAACCGGACTGAGATGCTTGTGCATTCTAATCGGCCGCATGGCCGATAAATCCGGCTTTCAGCCGTAACCGATCGTGAAGGAGAAGCTCTCCTTTACGACGGAAGAGAATGCCATGTCGAAGCTTCTCCTGAGCGTCATGGGTGCCTTCGCTGAATTCGAGCGATCGCTCATCGAAGAACGCCAACGCGAGGGCATCGCCTTGGCCAAAAAAGCTGGCGTCTACAAAGGCCGAAAGCCGGCACTCACGAGAGAACGAGCTCAGGAGCTCTCCCGGCGCGCGTGCAGGCGAGAAGCGAACGATCCTGTCTCGAGAGTTTGGGATCAGTCGCGAGACGCTTTATCAATACATTCGCGCGACACGGGCCGCGATGAACCGATGACGGCGCGCAAATGACTCGGATCTGCTGCAGAATCGATCGGTCATTGGAACCCCGTTTTCAATACCTATTGGGGAGCTCAATTGCTACTGGAGCAGGGCTGGCCGGAATGCTCAATTGGGGGGCGGTTTCTCTCGGCCACCTCCATGCGTACCAAACGATCAGCGAAGTACAAACCACTTCTATCGCTCCAAAGAACAAATAGTAAGAACTTGTTCCCGTGAGATGAAGCATTGGAAGGATGAAACTGGTCAAGAGAACAGCAGCAGTTTCTATGATGCCTGCGACGATGTTCGCCCAGCGATTTGCTGAGGGCTTCAGGATCCGTGATAGCAGAATCATGGCCATCGGGATCTCCATGAGTACCGCGATTCCTAACCACGCTCCCGGGGAAAAATGGAGAACACCGGGACCTCCTTTTCCCGAACCCAAGACATCAATGCAGAAGAACACGTCTGCATAGATATAGTTGAGCGTCGCAAACAGCCAAAAGACTGAGAGCCTGACTCGAATGTCTTCCATGCGTGTCTCCTGTGCTGCCTTGGTATTTGCCAGATATTCAAGAACTCGCTTGAACTCACTCGTCGCGCAGCAGGGCCAATGGATCAACGAGTAGGACGCGTTGTGCCGGAATCCATGTGGCCACAAGACCCAGGAGGGCCATGGCCACAACCACACCGGAAAGCACAAACGGGTCGCGCGGTGTTGCCTGATAGACAATTGAAGCCAGGACACGCGACGCCAAGATCCCGAGCACGAGTCCGATACACGAACCAATCGCAAGCAACTTCAACGCCCGTCCCAACGCAGTTTTGAGCACTTCACCGCGCCGAGCACCAAGAGCGATGCGAATTCCGAGTTCTTTTAACCTCTTGCTGACCGAGTACGCAGCCATACCGAAGATTCCCGTGATCGCTAGCAGTCCCCCCATGAATCCAAGCACGCCTAAGGCAACGGTGGCCACGCGCGAAGGAAAGAGAGCGATGTCAAGGCCCTGCGTCCAAGTCTGAATGTACATTGGCAGGCTGTCATCAAGACCGAGCAGTTGTTCCCGGATGGCAGTCGCGAGTTGTTGTGGATCGCGTGCGGAGCGCACGACGAGACCGGTCTCCCCGGTGGGGAATTGCAGGAAAGACAGAAAGATCGCCGGCTTCGGATCTTCGGTCATTTGATAGTACTTGCCGTCTTCGGCGACTCCCACCACCTGCACCCGCGCTCCGTCTTCCATTTTGAATGATCTACCCAAAGCGTTGCTCACCGAGCCGAAAAGTCTGCGGGCGAAGAGTGCGTTCACCACTGCAACGCGCGGCGAGCTCTTGTCATCCTGCCACGAGATGCTTCTGCCGACCAGCAATGATGTACCCGCCGCATGAAGGTATTCGGGAGATATCTTGAAGACCGAAACGTTCGCAGCGGCATTGGAGGTTTTCAGGTCCGTTGTGTCATCGGTGAAAACATCATCAGTCGATCCGCCGCCGCCCAAAGGGAATACACTCACGAATCCCACGGTCTCGACGCCGGGAATTGTCTTGAGAGCGTCGATCATGCGTCTCTGCATCGGCTGCACGTGGTCGCCTGAGTATCCGGCCATGCTCAGAGTGGTATCGACGAGCATCGCGTTCCTCGGATTGAAGCCGAAGTTGCTATGCATGGAGCGCGCGAGGCCGCGCAGGGCTACCAGAGAAGACGTGACCAGCACGGCACAGATAGCAATCTGCGCGACCAGCAACACGTCGCGATGAGTAATGCGGCGCCTGGTGCTGCCTGTAATGATTCCGGTTGAGCCGGCCTTTACGACTTCATAAGGGTTGGTGCCGAGAATCTGCCTTACCGGGACCGCACCGAAGAGGAATCCGCTGGCGAGCGCCAGAAGCAGCGCAACAACGTAGACCTTGACGTCAGGGATTACGGAGACGTGCATGGGATACTGGGGAATCGGCTGCCAGACGCTTAGTTGACGCAGGAGCGCGATGCTGCCGAGGAGTCCAATACCGCCGCCGACGAGCGAGATCACAACAGCTTCGGTAAAGATGCTGCGGAGAATACGGCGGCGGCTCGATCCGAGCGCGAGGCGAAGAGCAACTTCGCGGGAACGGTCAGCGGCGCGTGCGGCAAACAGACTGCCGAGGTTGGCGCAGGCGGCGAGGAGAATCAATCCGGCGAGAAGCATCATTCCGGTCATGAATCCCTTCACGGCAGGTCCTAGCATATCTCCGATGAGGCTGGGGCGAGCCAAAGAATAATTCATGTCGGCGTCGTCTTTGGGATAGGTCTTCTCCAGATACGACCCGATCGAGTTCAAATCGGAGATGGCTTGAGCCGGAGTGACTCCGGCCTTGATGTGGCCGAGCACCATGAAGATGTTGCGGCGCCCCCGATCGCCCATGAATCCTTGCCGATCCCCATTCTCCTGGTTCACCATCGGCACAAAGAAGTCAGGGTAGAAAAACAGCAACGTTCCATTGAAATTGGGCGGACTGACTCCCAGGATGGTGTATGGATGTTTGTTGACCTGAACCACGCGGCCAGCAACGCTGCGATCGTCGTGAAAATGGCTGTGCCAATAAGCGTAGGTCAGGACAATATAAGGCGCGCTGTCGGGACCGTGCTCGTCGGCTAGGTGGAAGAAGCGTCCGAGATACGGCTGGACCTTCATGGCATCGAAGTAGTTCCCGGTCACTTCGTAGCCCCAGATCTCGGATGGATTGCGGCCTGTGTCGAACACGACCTGGGTAAGGATGTACGCGGTGAGACCGTCGAAGGTGCGGTTGCGATCGCGCAGATCGACGTAGTCCGGATAGGACGTCGCCTGCTCCTTATATGCGCCGCGCTCGATGGCGTAGAGGCTTTGCGCATCCGGTACGTTGAGAGGGCGCAGAATCAGCGCGTTCAGTACGCCAAACACCACGGAATTTGCCCCGATTGCGAGCGCAAGGGTTACGATGGCGGCGAATGCAAATCCAGGAGAGCTGCGGAGATTGCGCAGCGCGATGCGCACGTCGGTCCAGATGGACTCCAGCGTCGGCCATTGCCACACCTCTAGGCTGCGCTCCTCAACCAGCGAGAGATTGCCAAGAGCAATACGCGCCTGCCGTTCCGCTTCCTGGGGGCTCAAGCCTTCCCCAGTCAACTGCTCTACACGTTCTTCCAAATGAAGACGTAACTCTTCGGCGAGATCGTTTTGGAGCTTGCGACGACGAAAGATTCCGGGTATCCAGTCCATCGGAAACTTCTCCTAACTGGCAGAGGATTTATCCAGATTCAGGACGAGTGTGATGCCCTCGAACATGCGTTCGAAGCTCGATATCTGCTTCTCCAGGTGGCGAAGGCCCAGTGCGGTGATCTGATAGGTCCTAACGCGGCGATTTGTAGAGGACACGCCCCACTCCGCTTTGACCATCTTCGCCTTGAGCAGCCTTTGGAGCGCCGGATACAGTGAGCCTTCTTCCACTTGGAGCAAGTTGTTGGATCGCTGCCGGATGTGCTGGACGAGCGCATATCCGTGAGCAGGCTGGCGGCGAAGCGACTCAAGGATCATCATTTCCAGCGCGCCAGGGAACAGATCGCGAGAATTGTCGGGCATAGGCTTGTTCACTACAGACCTAGAGTAAACAGGTATTGAAGAGAGTTTGTCAAGTCTAAACTCTCACCTTCGGTTGTTCAGTACTGGCAAGTCGGCATGGCGACTGGAATCCGGTGTTCGGAGTTCCGGTAAAGTTTCCGCGGTGCTCCCTGACCCTGACGCGTTTATCAGTACTGATCCGATCACAACTCAATTGTTGGAAGCGATGAGATTGCTAACCGTGCCGCCCAACGAAGGAAGGGCGTAGGCGCCGTTCCTCTGCTGGCACACTGTGGAACTCAAAAACCGCGCCGCTCTATTCGGTCGAGGATGGTTTACCTGCAGCGCCTGCCCGGAAGAGCTAGGGCATGTTAACACTGTTGCAGAGACGCTATGGCATCTGGTTGTCTGAGGACTTCATGGGTGATGCAGCCGCAACGCGGCAAGGGTCATGTGACGCTTACCAGGGACGCCGGCCCGTAGAACGCCAGCCAGTACGACACCAAGCCGGGATCGTAAGGCGTGGTGTCGTCGGGGGCGCACGGCGTGCTGTTGTAACCCGCCTTCACGGCGTACGTGCCCAACGCCTCGCCGAAATTGACCACGACAACCTGCACAGTCTGGGTCTGGCCAACCGCCAGGATGTTGTCGCCGGGCAACGGGGATTGCGGGGGTGCATAGCTGACCTCGCCGCCCGGCGCGTCGATCTCGATCCCCAGGCTCTCGTAGTGGGCCTGGAACTCGCCAATGTTCTTTACAACGAAGATGTCGGTGAGCTGGCTTCCGGGCACTATCGCGGGGTCTGCGGCGACAGGCGCGTTGATGATCGGGCCGGTGAACTGAAGCACCTGCGACGAGTCGATGGCGATGTCCTGGCCATAGGTTGGCTTCTGGCTCTGGTAGTGGTCCTCCACAAGCAGGCCCTCCCAAGTACCGTTGTTGCCGCCGGGCAAGGGGGATCCGTCCGTCAGGGTCTCGACGACCTTGACGGGGTCTTGGGAATCCATCGCCAGCATGCATACGGTGTCATGGAGGCGGTTATCGTAGACGTAGATGAAGGTCTGTGGGCCGGCGATGGCGTAGCCGTAGGCGACCACCTGGTGGCTCTCGCCGATATGGGAGATATCGCGGTCATAGATGAGACCGAGCGGAGCTGGCTTACCATTGTCCAGGAAGTCGCCGATCAGCCGCGGCAGCTCCTTCTTGGTCATGCCTTGCGCCCCGCCGCCCGGACAGTCGAAAGCCCCGTGCAACTCGCCGAATACCCAGCCGGCCACGCCTAGAATGCCGGCCACGGCCGCATCGAGATCGGGGTAGATGCAGCTCCACTTGTCGAAGTTGTCGGCGAAGCTATCGATCAGCCGCCTGAAGATCATCGAGCGCAGACGGCCGTTGGGCGGACAGGTGCCGGGGGTAGTGCATTGGCCGGTATCGGGGAAATCGCCCCGCCGATGGGTGGGTATGGGCATGCCGTTGAAGTAGTAGTCCAGCGACGAATAGGCCATGCCGCCGCAGAGGCCATAGGTGGTGATGAGGCCTGCCAGCAGCTCGTTGACGAAGGTGTTGTCGAAATGCCAGCCGTGCTTCTCGGGCCAGAAGCCGGTCATCACCTGCGCGCCTCCAGCGACGCCCCAGACCGCGCCATTGTAGTCGGTCGAGAAGAGGCCGAGCCCCGTACCGGCCGTGACCAGGGTGGCGGGCGAACCAGCTGCGGCGATGAGGCTCGGGACCGGCACCCATGAGGTGAGGTTGATCTCGGGATTGCCTGTCGACGCACGTACCACGCCGGCATAGTCGACAGCGATGAGGGCGAAGGCCTCGTTCCAGGGAATAACCGCCACGGCCGCGCCGGCCGTGAAGGTGAAGCCGTCCGACATAACCTTCCATGGCCCCATCAGGCCGGTCTCCAGGTAGCAGCCGGCCAAGCGAATCGCGCCCTGGGCGTCGGTGGCGAACAGGGCGAAGTGGTTGCCCCATGGCTGCGCGCTCACCGGCGCGCCCGGCGTGCCAGCGAAGTCGTCGGAGATCGGCTCCCAGGGGCCCACCAATCCGTGTTGGGGGTCGGCCCCGGCACAGCGCACGATACCGCCGGCGTCGATCGCGAACAGGGCGAAACGCTGGCTCCAGGGCAGCACGGTCACCGGCGCGCCTGGCACGCCTGAAAAGTCCTCTGTGATCGGCTTCCAGGGCCCCATCAGGCCGTGCTGCGGATCGGCCCCGGCGCAACAGACGCGGCCCTGCCCGTCGGTGGCGAACAGGGCGAAGCGATGGCCCCAGGCGAGCGCTGTCACGGGCGCGCCCGGCTTGGTCTCGAAGCCCTCGGTGATCGGCTTCCAGGGTCCCATCAGGCCGTTCTCGGGATCACCGCCGGCGCACATAGCTTGCCCCTTGGCGTCGACTGCGAAGAGGGCGAAGCGCTTGCCCCAGGGAACGACGGCCACCGGCGCGCCGGGAACGCCGAAAAAGTCGGTGGAAAACGGCTTCCATGGCCCCATCAGGCCGGTCTGCAGATAGCAGCCGGCGCAGCAGACCTGGCCGATTTTATTGGTCGCGAAGAGGGCGAAGTGGTTGCCCCAGGGAACGGCGGCCACTTGCGTTCCCGGCGTGCCGGAAAAGTCTGTCGACAGGTTCATCCATGACTTGAAGGCCAGGACCATGATGCTCTCTCTTAAGTCGGAATTTCGGTTGTCGGTTTCAACCCGGCCGTCGGTTTTGTATCCTTCCGGTGCTGTTCCCAACACCCTTCCGGGATGAAAATGATGCGCCGCTGGGATTGAGACAGTTATGAAGATGTCCCGTCGATGCCACGGCGTCATCGACGGAAACATTAAACTACAGGATTCCGCTGGGCGCCGGACCTATCGATCCCTATCTTTCTCGTCCGGATCGGTTGCCGCGATCTTTACTACGCCGTGGATCGCCTGCGGCCCAAAGTGGGTCGTCGCCGGCCCGGTGAATACCATCGTCATGTTTGCGTTGGGGACCGAGTACGGGGCGTCGGTTACTCCTGTGACGCAGACCTGCAGCACGGACGAAGGGGGCGTCGTCTCGAAGGGAGCGTTGTTTCCATTCCCGGTCAACAGACTCACCGTCCCATTGATCTGAAAACCGCTGGTGGGAGAGGGAGCCAGGTAAGTGGGGCAGCCGATCATGTCCCAGTTGATCTTGATGTTGGTCAGCCGAATGTGGTGCGTGTGAGGGTTCACCAAGGGCTGCGTCGGGTCGACCGCCCCCGCGGCTGTCTTTCCATAACCGGACATCGTCATATCTGCGGAGAAGTCGGCCGTCCCGCGGTCCAGCCGCAGGTCCATGGACCATTGGCCATGCATCTCCCAAGGACTTCCTTTGACATTCGCACTCAAGGGAGAATAGTCGTTGATCAGGCCGCTGAGGTGCACCGGTTCGCGCTCCTGGCCTAAAGCAAAGTTGGCTGAAACCAATACAAGAACGGAGAGCGCGCGTACCGCAGAACTTAGGATCCGGCTTTTCATATCAAACCTCTGTTATTGCGATTGACTTCCAGACTCACGGACAAAATTGAACATGCGGACGGATGCTTTCAAGAGGTAAAATGCATAATCACCGTAGTTTCCGCGGTATGCCGCCGAATACCGTTTTTTGCAGTGCCTTCGCTGGGCAGAGGTAAAACTTGGTTCCCAGCACGTTACGACTGCGCACCAAATGGGAGAACGCGATGGGCGAACCATCTCTTGGCGCACCGCCGGCCGAGGCACAGCCAAAAGATCGACTAGATTCGTGGAAGGAGATCGCGGTCTACCTCAAGCGCGATGTGACTACGGTCCAGCGCTGGGAAAAGCGTGAGGGAATGCCTGTCCACCGGCACCTGCATGACAAGATAGGCTCGGTCTACGCTTCCAGGGCGGAGTTGGACGCATGGGCGCGCAGCCGAAATCCTCCCCCCGCGCAGGAGAATGGGAACGGCGCCGTGGCGACTGCCCCTCCTGCACCACCGTCTCCGTCCGTATTGACGGTCCCGGCCAGGTGGAAAATCGGCACGCTGGCGTCAGTTCTGGGCCTGCTGGCGATTCCGGCCTACCTGGGGCTGCAGAGGACGGAGCATTCCTGGCAAAACCCCATAGCAGACGCCCACTTTCAGACCCTGACAGACTTTGATGGATTGGTGCAGGCCGCAGCGGTCTCACGCGACGGCCATCTGGCTGCGTTTCTGTCGAACCGGGACGGACCCATGGACGTCTGGGTCACTCAGGTGGGTTCGGGTGAGTTTCACAACTTAACCCATGGAAGCGTTCGCGAACTGGGGAATCCATTGATTCGAGCGCTTGGGTTCTCACCCGACGGATCGCTGGTTACATTTTGGGTTCGCAAGCCAGGTGGTCCCGGCGGCGACACCATCGATACCTGGGCCGTGCCTACATTGGGCGGTGAGCCCAGGCTTTATCTTGAAGGCGTGGCCGAGTTCGATTGGTCGCACGATGGCTCCCAGCTTGCTTACCACACACCCGGACCCGGAGATCCACTGTTCGTGACCGATGGCGGCGAACGACTCGGGATCGGGCCCATCTTCGCCGCTCCTTCTGGGCAACACAGTCACTTCCCACTATGGGCGCCCGACGCTGCCTTCCTCTACTTCGTCCGGGGCGAACTGCCGGACAAACTGGATATCTGGCGCATTCGCCCCGCCGGCGGAACTCCAGAGCGGATCACGTCGCAGGATAGCCAGATTTCTTACCCGGTTCTGTTGGACCGACGCACTCTGATTTATCTCGCCGGCGATGCTGATGGTTCAGGGCCGTCGATTTACGGAATGGATGTCGAGCGCCGGATTCCGCACCGGCTGACGTCCGGCCTTGACCGATACTCATCGCTGGCCACCACCGCGGACGGGTGCCGCCTGGTTGTTACGCGGACCACCCCTCATGGATCTCTGTTTCGGGTCCGAATCGGCGACTCCCCCTCCCAGGTGTCCGCAGCGGATCGCATTGCGCTAACCACAAGCTCCGGCTTTTCCCCGCGGCTCGGACCTGACTACCTTCTTTACATTTCCGCGACCGGCACGGGGGAGAGCATCTGGAAGCTTGCCAACGGGGCGAGCACGGAGTTGTGGCGGGGCGATGGAACACGCTTCTTCGATGGCCCGGCCATCTCCCCCGATGGCCGATCCATTGCATTCTCGGTCCGGCAGAATGGGAAAGCGCTCCTGTACGTCATGCAGGCGGACGGAACGAAATCGCACATCCTGGCTGACTCGCTCGATCTAAGGGGCGCTCCTGCCTGGGCGCCCGATGGCCGGTCCATTGTCTCGGCGGCCGACGATCACGGCGTCCCGCACCTCTTCCGCGTTCCGATGGACGGCCGCTCGCCAGCTTCCTTCGTCCGCGAGTATTCGCTCGATCCCGTGTGGTCGCCCGACGGCCGCTTGCTTGTCTATTCCGGGGCCGACATCGGCACTACATTCCCGGTGAAAGCGGTGACAGCTGACGCAGACCCGCATCTCCTGCCAACCCTGACCCTCACACGCGGGGCTCGCCACCTCGCTTTCCTGCCTGGAGGACGATCTCTCGTCTTCCTTCGAGGAGAGATTCAACACAAGGATTTGTGGCTGGTCGATCTCAACACGGGGGTCGAGCGGCAACTGACGAGCCTCCCTCCCGACTTCAACGTGCAAGACTTCGACCTCTCCCCTGACGGCCACGAAGTTGTCTTCGAACGAGTGCAGGAGCGCTCCGACCTAGTGTTGCTGGATCTACCCCGGCCTTAGTTTGGCGCCTTCGAACATCGACTTACGAGTTGGAAGGCCATCGATCTTTCACTCGGCCTCTTTATGCAAATCGCCCATACGCACATTGAACGCCGATTACTCCCGAAAAGTCGGCCAGTGTCAAGGAATGCAATGGGGCTACGTTTCTCAAACTTTGTCTTGAATCTATCAATTCCTTTACCCCGCGTTTCGCATCCATCTACCCTCTACCCCGGTCATCGTCGCTACAGCTGTATACACAAAAGCACTCGAACGGATCTGTGTGGGGCGATCGTCGATGATCGATGATCGCCCCTACGGCGGCCTCTTACAGATATTCGTCTTGGCACATTTCGGGGAAGCATCCTTTCAGAGCAAAGTCGGGGTAGGTTTATGTCATCAAATGCGTCACAGACATAGGATCATGACAATAATTGTGTCGGAGAATTCCACGAATTGTGTCGCCGAAGCTCCTTATCCCTCTGAAATCAGCGCGGCCCCATGTCATTAATTGCGTCGACCTACACATAGTCTCCTCGGTGGGTTTGAGTTGGAGGTGGAATGTGGAGTGTCGTAAGCGTCAGACCAACGCATGCCGGATCATGTGTGGATGATTTGCGGCCCAGGCGGCAGGGGTGCGATCAGCGAAGCTCTGAAGAGACGCATTGGCAAGTCCCGGCAAGATGTCGGCGAGGTAATTACGTACCGGGATG
>DATJSB010000027.1:0-8529 GCA_035504315.1 Occallatibacter sp.
GCAGCCAGGCGCTGCGGATCGCCGCCCGTAGCTTTCACGCGCCAGAGCGAGAGCGCGCCGTTTCGGCTGGATGAAAAGATGATTGATGAGCTGTCCTCGGTCCATGCAAGGCCCATCGCCAGACAGCCGTGAGTAATCCGCTGCACCGGGCCGCTGGGAAGGCTCATAACATATATGTCTCGTGCCAGTTGTTCCGAGCCTCGGATAAACGCGAGTCTGCGGCCATCGGGAGAGACCGCCGGGAAAAAATCTCCATCCCACAGGAGCGGGGGAGCGGTGATGGAGTGCACGGTTCTGTCCCGGAGAGACAACTCGATCAGATAGCTCGGCCCTTCGAGCGTATTTTGCTGCGGAAAGATCAGGCTGGCGCCATCGGCCGACCATGACAGCCCGCCATATTCTCTGGCCGAATTGACGGGCAGGGTGTAAATCTCATCGCCGGCGCCGCCCGAGGACGGAACGACGACAATGCTGCTGTGGGTATTGTCCTTGCGCACGAACGCGATCCGGCTCCCGTCGGGAGACCAGACCGGATTGAGCTGGTTCGCGGGCTGCTCCGGGCTGAGCTGTTTGGATTGCTCGGAGTTCAGCGATCTTATATAGACTTGGCCGTAGCTCCTCGCATCCCTGCGCCAAACATAGGCAACCGACTTGCCGTCGGGCGAAAAGCTGGCCTGGATCTGCGAACCGGGGTCGGTCGTAAAGGGTCGAGTTACGTAGGTGCCCGCCTGCGTGAGATGGCCGCGGTAGAAGCGCGAGACGGTGGAAAAAGCAACAAAGACCAGAAGCAGCAACACAACAACGGCGGCAAGCCAGACGGCAGGACGCCGCGAGGCCGGGACCCCGACTGGAACACTGATTGGATCTGCGACTACATCTGAGAGCCGGGATGGCAACGTGGTCGAGGCATCCACAGCGGCCGCCCGTTCGGCTGGCGGCAGAGACGCGAAGGTCTCGGACGGCTCGGTGACTTCCGTGGCTATCCCGTCGGAATACCTGATGACAGGAGCAACCAGACGGTACCCCACCTTGGGGACGGTCTCGATGACAGACTCATTATAGAAGGCCCGCCTGATTTTACCGATCGCGCGAATAAGAACATCCTCGCCGACCACGACATCTGGCCAGACCTGGCGCTGCACTGTTTCGCGCGTGAAGACTTCGCTTGGCTCCGAGGCCAGGGTCAGCAGCACCTGCATGACTTTCGGCTCAAGATGGACCGTCTTCCCATCCCGTTCCAGCGCATTCAGGCTGGGATGGACAATCCAGTCGCCGACCCTGAAATCCCCGCGCAAAAATTCTCGCTCCTCGCAACGGATTATATCCCGCGCGCTCGGCGCCTTGCCTTGGAAGCCCAACGGGCTTTTTATTTGAAAACAAGCGGCTTATTGAACATCGGAAAATCTTCGGGAAAAGGTCCTCGATTTTCCCTCGCCACTCAAAATTTTCCCTCGCTACCTTGATCCCGGAATTTTTTTGAGCCGATCGCGGCATGCTATCTCGCTCAGAATTCCATTTCAGCCTGGAGGGCTGTCCCATGGTCGTACCATCAGATTCCAACGACAGTAAACAAAACCACAGCAAACAAAAAAAGCTGTATCGGTTACGCAGGGTCGCAATCAACAGGCTTCGATTCCCGGGCATCCATTCCTCATTTGTCTGGAGCGCGGCGGCGTTTCTGCTTGTCCTGTTCATGGCGCTCGCGCCGCCGGCCAAATCTCAGCTCGCCGTCACCACGGCCGCCATCGGCGGCACGGTGGAAGATCCGACCGGCGCTGTGATACCCAACGCCGCCGTCAATCTGACCAGCAAGGAGCGCGGCATCATTCGGGCGACGACGACCAATGGAGCCGGTCGCTACACCTTCTCCCAGCTCCCGCCGTCCACATACACGCTCACCGTCGAGGTCAGCAATTTTTCCAGGTATGAACAGGATGGGATCGTACTGAATGCTGCGCAGGCCGCCACCCAGGATGTGACCCTGAGGCCGGGATCGGTCAATCAGCGGGTGGTGGTCAACTCCGATGCTTCCATGCTCAATACGGACAATGCCAACATCTCGACTGACATCAATGACAAGCAGATCGTCGAGCTGCCGCTCAACCTGCGCAATATTTATGGCCTGTTAACGCTAAACTCCTCGGTTAATAACAACTCCCAGAGCCAGAACCTGCTGGGCGGCGGCGGCAACAGCACAGACAATGCGGATCAGGATATTTCATTCCTGAATTTCTCCGGCGGCTTCTTCTCGACCAGCGCATATCTGTTGGACGGCTTGTGGAATACGGACCCCTCCTGGGGCGCGGTCGTCTATGTTCCTTCTGTCGATGCCGTGCAGGAACTCAAGGTCCAGAACAACTCCTTCACAGCGCAATATGGCTGGAGCACCGGCAACGTCGTCAACGTGACCACCAAGTCGGGCACGAGCAGCTTTCACGGTGACATCTGGGAGTTCTACAGAAACTCCGCGCTCGACGCCAACCTCTGGTTCAACGACTACAACAATGAGCCAAAGGAGTCTGTCGATCGCAACCAGGCCGGCATTGCCGTGGGTGGTCCCCTCTACATACCGCATCTCTATCGCCAGCGCAACAAGACGTTCTTCTTCGGCGTCTACGAGCACCTCGGCCTGTCTACCCCGCTGCTTGGCACGTTCACCGTTCCGGATTCGAAGTTCCGCACCGGCGACTTTTCTGAATTGCTTGGCCCCCAGGTGGGAACCGACGCGCTTGGCCGCCCCATTTACTCCGGCCAGATTTACAACCCGCACAGCACTCGGCCCATCACTGCGGGCATGGTCGATCCAACGACGGGACTCGTCGCCACGCAGACAGGCTATATTCGCGATCCCATTCCGAATAACAACGTCGCCGCTCTCGGCCCTTTCGACGCCCTGGGAGCCAAGCTGCTCACTTACTATCCGCAGCCAAGCAAGGCCGGCCTTTCAAATAACTTTTCAGCGGCAGCTTCTGCGCCGGCCGAGTCTAA
Organism: Occallatibacter sp.; assembly: GCA_035504315.1. Taxonomy (GTDB): domain Bacteria; phylum Acidobacteriota; class Terriglobia; order Terriglobales; family Acidobacteriaceae; genus Telmatobacter. Next base: position 2,989 of record DATJSB010000027.1, read on the forward strand.
CGAATACTCGATCCGCATCGATCAAAACATCAACGACGTCAACCGTCTGTATGGCCGCTACTCATACAAGAGCGAATACAAAACCAACACGCCCAACTTCTTCGGCAATAACAATCCCGCCGGACCGGGGAATATCAAGTCCAACAACCGCTACAGCATCGCCTTCGGATATACTCACATCTTCTCGCCCACGCTGACGATGAACCTGATCGCCGGCTATGAGTACTGGAACCAGCAGTCGAGCGGGCAATCGCCTAACTTCCAGCCCACGACACTCGGCTTGCCCAGCTATCTCGACCAGAACACTCCGGAATTCCCCGTTTTTAACATTGGCAGTCAAAGCCAGCTTGGAACCAACAACTACAACGGAACCATTCCACCCCTGACCAGCGTTGCCGCGGACTTCATGAAGAACGTCGGCAGGCACACGCTTTCGTTCGGCTATATGTTTGTGAACACTCAGACGAACTTCACCGGGTTCCCAGGCACCACGCTTGACTTTCAGGGCACGTTCACGACCGGCCCGAACCCCCAGGTTCCAACCGCGAACACCGGCAATGGCCTGGCGCAGGCGCTTCTCGGAGTGCTCGATGGCGGACAGACTGGCGAATATCTGAATCCGGCCCTTACCAAGCGATACAACGGCTGGTATGTGCAGGATGACTACCGGCCGCTTCGAAATCTGACTCTGAACCTCGGACTCCGGTATGAATTCCAGGGTGCGCCTACCTACCGGCACAACGCCGCTTCGTACTTCAACCCGAGCATCACAAACCAGGTTAGCTCCGCGGTCGGCACGACCCTGCCCGGATCGCTCGTCTTCCTCTCCTCGGGCAATCGCGGCGTTTACGCAACAAAATACACCAACGTTGCTCCCCGGCTCGGCTTTACCTATCAGGCGGCTCCGAAGCTCGTGATGCGTGGCGGCTACGGCATTTTCTATACGCCCGCTGTCTTCTTCAGTACCTCGGCGCCCGGCAACGTGGACGGTTTCTCCTCAACAACTGCTGTGCTGTCCACGATTGATGGAGTCACCCCGAACCCCGCCGTCACTAGCAGCAATCCCTGGCCTGAGGGATACGTGCCCATCACCGGAAACTCGCTCGGCGGTCTGCAGGATATCGGCGAAAACGTGACCAGCGTCTTCCGCTACCGCAATTCTCCATATACGCAGCAATACATGCTGGGCTTCGAATACCTGCTTTCGCACAACGATTCGATTGATGTGGCGTATGTCGGCAATCACGGAACCCATATGCCGTTCGGCTCGCTCAATCGCGCCCAGCTCAATCCCAGCTATCTTTCCCTGGGCCCAGGAGCGCTGGATGCGCTGGTGCCGAATCCGTTCTATGGGAAAATCAATGCGCCCCAAAGCAGTTGCGGCCTCAATCTTGCCACCGTGCAATACTCCCACTTATTACAGCCCTATCCCCAGTACTGCAATGTCACGGAGAACTATCCGGCGGCGGGCTTCGATATCTACAACTCTTTGCAGGCGGCTTATAACCACCGCTTCAACAAGGGGCTGAACATCATCGTCTCCTACACGTACTCGAAGTTCCTCGACAACACGGAGGGCACGCAGAGCTGGGCTTATGTGGGCAACAGCTCTCCGGCAAACAACTACAACCTTGCTGCGGAAAAGAGCGTGGATGCCGGCGATACTCCGCACAGCTTCGTGGCCAGCTACATCTACGATCTTCCGATTGGCCGCGGCAAGAGCATCGGCTCCGGCATGAATCGCAAGACCGATGCTGTCCTGGGCGGCTGGGAGTGGTCGGGAATCGTAACTGCAAAGTCCGGAATCCCGCTTGGCTTCAACGGCAATGACATCCCATCCTACGGCGGAGACCCCAGGCCCGACATTATCGGAAATCCCAACGCCGTCTCGCACCGGTCGGTGCACGAGTGGTTCAACACCGGAGCCTTCGCCTATGCGCCCTACGGAACCTTCGGCTCTGCTCCCCGCTACTCTTCAACCGTACGCGCGCCCGATTACACAAACTTCGACACCGCCATCATGAAGAACTGGAGCCTCGGAGAATTGCGGCGCATTCAATTCCGCGCCGAATTTTTCAACGCATTCAACCATCCGCAGTTCTATTCTCCGAACACCGGCTTCAATGGATGCGATCCCAACAGCAGCCCCTGCGCGTCGAGCTTCGGGCAGATAACCAGCACCTTTCCTAGCCGCGAAATACAGTTCGCAGGCAAGTTTTACTGGTAGGTCTTCGACGCGAGTAGCCCGGGGCCGCATTGTTTTTGCGTGCTCACAACAAGGTGCATAACCGAACTGACGAGCTATGGCTCATTCCATTGATTTCCTTCAGGCCCACAATGACCCTTCGCTGCTGCATCGTATTGACACTGTTCTCTCTCATCTTTTGCGCCTCGGCAAGCGGGCAGCAGAATGCGGAAGGGGCAAACATAGCCGACGTATATACCGACAAGGCACGATACGCTCCGAATGAGAACGTAACGATCCTTATTCAGTTGAAAAATGATGCCCAGTTGAAAGGCGATCGCTCGAATGCCGGCAAGGCTGCGCTGAAAGTCACCTTCTGGCATCTTGGGGAACGCGTCGGCGAGGAGCTTTCACAGGCCGTTGATCTTTCGGACGGCAAAAGCTCGGTTTCCATTAACTGGACGCCGCCCGATAGTGATTTTCGCGGATATCTTGTCGGTGTCCGCCTCGTGTCATCGAGCGGCGAGACGCTTGGCACGGGCTATACGGCCGTCGATGTATCTTCGCAGTGGAACCGCTTTCCTCGCTACGGCTATCTCGCGCACTACTCGAAAGCCGAGGGCGCAATGCCCGCCGAGTGGATCGCCGAGCTGAATAAATTTCATATCGACGGGCTCGAGTACTACGACTTCGAAAACCGGCATGAGCAGCCCTTAGCCGGAACCGTCGAGCATCCCGACCCGGAATGGAAGGACATTGCAGGACGAAGAGTCGAGCGCAGCATCGTGGATGGATTTCTCGCCGAAGCGCATCGCTACCACATGATGAGCATGGCCTATAACACCAGCTACTGTGCCTATGCTGACGCCTTCACGAACGGTTCCGGAGTGAAGCTGCGGTGGGCCACGTGGCCGAAGGCAGACGGCCCGCGCACACTTGAAACTGCTATGGCGCTGAACCTCGACGGCGATGACCAATGGAAGACGCACCGGCTTGTCTACATGAACCAGAACCTGCCCGATTGGCAGAACTACCTGTTCAGGAAAATGGCGGAACTGTTCCGCGTCTATCCCTTCGACGGATGGCAGGTCGATACCTTCGGAACGACGGGTGGTTACAGCTACGAGGGCTCTTATGTGAACTTCATCCTGGGCTTTCGCCCGTTTGTCGACAACGCGCATGCCTTTCTGAAGAAAGACATCGTTCTGAACACCGTCAATACCTGGGGACAGGATGACGTGGCTCGTTCGGCCGCTGCGTTTGTCCATTCCGAGCTCTGGGAGGACCACGAAACCTACAGCAGCATCGCCGCCGCCGCCGAGCAGGTTCACACCGCGAATCCCGCAAAAGCTGTGGTGTTTGCCGCCTATTTGCAGCGGCAGCAGAAAGGAAACCCCGTGCCGAAGACGAACTACTTTAATCCCCCCAGCGTACTGCTTGCCGACGCTACGATCTTTGCCTCCGGAGCCGCACATATTGAGCTCGGCGACGGTTCGCGAATGCTGTCGAGCGAATATTTTCCCGCCGACACGCGATTTGCCGTTTCTCCGGATCTTTCGCGCCAGCTTCGTCACTACTACGATTTTCTGACAGCCTATGAGAATGTTCTGAGCTACCAGGTCGCAGTCGCACCCGCCACGGTCCGCGTGGCCGGCCAGACTTCGAGCGCAAATGGCGTGCCGAACACCATCTGGACCCTCGCCCGTCAGAAGGATGGTCGGACGATCATTCACCTGATCAACCTGCTTGGGTCAAGTGACGCCCACTGGCGCGATGTCCATGCCGACCGCCCCGATGCTCCGCTGCTCAAGCAACTCAGGGTCCGCATTGCCGCTGACGAAGACATTACCCGAGCTGGCTGGGCATCACCGGATGTCGATGGAGGCATGTTTCACCCGCTCGCCATGACCCAGGGAAACGACAATGGCGAGCGCTATGTGGAGCTCGTTCTTCCTTCACTCAAATATTGGGACATGATCGTTCTCCACGATCGGACCGCATCTCGTGCAGATTAACAGTGCATATCCTGTTCGCGGCCTCCAGTTTTCAGGTAAGTTTTCCGGTAGCTGTTCCTATGCGGATTCTGCACTCCATTACGTTTCTCTTGCTATGGATCATGGCCTCAGTGGCGCTCGCTCAATCGAATGAGAAGCCTGACTCATTCGATGACCTGCTTCTCTCCGCACGTCAGGCCCAAAGCAAAGAGGATTATGCCTCCGCCGCCGGTTACTATCGACGCGCTGTGCTGCTCCGCGGCGACATTCCTGAACTCTGGGCAAATCTGGGACTGATGCAGGACGCCGCTGGCCGTTATTCTGACGCCGTGGCAAGCTTCCAGAAGGCCGAGCAGCTTGAGCCTTCTCTGTATGTACCCAATCTATTCCTCGGAATTGACTACGTGCACCTGAACCGCACGCGCGATGCAATTCCTTTCCTGCTAAAGGCTGAGACGCTGAACTCTTCTGATCCGCAGGCGCCTGTTGCCCTTGGACGGGCTTATCTTTCTCTGGGCAGCTTCGACGCCGCGCGCAGCGCTTATCGGCGCGCAATAGCGCTCGATGCCCGGAACAGTTCGGCATGGTACGGGCTCGGCATCGCCGCTCTCAAGGAAGTTGAGGTGAATGGAAGAAAGCTCTCAGCAGACGGCGCAACTTCCGCCTACGCGCATGCGCTTTTCGCTGAGTCTCTGGAAGAACAGGGCCGCTTCAAACAGGCCACCACCGAAGCCCAGACGGTGCTTGCCGATGATCCTCATTTCCCCTGTGCCCATGCGCGGCTCGGATTTCTGTATCTCGCACAGCTACAAATGAACGATGCCGACCGCGAGTTTGACGCGGAAGCGCAGAGCTGCGCACTTGCCAGTCTCGGCCGCGCTCGGCTACGCCTTGAGACTGATGACGATAGCGCTGCGCTTGCCATGCTCCGTGAGCTTTGGAAGCGGGGTCCAGGGTTTGTCCAGGCAAATCTTCCTTCGCTGGTTAACGGGCTGGACTCTAAACACAAAGATAACTTCGCTGATTTTGTTAGCCGCCAGGATGCCGCAGGCACGATGTCAGCCGATCTTTCCACACTTCTCTCTGCTGCACTGCGCGGCTTGCCGCAGCCTGTTCCAGGGCAACCTTTGGAAGACAGAAAGACTGGGGAGGATCTGAGCGTCGCCGCTGCCGAAACAGAAGTGAGTACCGGTCGATATGCTCGTTGTGCTGAAGATTGGGCGCGCGACACCCGAGAACTCGACGCGCTCCGCCGAAATGCAGACGCACTATTGTTGCTTGCCAACTGCGCCTACATGTCCGGCGACTACACCCTTTCGGCCAGAGCCAGCGACCTCGTGACCGCACAACCTGGGCACGAAA
>DATJSB010000028.1:0-42340 GCA_035504315.1 Occallatibacter sp.
CCGCTATTCTTTCCCCGTCACAACTCGCAAAATTCATGCCGATGCTCAATTCCGACCCAGCCACTGCGAAGATCTCATCCGATTCACCTCAAGAGGTGTCCGATCGGGCACGTACCTCAGAATCCGGCGAGGGGCGGGCGATCATCGTTGGGGCCGGGCCAGCCGGTCTGACGGCCTCTATCGAACTGCTGCGCCACACCTCGGTCAAGCCGGTGGTGCTCGAGGCCAGCCACGAGATCGGGGGCATCTCGCGCACGGTCCGCTACAAAGGCAACCGAATGGACATCGGCGGGCATCGCTTCTTCTCAAAATCGGACCGCGTGATGAAGTGGTGGCTCGAGATGATGCCGGTGGAGGGCGGCGCCGGGACCAACGGCCAGCTGCAATACCAGGGCAAGCAGCGCGACGTTCCCGAGCCTGAGACTGCGCGCGATGCAGAGAACGAAGACCTGGTGATGCTGGTTCGGCAGCGCAAAAGCCGCATCTATTTTCTGCGCCGGTTCTTCGATTACCCGATCAAGATGAGCCTGGACACCTTCAGGAATCTTGGCCTGGTGCGCACGCTGCGCTGCGGGTTCAGCTATCTGCGCACGGTAATCATGCCCAAGCGCGAAGAAAAGACGCTTGAGGACTTCATCATCAATCGCTTTGGCAGCGAGCTGTATCTTACTTTCTTCAAGTCGTATACCGAGAAAGTGTGGGGCGTGCCGTGCGACCAGATCAGCGCGGAGTGGGGCGCGCAGCGCATCAAAGGGCTGTCGCTCAAAGGCGTGATCACGCACTTTCTCAAGAAGACCCTCGCGCCCAAGCCGGCCGGCGACCTGGCGCAAAAGCAGACCGAGACCTCGCTCATTGAGAGATTCCTTTATCCCAAGTTCGGGCCGGGACAGCTTTGGGAGCATGCGGCAGAGCTGGTGCAGGCCGGCGGCGGCGAAATCCACATGGGCATTCGCGCCGAGCGAGTCATTGTCGACGGCAATCATGTGGTTGCCATTGAGGGAGTAAACGACGCGGGCGAGCACGTTCGCTTTGCCGGCGACTATTTCTTCTCGACCATGCCGGTGCGGGACCTGGTGCGGGCCATTGCCGCGGTCGATGGCCAGACCGTTCCAGCTGAGGTGAATAAAGTCTCTGAAGGCCTGATGTATCGCGACTTTATTACCGTGGGCCTGCTGGCGCGCAAGCTGGCCGTGAAAGAAACCGACGGCGGGGCGCTCAAAGACAACTGGATTTATATCCAGGAACCCGATGTGACCGTTGGCCGGCTGCAGATCTTTAATAACTGGAGCCCGTATCTCGTGAAAGACGAGGAAAAGACGTGGATCGGGCTTGAGTATTTCTGCAACGATACTGACCCCTTATGGAAACTCTCCGACGAAGAGATGACGCGCTTCGCCGTCGAGGAGATCACCAGGATCGGCATCCTGAAGGCTGAGGATGTTGAAGATGCGCACGTAGTCCGCGTGGCCAAGACCTATCCCGCTTACTTTGGAAGCTATGACCGCTTTGACGTGATCCGCGGCTACATTGACGGTTTTGAGAATCTTTTCCTGGTGGGCCGCAATGGCATGCACAAATACAACAACCAGGATCACTCGATGTTGACCGCGATGACGGCCGTTGAGAATATCGCCAGGGGAGTCAAAACCAAAGACAATCTTTGGGCGATCAATACCGAGATGGAATACCACGAAGAAAAAGCGGCAAAATAGACACAGGAACCAGGGGTTCATGTTGAGGACCGGCGAAAACCGTGTCAGCTCCGGCGGCCGCGTTGTGGCACACGCGCGCATGATGCGGCTCGATCACAGCATCAAGCAGATTTTTGTGGCCCCTGGCATCGTGCTGGCCGCCTCGATAGGCCAGATTCACCTTGCCGGCGCCATCTGGTTTCGCATTGCGATCGGACTTTTGGCTGCGACCCTGATTGCATCAAGCAACTACGTACTCAACGAGCTGCTTGATGCACCGTCCGACCGCTTGCACCCCTCAAAGCAATCACGACCGGCGGCCAGCGGCCTTGTCCACCGAGGCTGGGGTTATGCGCAGTGGATCGTGCTGATGCTGGCGGGAATGGCGCTGGCCGCGCAGCTCGGCTTTCCGTTCGCCTTGAGTGCCGCCGGCTTATGGATTATGGGATGCGTCTACAACATCCCGCCGGTTCGCAGCAAGGATCTGGCCTATCTCGATGTGCTCACCGAGTCCATTAACAATCCCCTGCGCTTTTGCCTGGGCTGGTATTCGGTGGTCAGCAGCCTTCTGCCGCCGACGTCGCTGCTCATCTCGTACTGGATGCTGGGCTGCTTCTTCATGACCTTGAAGCGTTTTTCAGAGTACCGGCAGATTGCCGATCATGAGCGCGCAGCCGGCTACCGGCGTTCGTTTGCGCATTACAGCGAGGAGGCGCTGCTGAACTCTGCAACGTTTTATGCGGCCTCATCGATGCTGTTTTTCGGCGCATTCATCATGCGCTACCGCATCGAGCTCATTCTCTCGTTCCCGGTCATCGCGTGGCTAATGGCTGTTTACTTCAGCCTGTCGTTCCGGCACGATAGCCCGGTACAGCGCCCTGAACTTCTCTTCAGGGAGCCGAAGCTGATGGTTCCACTGTGCATCTGCATCGCGTTGATGGTGGTGCTCTTGTTTGTCAATGTGCCGTGGATCGCATTCACGTTTCCAAAATCGGCACCGTAGTGTCTGCAGTGTCTGCGTCACTCGCCGCGTTATATCCTAATGAGTAACGGAATAACAGGGACATTTTTCCCTTCAAGAATGATCGGGACCGCTGAAAAACATCATGAGCACGCAAAACATTGCCGTACACCTGCCTGACGGGTCAATCAAAGAAGTGCCGCAAGGCACAACGCCTCTCGATATTGCCAACGCGATTTCGCCGCGGCTTGCCGCAGCCAGCGTGGTGGCTCGAATCACTCCCACCTCCGCCAAGCAGGTCCAGAACTCTGCCAGCGACGGCCAGTCGACGGACGAGTCGGAGGCCGGCATGTATGCCGCGCAGAACGCCGCCGCAACCCGACTGGTCGACCTGACGACTCCGCTGATGGAAGACGCCAGGCTGGAGCTGGTGACCGAGAAGGATCCCGAGGCGCTGAAGGTGGTGCGCCATTCGGCGGCGCACGTGCTTGCGACCGCCGTGCTGGAGTTGTTTCCTGAAGCCAAGCTGGGCCACGGGCCAGCGACGGATGCAGGATTCTTCTACGACTTCTATCGCGAGAAGCCGTTCACACCGGAAGACCTGGCCGCAATCGAGAAGAAGATGGCCGAGGTTGTGGCGCGGGATGAAAAGTTTGTGCATGAGTTCGAGCCCCGCGAACAGGCGCTGGCCGAATTCGAGCGCGACGGCGACTTCATGAAGACGCACTTCGTGACCAAATTCACCGAGCCGGGGTCTGAGGTGAGTTTTTATCGCAACGGCAACTTTGTGGATTTTTGCCGCGGGCCTCATGTGCCATCGACCGGGCGGGTGAAGGCTGTCAAAGTCATGAGCATTTCCGGTGCGTACTGGCTGGGTAATGAAAAGAATCCCCAGTTGCAGCGGATCTACGGGACGGCGTTCTTCTCAAAGAAGGATCTGGACGATTATCTGGAACGGATCGAGGACGCCAAGCGCCGCGACCACCGACGCCTAGGCAAGGAGCTGGAGTTATTCACCGTCAGCGAAGAGGTGGGCGCCGGCCTGCCGCTTTGGCTGCCGAAAGGTGCTACGATTCGCAGGCTTCTGGAGGAATATATCCTCGACCTGGAGCGCCGCAATGGATACGAACACGTTCACACGCCCGACTTGGCCAAGGTCGACCTCTATGTGCGCTCCGGCCACTGGGCGCACTACAAAGACAGCATGTTTCCGCCCATGAAGCTCGAAAACGAGAGCATGGTTCTGCGGCCCATGAACTGCCCGCACCACATTCTTATCTACGAATCGAAGATGCGCAGCTATCGCGATCTACCGGTGCGGCTGGCCGAACTCGGCACCATGTACCGCTACGAGCTTTCGGGCGCGCTCAGCGGTCTTAGCCGGGTGCGCTGCATGACGCTGAACGACGCGCATATCTTCTGCTCGCCCGACCAGATCAAGGAAGAGTTTTCCGGCGTAATGAAGCTGGTGGAGCGGGCGTATCGCGATCTTGGCATCACCAAGTACAGCTACCGGCTGTCGCTGCGCGATAAGGCCAACAAGGAAAAATATGTGGATAACGATGCCATGTGGGAGCTCGGCGAGGGAGTGCTGCGCGAGGCCCTGAACGGATTGGGGTTGAAATACAAAGAGGCAAAGGGCGAGGCGGCATTCTACGGACCGAAGGTCGATATTCAGCTCGCCGACGTCATGGGCCACGAAGAGACTTACTCGACGATCCAGGTGGATTTCCACTTGCCCAACCAGTTCAAATTGGAATACACGGGAGCCGACGGTGAGCGTCACCAGCCGGTGATGATTCACCGAGGCGTGATCAGCACGATGGAGCGGATGACTTCGTATCTCATCGAGCTGTATGCGGGAGCGTTTCCGCTATGGCTTTCGCCGGTGCAGATGGGACTGGTGCCGATAAGCGAGAAGCACGCAGCGTACGCGGCCAGGGTCGAAGCTGCGTTGAGGGAGGCGGGATTCCGCGTGGAGACTGACGGGCGCAACGAGAAGATGAACGCCAAGATTCGCGACTTCGCCCTGCAGAAAACGCCGTATATCCTCGTCTTCGGCGACAAGGAAGAGGCGGCAGGCGCGGTGAATGTCCGCACGCGCGGCAAGCAGGAGCAGAGTTCGATGCCGCTGGATGGGTTCATCGGCAAGGCGAAGGCGCTGGTGGAGAGCCGGTCGGCGGAGTTGTAGTTTCGGGTCAGAAATGACTCGACTGCCCGCGGAATAGGTGCGACTGAAACCGCCATGATTCGGAATGTACTTCCTGACGATGCATCTTCGATCTCAGAAATCTACAACCACTACATCCTTGAAACGCCGATCACGTTTGAGGAAGAGCCGGTTTCGGCTGAGGAGATGCGGCAGAGAATCGTGGAAACCACAAAGACCTATCCCTGGTTAGTGTGCGAAGAAAACGGTAGGTTGCCAGGGTATGCCTATGGCCGTAAATGGAGAGAGCGTTCTGCTTATCGTCATTCCGCCGAAGTGACGGTCTATCTCGATCCATCTGCGGTTGGAAAGGGCAAGGGCACGGAGCTCTTCGGCGCGCTGTTGACGGAGCTTCGCAATCGTGAAATTCATTGCGTGATCGGCGGCGTGGCGCTGCCGAATCCTGCGAGCATTGCACTGCTTGAGAAGTTTGGCCTGCGCAAGGTTGCCCACTTCAAAGAAGTCGGCTACAAGCTCGGCAAGTGGATCGATGTGGGCTACTGGCAACTGGTGCTCTGAGCGGCCGCGTCAGCTCCCTCACGCCTTCTTCTTCAGCTCCGGGTACCGTGCGAAAATCAGCCGCTGATCGTCCGCGCTCAGCTCGCCCAAACGCTTTGGCTTGTCCTGCGGCCGCAGGCCTTTCTGATTGAGCACGTTCATCAGGCTCCACTCGCGCTGGAGCCCCTGGGGTTCGGCGGCGGGCAGATCGTAGCGCGTAAAATCAATCGCCATCCACGGGCTGTTCGTTTGCCAGTTGCGCAGCAGCGCCAGGCGGAACTCCCGGTTCATGAACCACTCGATCTCCAGCTCCTTTTCCGATCCCGGCGCACCCGTTCCCTTCGCATCAAAGCGGTAGTTCAAGCCGGCATTGCTCGCGTGATATTTGCGCCACTCCAGCCCAAACGCGCCCTCGGTTGTCACCTCGGTGTCGGGCCAGCGCTCACGCACTGCGGCGAGCCACCACGCCAGGTCCTCGTCGTGCCCGATCGACGTCTCCCAGATCGCGGTCACCCAGCCAAAGCCATTCAGTGCGTGCCCGGTATCAAAGTGCATTGCCGTCGTGGCCATCATTTCTGCGCGCCCGCGCTCGAGGCCAAGATTGCCCACGCTCTCAATCGGCCCCACTCCGAGCCGGCTGTTGAACCCGCCGTCGAATCCATCGCGCCGCGCGGTCAGGAAATCGCAGGTCCATCCGTCGAGGCATACGCAGTCGATAAAATCCGCCGGCCCCTGCGCCGGCTTCAGGTAGTGTTCGCGGCTGGGATAGTAGGGATAGCAGATTCCTCCATCGCCGTCGCCATTGTCGATGCCGTGCTGGCTCCAGATCTCTCCCTGGCACACGTGAATGCCCTGATCGGCAGCCAGCATTTGCATGTTCTCCGCGTCCATGTATCCAGCTATCAGGCTGTCGGGCCGGTAGCCCGAGCCCACCATCTTCGACACCATAATCAACGCGTCGTCGATCGTCTTACGGATGTGCTCGCGCGTGTCGAACATCGGCGCAAAATATCCGCCGGGAATGAACGTAATCTCGTCGCCGTAGCGGTCGTGAAAGCCGGCCAGCAGCCGGCGCGCGTCCTGGTACTCCTTGCGGTCGTCGTTGAGCGCCAGCCAGCTGATGGCCCAGGTCATGCGCCCATCGGGACAGCCGCGCGCAAACGCGTCGCGCCGCGACCTGATCCGTTCAGGCCGGTTGTCGATCGATTCGTCCTCGCCAATGTTTCGTGTCGGAGTGACTTCAATCTGATTCACCCGAACCACCGAAATATGCGTGAGGAAGCGACCGCGCATCGGTGCCTCGGCTGCCAATACCCGTCGAGGTCCCATCAGAGCCAGCGAAGCGCCGGTCGCTACAGAACTGCGCAAAAACTTCCGCCGGCTCAAATTGCCGCTCATTCGTATCATTGCCCCGCTTCGCTTTCTTTGTCAGGCGTTGATGGCCATCCCCTCGACTGCGCCGTACGCATCGAGCAATGACTCGCTCAGCGTGGGGTGGGCGTGGATGGTGAACATAAGCTCGTCGACCGTACCTTCGAGGGTCATGACGGCGACGGCTTCGGCGATGAGTTCCGTTGCCTGCGGGCCGATGATGTGCACACCGAGAATCTCGCCGTACTTGGCGTCGGAAACGATTTTGACAAAGCCGTCGTGCGAACCGACGATGGTGGCCTTGGAGTTGCCCGCAAAGGGGAACTTGCCCACCTTGGTTTCCAACCCTTTCTCCTTGGACTGACTCTCAGTCAAACCCACTGAGCCGACCTGCGGCTCGGTGTAGGTGCAGGCCGGGATGCGGTCGTGGCGCACGGGGCGGAAGTAGCGGCCGGCAATTTTGGCCATGGCGACCATGCCGCTCATAGCGCCCACGTGGGCGAGCTGCGGCAGGCCAGCGACAATGTCACCGATGGCGTAGATGCCGGGCTCGGCGGTCTGCTGCGTCTCGTCGACCTTCACAAAGCCGCGGTCGAGCTCGATGCGGGTCTTGTCGATGCCAACGTCTGCGGTTTGCGGCGCGCGGCCAACGGCCACCAGCACTTTCTCGGCTTCTTTTTCCTGCAACTTGCCGTTCGACGCGGTCCAGGTAACTTTGACGCCTTTGTCGGTCAACTCAACTTTCTCAACCTTCGCGCCTACATTCACGTCGATGCCGCGCTTGCGGAAGAGACGCGAAAGCTCCTTTGAAATCTCCTCGTCTTCAACCGGAACCATGCGGGGAAGAAACTCGACGATGGTAACTTCGGCGCCGAAGCTGCGGAAGATGGACGCGAACTCGACACCCACGGCGCCGGCGCCGATGACGATGAGAGACCTGGGCGGCTCGGGAAGGGAGAGAATCTCAATGTTGGTGAGGATGCGATCGCCGGCAGTCAGACCGGGGAGCAGCTTGGCCTGGGAGCCGGTAGCGAGGAGGATGTTTTTGGCCAGCACCTGCGACTTGACGCCTGCCGCGTCGACATCGACGGTGTGGATGCCATTCACGGCGGGGCCGGTGAGTCGGCCGTAGCCTGGAATGACGGCGATCTTGTGCTTCTTCATCAGGAACTCGAGGCCCTTGACGTGCTTGGTAATGATCGCGTTCTTGCGCGTCTGCACGGCGGCCCAGTCGAGGGAGCGGTTGTCGACGTTGGCGATGCCGTATTCGGCTGCGTCCTTCAGGTAGTCCCACAGCTCGGCGTTGAAGAGCAGAGCCTTGGTGGGAATGCAGCCGACGTGCAGGCAGGTGCCGCCGAGCCGTGGGCTGGCGTCGATGAGCGCGACCTTGAGGCCGTATTCGGCGCCGCGAATGGCCGCCGTGTAGCCGGCCGGCCCTCCGCCGATGACTGCGACGTCGTAGATGGTTTCTGCCACATGAGCTCCGTTCCGGGCGTTGCCCTCAGGGGCTAAAGCCCGCTCATTTAATGGGCTTCAGCGGCCCGGCTAAAGCCGTGCCCTTATTACAAAGCCCTTCCGATTAAATTCTCTGTCCGGCCGTGACCTACAAAGAAACTCACGACCTCACTCTACTCGATGCGCTTCGCCCGTTTCATCCATTGCGGGTCGGCGAAGCCGGTGGTGCCCTTTCAAAAATGCTCTTTGCTCAGTTTCAGTTTAAATGGCGGGCTGTTGGTGATTGAGTAGGCTCGCCACCAGATCTGATGATGCACGGAGGGTTTCGGCATCGTCGCCGAAGGCCTCGATCCAGTGCACGTCGGGTTCACGGCGGAACCAGGTGAGCTGGCGCTTGGCGTAGTTGCGATGGCCCTGCTGCGCGGCTTTGAGCGCGTCGGCCTCGCTGGCTTCGCCGCGGATGACCTGGAGTGCTTGCCTGTACCCCAGGGAGTCAAGCGCTTTGACCGGGCCGTAGCGGGCAAGAAGGCCTCGTGTTTCGTCGACGAGGCCGGTCGAGAACATCTGAGCGCAGCGTTGGTTGAGCCGGGCGTAGAGTTGCTGTCGCGGAGGGTTGAGGCCGATGCGCAGCAGGCGGAATCCGGTGAGGGGGTCGCGAGCCAGTACCTGCGACATGGGTTTGCGCGAGGCGAGGCAGACTTCGATGGCGCGGATGAGTTTGGGCGTATCGTTGGCGTGGATGCGCGTGGCTGAGGCGGGATCGAGACGCGTGAGCAGCTTGTGCAGCCAGTTTTTTCCTCGGCGCTCCGCACTTTGGCGTAGACGGACGCGGAGGTCAATTCGACGCTCGGGGCCAGCGAAGAGACCTTCAGTGAGCGCGCGCAGGTAGAGGCCGGTGCCTCCGGTGACGATGGGCAGGTGGCGCTCGCGCGCCTTTATTCTTTGGAGCGATTCACGGGCTAGTCGAGAGTAGAGTCCGGCGGTGAAGGGCTCGTCGGGGTTGGCGACGTCGATGAGGTGGTGAGGGACCAGGGCGCGTTCGGCGGGAGTGGGTTTGGCGGTGCCCAGTTCCATGCCGCGGTAGACGGCCACCGAGTCGCAGCTGACGATTTCACCGTTGAAGCGCTGGGCGAGGGCGAGCGACAAAGCCGTCTTGCCGCTGCCCGTGGGGCCGAGGATGAGGACGGCGAGGGGGTGGGGCGATGCGGCGGGCGAGTTGGGAGGTGTGGTCAAGGTTGTGAGCCGTGGGTCGTGGTTCGAGAGTCGTGGTGTGGCGCCTTTCTTTAGCGGGGCATGAGGGGGTATCCCCCCCGTGTTGTCTGTAAAGAAGTGCCGTACTTTCATCAGACTAGGTGACGGAAGCGACGGCAAGCCGATGAAAATAAAATGGTTCGCAACAACCGTATGAAAATAAATGGCTTACTGTGCCGATGCCGAGGCTTGACGGGTCTGGCCTATCCACGGTTCTTGAGGGCCATGCATGGGCGGCACTCGCTGCCCGATATCAATGTAGCGCAAGGATGGGAAATTAAATGCAAAAGCGCGGTTCGTGAGTCGTGGGTCGTGCAAGTGTCACCAGCGCCACCAGCCGGTAGGGAAGATCCATTTGGGGTTGGTGTGGAAGAGCCACCACGCGCAGATGAGGGCCGCAATGATGAGCAGGCCGAAGACCTGGTTGCGGCGGACGAGCTGCCGCTGACGGTCGCGGGCCTGTTGCTCGGCCTGCTGTTGGAGGTACGGCTTGATGCGGAGGGGGGACATGAAGACTGTCACGCATCAGTATATGAAAGCTCGCGTCTCAGTTTCGCTGCATCCTCGTTTGACTTCCCCCACCCGTGTTGCCGACGATAGTTCTGGCTGTGCAGTTCGGGGCAGGGGGAGCGAGTCATTGAGGGAGGCGGTGGACAGGCATCTAATAGTCGCGGAGCGATCGCTCAGGGGACTAAAGTGTGTGCGTGAGAACAGACTGTCGGAACATGAGAAGACCTATTTTGAATCAGAAAGCGGCAAGTTGGCGTCGCTTCGCGACATAGCAAGTTAGCAAGTTGGCGCCTGGTTGAGTTCTCACGCAGGGGCTAAAGCCCTCACTGGTTTAATTGGCTTTTCGGCCCGACTGAAGTCGTGCCCTTTTACAAATCAACGCGTGGCGCGAGTTTTTTCGTCAGCGGTAGAGCGGTGCCCTTTCAAAGCGGCGAATTAGCGAGGGGTTCTATGAAAGTCTTGATCCTTGGTTCGGGTGGGCGGGAGCATGCACTGGCGTGGGCGGCGGCGCGGAGCCCGCGGGTAACCGAAGTGGTTTGCGCGCCGGGCAACGGCGGCATGGCGCAGGGTGCGCGGTGTGTCCCGGTGAAAGTAAAGGACCTTGACGCCATGGTGCGGCTGGCCGAGGCCGAAAAGCCCGACCTGACGATTGTGGGTCCGGAGCTGCCGCTCTCATTGGGCATTGTGGATGCGCTGACCGAGCGAGGGCTGAAGGCCTTCGGGCCCACCAAAGCTGCCGCCATGCTGGAAACCAGCAAGGGGTTCGCCAAGCGGTTTCTGCAGCGGCACAAGATCCCCACGGCCAAATACGCGGTGTGTTCGGGGGGCGCGGAGCTCGAAAAAGCCATATCCGCATTTCATCCGCCGATTGTGGTGAAGGCCGACGGGCTGGCTGCGGGCAAGGGCGTGGTGATCTGCGAGTCGCGGGCAACGGCGCTCGAGGCGGCGCATGGACTCTTCAGCGGCGAACTGCTGGGCGAAGCCGAGCGACAGGTGGTGATTGAGGAGTTTCTGACGGGCGAAGAGGTGAGCTTTCTTTGCCTGAGCGATGGCAAGACGGTAAAGCCGCTGGTTCCCGCGCAGGATCACAAGCGGATCGGCGAGGGTGACACGGGGCCGAACACAGGCGGCATGGGCGTTTACTCGACCGACCAGCTGCTTGACCCGGCGATGAGCGAGTGGATTATGACGCACATTGCGGAGCCCACCATCCGCGGCATGGCCGAAGAAGATACGCCGTTCAAGGGTGTGCTTTACGTGGGGTTGATGATGACGGCGCGGGGGCCGCAGGTGCTGGAGTTCAATGCGCGCTTCGGCGATCCTGAGACTCAGGCGATTCTGCTGCGGCTTGAATCAGACCTTATTGACGCGCTTGAGGCTTGCGTGGACGGGCGTCTGGATGAAGCTGAAATGAGCTGGAGCCCGGGCGCGGCGGTGTGCGTAGTGGCGAGTTCGGCCGGCTATCCCGGCAACTACAAAACCGGGTTGCCAATCACGGGTCTTGGAGTGGCCGCGCAGGTCCCCGAAGTGACGGTCTTCCACGCGGGCACCGCGCAGGTGGGTGGGCAGACCGTAACGGCAGGCGGAAGAGTTTTGGGCGTGAGCGCGCGCGGAGAGTCGCTCGAGCAGGCGCTGGCCAGCGCGTATGAGGCGATGGCTAAGATCGAGTTTGAGGGAATGTACTATCGGCGCGACATCGGGCATCGAGCGCTGAAGAGGATGCCATGATCCCCGTCATCACGCTCGAGGAAATGCTGATCTGGAACGACGAGGCCTCCTCCTTCTGGAAGGGTTATCTGGATGCCAAGCCAGAGCTGCTTGATTTGGCCTGCGGTATCGGCGGGAACGCCGACGTTCAGGCATTCGTGCGGCATATCTGGGGCGCTGAGCTGGTTTGGAGCCAGATCATCAGAGGGGTCACGATAACCGATTACGATGTCTGGCCCCGCGGTCCGCTGAATGCCCTCTTCGAATTGCATCTTTCGGCCGTCCGGAACATCAGAATACTTCTTGACGACCCGTTCAAGAACTGGGACGAACCATCCGTGCACTATCCGTGGAGACGCCCGGAGCAGCCGAAACCGACCCCCCGCAAGGCCCTGGCCCACGTGCTCCTGCACAGCCAGCGGCACTGGGCCCAGCTTTCCACGCTGGTCCGCGCGGCGGGATTTCCCTCAGGATTTTTGGGGGACCTGCTCCCCAGCTCCGCGCTGGAATAGGGTGGTAAAAGGTCGCCTGGCGCCTTCGCCCGCAGAAAACTCTAAAAGCACGGCATTCGTCGCCGCGCATCGAAAGGGACACCATGAGCACTGACTTGAGCATCAGCCTTGCGGAACTGCTGGCCTGGAACGATGAGGCGGCTCACCATTGGAATAACCATCTTGCAGCCAATCCCGCACTGCTCGAAGTTGCGTGCGACATCGGCAATACGGGCAACGTGCAAGGATTTGTGCGCCACATCTGGGGCGCTGAGCTACGCTGGGCCAACCGGCTTGCGGGGCTTGAAAACAAGGAACCGGCGACCGGGCCCCTCGAAACTCTCTTTGAAACTCACGTAGAGGCGCGCGACGTGTTTCGAGGCCTGATCGACGGGCCGGAGACGGCCTGGGCCGAGGCCTATGTTCTCAACTTCGACTGGGTTCCCGAGGACCAGCGGCGTGTATCGCGGCGCAAGGTTGCGGCGCACGCGCTCTTCCACAGCCATCGCCACTACGCACAGCTTGCCACCCTGGCGCGCACGGCAGGATTCCCTGCCCGGTTCCGCGGCGACGTGCTGTTCAGCTCCGCACTCGGCTAAGTCTCGGACGTGGGTGCTACCGGCACCTTGCCTGCCTTCTGGAAGCAGGAGCGGCACAGCACAGGCCTGCCCTGGGTGGGCTTGAAGGGCACCGTGGTTTCAGTGCCGCATTCCGAGCAGGTGGTTCGGGTTTCAGGGCGCACCCTGAAGTTTCCCCGCGCGCGCTTGGCCTTGCACTGCTTACAGTGTTTGGGGTCGTTCTTGAAACCTTTGTCGTAGAAAAACAACTGCTCGCCCGCGGTGAACACGAAGTCGGCTCCGCAGTCGGTGCACTTCAGTATTCGATCAGTGAATTCCATGGCCGGCTTCCCTGCAACAGGGAACTGCTCCCAATTCGGCCATGTCTGTTGATCAGAGTGCCGGTCGGGGATCCCTGTATTTCTTTCGCAATACACAACAAGGGCCCGGACCGCGGTCGAAACCAGCGGTGTTAGACCTTTCCCCGGGTTTCAATGGGAGAGGAAAGAACAACAAATGTACGACGTGGACCTATTAACCAGCCAAACCTGCGGACTTTGCGAAGCACTGCCCCATCTATTCGCCTTATCTCCGGCGGCTGGCATTTCGAGGACGCCAGCCGCTGGAGCTGCACTTTCGCAAAGGTCGTACCTTACTTAATCTTGTTCCTTGCGAGCCTTTTTGCGATTCCGCTTGCGCGCCAAAGCCGCTTTGACGCGGCGCTTTTCGCCTGGTTTCAAGTAGTAGGAGTGACGCTTGACTTCCTTTATGATGTCCTCCTGCTGTACTTTGCGTTTGAACCGGCGCAGCGCATTCTCGAGCGGTTCGCCTTCCTGAACGCGAACCTCAGCCAAGTTTTCCACCTCCAAACCTGCCAGACGGCTCTGTTTATCATACTGGAAACCGCGGCGATTTTCTGAAGTTTCCCGACGAATTTGCATGATTGGAGGTCGATCCAGGTCAATACCCCGGGCGTTCGACTCCCCGGCCACGGGCCACGTACACTTCTGCTGAGGGCCTCTATGATCCGCAGCTACCAGGGCAAGACGCCGCAAATCGCATCCGGCTGTTATATCGACCCTTCGGCCCAGATCCTGG
This sequence comes from Occallatibacter sp., assembly GCA_035504315.1. Taxonomy (GTDB): domain Bacteria; phylum Acidobacteriota; class Terriglobia; order Terriglobales; family Acidobacteriaceae; genus Telmatobacter. The sequence continues at coordinate 13,800 of DATJSB010000028.1, forward strand.
GCGATGTTGTCATCGGCGAGCGCTCGTCGGTTTGGATGAACGCCGTGGTTCGAGGGGACGTGAACTCGATCCGCGTCGGCTCCTGCAGCAACGTGCAGGACTGCGCAGTGCTCCATGGCCAGCGCAACCTGTACCAGGTGATCGTGGGCGATTGGGTGACGATCGGCCACAACGCCACGGTGCACGGCTGCGTGGTCGAGGACATGGTGGTGATCGGCATGGGCGCCACGGTGTTGAACAACGCCCGCATCGGCGAAGGGTGCATCATCGCGGCCGGGTCGGTGGTTCCGGAACACACTGTGGTGCCGGCGCGCACGCTGTGGGCCGGAGTTCCGGCCAAGCTGCGCCGGGAAATCAGCGACCAGGACCGCGAACTGATCCGCGAATACGCAAAAAACTACCTGGACTACGTGGAGATTTATTTGAGCGAAGGCGCGGGCGAAAAGCTGACGCCGGTGGGGTAGATCAGGCAGCCTCCGCGGCGCCTCACACCTGCATCACTTCGGCTTCTTTTTTCTTGCTCAGGTCTTCCATGCGCAGGATCTCGTCGTTGGTCATCTTCTGCACTTCTTCAGCGGCACGCTTCTCCTCGTCCTCGCCGATCTTTTTGTCTTTGGCGAGCTTCTTGAGGGCGTCGTTGCCGTCGCGGCGCACGTTGCGGACGGCGGTGCGGTGCTCTTCGAGAACCTTGTTGAGATGCTTGACCACGTCGCGGCGGCGCTCCTCGGTCATGGGCGGCACGGGCACGCGCAGAACTTTGCCGTCGGAGATGGGGTTGAAGCCCAGGCCCGCGGTCTGAATGGCCTTTTCGACTTCCTTGATGATGGTGGGATCCCAGGGCGAGATGAGGATCATCTGCGGTTCGGGCGCCGAGACCTGGGCCATCTGATTGATGGGAGTGGGCGTGCCGTAGTAGTCCACCTTGACCTGGTCGAGCATGTGCACGCTGGCGCGGCCGGTGCGGGTTGCGGCCAGGTTGGCCTGGAAGTCGGTGACAGACTGATCCATGCGCCGCTTGAGATCGCTGTAGAGTTCTTTAAGCGCCGGGTGGCCGGCCATGAAAAGTGCCATAGGGGATCGTCCTCGCTAGTCGAATTGCCAACGGTTATTCTACAACTTGCGACGAGCGAGGTTGGGTGCGGAGTTGGAATGGGCGAGGCACGATTCGAGATTCGGACAACGATTTTCCGTCGTCCCTACGGGACTGGCGGGGGAATTGGTCCTGCTACCCCACGCTAAAGCGCGGGGCTAACAACCCTTGCGCCTACGGCGCACTTGCCGGCTGATTCGCCACGGCGAGCCGCTGCGGCGCACAAAGGTGTCAGCGAGGAAGAATCTCAAACTGTTCAATTGCGATGCGCGGAGCGATGAACTTGTGCTCGACGTCGGGCAACAGCACCGTACAGGAAAGTGAGCGCGACGCCAGCAGGGTAGCGCCGTCTCTCTGACGGAAATGGCACCTTGGCCGCAACCGCATTTGAAATTCGCAATTAAACAGACACTGCCTGCCTCATTTCTGCGGCTTTCTGTTGAAGTTCGTGTAACTTTGGGAGCTTGTCCGCCGGTAAGTTCTTCTCAATTTTCTCTACTGCGTTACAAACCGCCTCCCACTGATGGCTACTCATTTCTGTTGCGCCCTGAAGGACTGCTGTAAGGTAGCCAACAATGTCTTGGAACTCTATATCTGTCTTATCTTCTTTATCAGCAGGTTGCGCAGGGCTCCAAGAATTTAGGAGTTGTCTCCAGCGGTCTGCGGCGTCTGCGGCGGTTGGGCGCTTCACAGGCTCAAAGTTAAGCATTGCGGCGATCAACTTGCCAGAGCCATTCGGGAATTCATCGTTAACCCTGGCGAGAAGTAATGCCTCTGCGCCAGTTGCCTTCACGCGTTCGCTTACTTTCGCGTCGAATCGTTCACGCTCAATGCCTTCATGTGGTCTCTGTCGCACCTCAGAGGCAAACACGAAGGGATAATCACCCCCCGTACGAAGCGCAAATAAGACGGCCCCCATAGCCCACACGTCGGATGCCTTTGTGCATACTGCGTCAGGAGCAAACAGCTCCGGTGCCCGGCTGAGTATGCTTCCTTTCACTTGTCCGCCCTCGCTCGTGACTGAACCGAGATCGAATATTTTTGCCGTTCCAGAGTGATCAATTCCGCAGTTGTCTAGCTTCAGATCCCTATGAATTCTTCCGTTTCCGTGCAACGATGCTAGGCCACTGCATAGATCGCGCGCCACGCGAAAGAAACGATCTACCACCTTTAACGGTGCCAGTGCCTCTAACGGGCGATATAGGAGTTCCTCCTCTAGGTATACATAGTTGTCGTCGCCCTTGAATACGTTGTAAAGGCGGGCTATGTTTTCGAGCCGTTCCTTGCCAGCTCTCGGCATGAGAATTTTAATTTCACCTAGTAGCGTGGTTGCGTCTGGCTCTTCGATGAACCTTGCCAAGGCTCTGTCGTGAAACTCGCCGCGAACCACAGCACGATAGACCTCCTTCCAGCGGCCCCGCCCAAGGAGTTCGCGGATGATGTACCGGCTTCCGGGATTGGCTTGCGTAGGCGTCATAGTTTTTCAACCTCCATGATTGCTGTACGTACGCTGTCTGCGACGTCGGACAGAACGAACAATCTTTTCCGGGTGAAGCTGAGTTGGTCGGTAAGAAATGCTGGCTCGACGTATTCTTTCATCTGTTCCTTGATCTGGGCGATAGTCTGCGGGATCGAGTTACCTGAATCGAAAAGGACGCCATCGAAATCTGCCGCCGGCTTAAACTCACACTCATCGAGAAGTACGAAATAGTCCAGGGCCTGTTGATCTTCAGCATCCAGTACGGGGAGGTCAGTGCCCTTTTGTCGGGCCAACGCGCTCTTGATTTCGGCGAGTGCCACGTTTCGGGCCTGCTCCAGTTTAGCGCCTGAAATGCGTATCTCCTTGAAGAGGCGTCGTTCAAGTAGACACTTTGCCAAAAATCGCAGCACTGGGTCTTTGGCGGATCGTCCCCACCTCTTCAGTGCCGCGATAATGGTCGTGTCGTCCGTGCTAAGGAATTCTCCGATGCTCGGGCGATCGCCGCGCAAGAAGGAGCACAAACACTCGGGAACATCCTCATTGGTGTCTTCTTTATAAGCGGCTGGGCGCTGAGGGTCGGACGCTCTCTCAAAAACTGCACGCAGAAGCCTTTCTGCTCCACGAACAGTTGTATGGTAGTAGACCTGTTGATACATGCTTCGGCGTGCAGTAAAGAAATGCTCTATGGCGGCGAGGCCACGGTGAACTTCCAGCAGAAGCCTTGGCCGGCGTTCTGTATCAGGGTAGATGCTTAATGAGTTGATGAGCCATTCGAGATCGTATTGCCCATATACGACGCCAGACGACGCAGCGTCGCGCATTAGGTAGTCCCAGCGATCAACGTCGATGTGGCCGCTCAGCAGCTTGCAGAGGGCGTCGTTCCAATGCACTCCCCTTACCAACTGGACTACTTGTTCCAGGTCGCATCCAATGTTTTGAATCTGCTTCTTAACCGCACCTCCCTGCAATAGTGCCAGGGTGCAGTCCTCATGTGTGCTGAAGCCTGCGGGCAGGAGAATCGGCTCAAGAACGTGAGAGAACGCGGTGTGTCCGAGGTCATGGCATAGCGCTGCCGTCGCGAATGCCTGTTCCAGCTCCCACCCCATATAAGAGGGGCTCAGATTTCCAGTGTAATTTGTCCGCTCGCGGAGATGCTGAAAGACGCGCCGCGCTAGGCTGTAAACGCCGATTGCATGAGCGAACCTGCTATGCTCGGCTCCCGGATAGACAAGGTATGCAAGCCCTGTCTGCTTGATCCACCGCAACCGTTGCACCTCGGGAGAGTCGACCACACGCCAGAAAGAAGGATCCACGTGCACAAGCCCGTGAATGGCATCCAGAATGACACGATTCTTAAGTCCAGTCGGCATGGAGGGCACCGTCAGCGTAAAGGCTTGGAGCACACATACGCAATCAGGCTTTTCCTCGTCCTTGTTATAATAGCACAATTACGTAATTATGCAGTTATCAGATGAGCCGAAAACAGCGAGTAGCGAAAAACGCAAGACGCATCACAATTTTCCTCACTCCAGCCGATGAGTTGGCGTTGCACGTTATAGAGACGCGCCGTCGACAAAGGCGTGAGGAGCGCGACAGCCCTAGCGAAGTCGTTTCCGATGCTCTTTGGAAGTTCTTGGAAACGACAGAAGGGGTTCCTCGCGACAAGGTTGACTCCCTTTTGCCGCTGGCCATTCAGGCCACCCCTGCTTCAAACATCAAAAAATTTCCTAAGCAATAGAATCAGGGTTTGGTCTCGCGAGGTTCGATTGCTCGTGGGCGTGGTAGCTGGAGCGGACCAGCGGGCCGGATTCGACGTGGCGGAAGCCCATGGCCAGAGCTTCGCGCTTGAGTTCGGCGAACTCGCGTGGCGTGTAGAGGCGGGCCATGGGCAGATGGTCGCGCGACGGGCGCAGATACTGGCCGATGGTGAGGATGTCGCAGTCGACCGAAGCGAGATCGCGGAAGACTGCAAGGAGCTCATGGGTCTCTTCGCCGAGGCCGACCATGACGCCGGATTTGGTGAGCCCCGCGGGCCGCAACTCTTTGGAGTAACGCAACAGCTCGAGAGAACGCTCGTAGCGCGCGCCGGAGCGAACCACGCGATAGAGGCGCGGAACGGTCTCAGTGTTGTGATTGAGGACTTCAGGGGCGGCGGCGACGACAATCTGAATGGCTTCGCGCAGGCCCTGAAAATCGGGGATGAGCACTTCGACGCGGCAACCGGGGGCCTGGCGGCGAATCTCTTCGATGACCAAGGCGAAGGCGCGGGCACCGCCGATATTGTCGTCGTCGCGATTGACGCTGGTGACCACTGCGTGGAGCAGCCCTAACTTGGCCACTGCCTCGGCAACACGTCGGGGCTCGTCGAAGTCGATGGGCTCGGGGCGGCCCTTGGGCACGGCACAGAATCCGCAGCGGCGGGTGCAGAGGTTGCCGAGCATCATGAATGTGGCGGTTTTGTGGTGCCAGCACTCGCCGATGTTGGGGCAGTGGGCGCTTTCGCAAACGGTGTGGAGCGAGAGCGAGCGGGCGAGAGATTTGAGGCTGTGGTAGTTCTCTCCCATGGGCGCGCGGGCCTTGAGCCACTCCGGCTTGGGAGCCGGGGTGCGGCGGAGGGGCTCAATCTGGACGAGATCGATCACAGGTTCAATTGTACGTGGGGGAGGGTGATCGGCTAGCGAAGATACCAAGGTGTATCTGACGAATCGAAAATGCGTAGTTCATGGCACGACGAACATCCCCCAGGGGTTGAAACCCTGTCGATTATTGGGTCGGCGATAAAGCCGTGCCCTTGTTACAAGGCCCCTTTGATCGAGTTTTTCCGCGGCCTGTAGAGTCGTGCCCCGACACAAGACACTTTTAGCCCGAATTCGTCAGACACTACCTGAATCCCAAATGTTTATGCGGGTTTCGCGGTTCGCAACGCATTGCGTGGGCACCCAGGTCGTGCCCTTTCAGAATCGGATTCACGGGACAGCTTATCGTTACCCCTTCACAGAAGGCTGGATGACAGGAAGCGCTACGACGGCGGTTTTGACTTCTGGAACGTTCTCTATCAAGTCGAGCAGCGCGGCCGTGAGCTGCTCATCGACTTCGGCAGCGCGTCTGAGCTGCAGCGGATAACGCACCCAGAACTGGACGGAGTCCCCCTGGAACTGCAGTCGCGATTCGATTTTCGGTACCTCCGCCCCCACTTGCATCCAGCGTTCCATTTCGCTGTGACCTTTTTCGATGGTGGTGCGGTAGCCGTCATAGATCTCGTTGACTGTTTTCAGGATTCTATCGGTCGCCTCTTTGTAGTTGGTGTCGAGCTTGAGCTTCACAATGAGTTCGTGCCATGCGAATTCGCCGCCGGGTATCTGCTTATAGAGCGGGGTTCCGGCCTGGAAGAGGACGGCGTTCGAGAACACGGCCACGCGCCCTGAGGGCTTGAGCTGGGTTCCGCTGCCAGCCAGTTCCATCAGGTAAAAGCGCACTAGCCCTACTTCGATCACATCGCCCGTTACCGAGGCAATTGTGACGCGATCCCCAACCTTGATGCCGTATTTGCCGATGATGAAAAAATAAGCCGCCACGGAAAGGAGGATGGTCTGCAAGCCAACTGCGACGCCGGCGGTGATAAAGCCCGCAAAGGTAGCGAGCGAGTTGAATTGCGTGACAAAACCGAAGACCAGCACCATGGCGGAGAGGATTCCTACAATTGTGCGACGCAACATGAGCAACTGACGGCGACGACGCGTCTCGCGAACATACTTATCGGTCGCGCGGGTCCACAGTTCGCCGGCCGCGAAGATGATTGCCAGCGCAATCCCCATCACCAGAAGGCGAAGAAGAAGCGAGTGCAGTACCCCCGTGTATTCGATGTTGACCGCGCTCCTCCAGGCCTCGAGATTGGCACGGTTCTGCTCCAGAACCACAATCTCCTCGCTCAGCGGAATACTGGCTGCTGAAACGGCCTTGAAATCCGTCGTAATATCGTCAAGATTTTCTGCCGGGCCGGACTGCGCTGAAGGAGGGGGTTCTTTAATAGCCTTGTTTCCCTTCGCCGAGAGTGCAACCGATGCGGGCGGAGCCTGCATTGCCTGAGTGAAGAGCTGCTGGCCCTGCTGCAGCAGTCCATGCACGATCTTCGAAATCGGAGTGCGCAGATTCTGTGCCTGAGTATGGAGATCATCATTCTGCCGCACGAGCAAGTCGAGCGAGTGTTCCGTTGAGAGCAGATCGAAAAGCTTAATGGTTTGCGAACTGATGCCTGAGGAGCTGGTCGAGTCGAGCGGAGTGAGGGAGACGGCGGTGGTTTTCGTGTTGTTGGACAGATCCGGCACCGATCGCTCGAGAGTGTCGATGTCGTTTGCCAGTGCCGAAGCTCCATGCGCTCCCGAGACGCCGATGATCTTTTCGACAGCGTCCTGTTCAGCGGCAATCAGGCTTTCTGCCTGGGAAAGCTCCTGCCGCTGTGCACGCAGCGCCGCGAGATTGTGCGCAGCTCTTGCGGCGATCTGTTGATCGAGAGCAGCTTCGCGCGCCTTTATGTCTTTTAGCTGGCCATCGAGTTTGTTCTGGATTTGAATCAGCCGCTGGTCTTCGCCAGAGCCCTGCTCAGAGGATTGAGCACCGGTGCGTTGTTCGTAGGCTGTGATCAGCGCAGTTTCAGCCTTGGCAGACTGGAAGGCCAGGGTCATGGCTTTGGAGGCCAACGTGACAGCCTGATCGCGGTAAACGACGTCGTTCGGTTCACCGACCCTTTGAATGGGCGTAGATGCTGCGCGATACAGGCGCAAGACCGCATTAAGATGCGCAAGAATATCTCGCCCTCGGGCCTTCAGGTCAACAGCTTCAATCGGCTGCGCGCTCGTGGATGGTTGCTGGGCGCGAACGTGAAGCATCAGCGGTGCCAGCAGGAGAAGAAGAGCGGCAGCACCAGTGCGCAACCGTGAAGCGGTTGACTTGAGTAATTCTGCCCGAGAAAAATACCGTTGACGACTCGGATACATCGAGAACATATAGTCTCCGTCAAGAAATCAGGGAAGTGTTTTCGCCAGGCCGGCACCGGGCGGACCTTAATCTATTTTGGCTGATGGCGGGGAGAATGGCATTCGTCTCCTAGCAGGCAACGGAAAAACTCGCTGGACTCGGCGAAATTCGCGAAGACCGTCCCTCGGGGGTTAAAACCCCGGCTCATTTTAAGGATCTTATTGGCACGGATAAATCCGTGCCCTTTCAAGACAGTGGCAATGGTCGAGTTTTTCCGCAGCCTGCGAGTGGAGGACGTGGCAACGCAGACTTCGGTTCCGGCGCTGGAGACCGTACGCGCGTGGACATTGAGACGGATACGGCAACGGATTGCGATGCTGCTGACAGAGCAGCGCGCTTTGATTAAAGAGACAAGATGGTTTCATAGGATCACAACGGAGGTGGCTGGGTCTTGAACCCCGGACATTCAAGCTGCATCTTTGCAGCTAACCGTGCGCTGCACCCCAGGAATACCGTCTGCGCGGCATACGCAGGCAGCGTGCGGTACGAAGGTGAGGGCCAACCATGAGATGTGACCGTCCGCTGATTCTTGCACTGATATTTGTGGGACTTGGCCTCGCCGTGATTATCGGCTACGGTAATGGGCATACTGAGTTCAACGTCTCCTATCCTCTTTCAGGCTCGGTGTTGAGCGTGAGCCTGGCTACGTATGGTCCGGCGGTGCTGGGTGGTATCGCGGTGTGTGCAATCGGTTCGCTTTTCCTAGTGTGGGCGTTTTTCGCAGCAATTGTGAGCCTGTTCACCGGCGGGGTGCAAACCCACGAGCGTGAGGAGCGGTACTCCGTGGTGCCGCGAATGGAAAACAGTGATTCCACGGCTCCAGAAACCACGGATGAGCGAGGGCATTTCTGGTCGAACCAAAGCTCCCGGACTAACCTTTAGGTCAAACCGCAGAGCGGGCCCCGTGCTTGGAAGGGGAAACCTCCGTCTCAATGCGTTCACGCACAGTTCGCGAGCCTTGTGCCACTCGGGCCTGGGGGCGGGGTCTTGCGCGCCGGGGCGATCTGGACCAGGTCCTGGATCTTTTTATTCTTGCGGGAACGAGAAGCGGACGGTTCTGCAGGGCGTGTCGGGGACGATGGAGGTTTTGACGATGGGGCGGCGCTAGGGCCTGTTAACACTACTGGGGTGGCTGGCGCCGGGAGCCAGTTTTTCTCAGTTCGAGGAATGAGGAGTGACGCATACGGGTGTCTGCTAGCGACGAGGGACGATGAAATGAGGAAAACTGGCCCCGGCCCGAAGACTTCCACCCAAACGTGCAAAGTTCACACGTTTGGGGCCCGGGGTTGCGGCGCAAATCGGGCCATACGTCGTTCTCGCCCTCGACCTTGGAACCACCAAAGCCTTCGGGCTCGGCCTAGTCTGGCCCGATTTTCGCTCGCAACGCCAACCGCCCCAGTAGTGTTAACAGGCCCTAGTCTTCACATGCCATATTGCCGCAGCAGGCGTCGCCCTGGCCGCAACACGCGCCGCTAAAACCGCATGCAGAACGTACACCAGAATTCGAAGTCCCGCTTCCCTTGGAGATGGCGCCCGCACCTCCGCTAATGAGCCTCTTCACATTGCCGCCGCAGTCCGGGCATACAGAAATCGGCGGGTCCGACATCTTCTGTCGTCGTTCAAAATGATGACTGCACGCCGCGCACTCGTATTCATATGCTGGCATCGCTGTACCTCTCCAAAGGTGGTTTCTTATTACATTGTACGGAGCCTCTTTGGATTGCGCCAATGCAACCCAATACACAATTCATTGGCTTCTACGATGATCTGAGCCATGCATGGACAATGGAATTCATTGGTCACCGGGTAGCCGGTCGCCGGACCCCTCGCATGATCGAGAATTGGTTGATGGCAAATACGCGAGAGAATGGCCAGCGGTCTGAGGCGTGAGACAGTGCACCGCAGAGATCAGCGATATCGCTACCGCCCCCTAACCTCGAGCGACACGATAAGTATTCTCCGGTAGCGTGGGCTTTGTTTTCTTAGCTGGAACTTCTTATTCGATTCCCGGCGGGCGGCGATCCGACCGCAGCATGCGGGAGTAAGCGCCGAAGCGCCGGACTGACGCAGCAACCCGAAAGCCGGGAGCCGTTTCGGAGCCCCAGAGCGGCCGGGATGAGCCGCTCTGGAAGTCCCGTTGCCACGGTCAGAATTGATACGAGATCGTACCGTTGATCGCCCGCGGCGCCCCGGGGCAGGCATGGGTCTTGATATATTGGGGAGCCGGTCGCCGATGTTCTAATCATTGAAATGAACTCCCTTGAAAACTTCAGGCTCACCGTCTTCCGCAAGGTGGCCGAACAATTGAGCTTTCGCAAAGCCGCCGAAGAGCTGTACCTGACCCAGCCGGCGGTCAGCCAGCAAATCAAGGCGCTTGAAGAGGAACTGGGAGTCATTTTGCTCAATCGTTCCGGATCCCAGGTAAAGTTGACGCCTGCCGGAACGGCGCTGCTTCAATACGCCGAAGAGTCGGGCCGGCTGCTGCGTGAGGCAAGGCATGCAATCGCAAACCTGGGCGGCACGCAGAGTGGTGTACTCGGCCTGGGAGCCTCAACCACCATCGCGCAGTATGTATTGCCGCGCCTGCTCAGCGAGTTTTGCGGGGCGCATCCGCGCGTGCATCCCACGCTGATGAGCGGCAATACAGAACAGATTGTAACGGCGGTTGAAGAGGAGAAAATCGCGCTGGGCTTCATTGAGGGTCCGCCGCGCAGCCGCGATCTCGCATTGGCGCCATTCCTCGAAGACGAACTGGTCCTGCTGGCCCCAGCCGCGCATGAATGGGCAGAACGGAAAGAAATCGCTGCCGAGGATCTGACCACTGTGCCGCTGCTGATGCGGGAGCGCGGCTCGGGAACGCGGCACATCGTTGAATTGACGCTTGAGCGGCATCGCATCCGGCGCAGCTCTTTGAAAGTGGCGATGGAACTCGATTCAACCGAAGCCATCAAATCTGCTGTTGAAGCAGGGTTTGGAGTCGGCTTCGTCTCCCGCTGGGCCATTGCAAAAGATGCGCGCCTCGGACCCGCGTTCCGGATAGTGGGGATCAGGGGCGCCCGTTTCCGCCGCCACTTTTCGGTGGTCTCAGTTAAGGGGCCTGAACTCACCGGCCCGGCGGCCGAATTCCGAAGCTTTGTGCTGGCGCGCACCGCTGCGAAACGAGCCGATCAGCCACTCGATCACGCCAGGCCCGGCAAGCAGAGATAAGCCAGACTAATGGGGCATCAGTCTTTCTGCTTGGACCTTCGGGCTCGGCCTGCTCAAGACTGAACCTGTGTCCAAGCTTCTGTTTATCGCTGGTTTGATTCTTGCAGCAAGCGGCCGCCTCTCGCCGCCGGTTGCCCTCGCGCTCGGCATCGCGTACGGCTTCAGTTTCGATCATCCGTTCCACTCCAGGGCGCGGCACGGCTCCAAACTTCTGCTTCAACTTTCGGTTGTCGGTCTGGGCTTTGGCATGAACCTGCACCAGGTTCTGGAGGCCGGCCGCTCGGGTTTTCTTTATACCGCATGCAGCATCACGTTTGCGCTCTTTCTCGGCTGGGCCCTGGGAAAGCTGCTGCGGGTCAAGCCCACCACCTCATATTTGATCTCTACCGGCACAGCCATCTGCGGAGGCAGCGCTATCGCGGCAATCTCTCCCATTGCAGAAGCGGATGAGGAAGAGATCGCTGTCTCACTGGGAACGATCTTCATCCTTAATTCCGTAGCTTTGCTTTTGTTCCCTCTCATAGGGACCGAGCTTCACATGACACAAATCCAGTTCGGCCTCTGGTCGGCATTGGCGATTCACGATACCAGTTCGGTGGTTGGGGCGGCGGCGAAGTTCGGTGCACTGGCCCTTGCCGTAGGAACGACCGTGAAACTGGCACGGGCACTCTGGATCGTTCCGCTGTCGATCGGAACGGCCGCCATCAAAAAGAGCAAGGCCCGCATCCATTGGCCGTGGTTCATTTTGTTCTTCTGCCTGGCAGCCGTTGCCAATACCTACTTTCACGCTCTTCAGCCGGCATATCCGTGGCTCAAGCAATTTGGGGTGGTGGGCCTGACAGTGACTCTCTACCTCATTGGTACGGGCCTTTCGATGAAAACGGTCAAGCGGGTGGGTCCGCGGCCGCTGCTGCAAGGCATTTTGCTGTGGGTTGTTGTGGCGACGGGATCGTTAGTGCTCATTCAGAGCGGCTGGATTCACCTTTAAGAACAAACTTTGACTTGACCCGGCGGCAACAGCTATAAAGTTTGATGTCACCGAAATTGATTCGATGACATCACCGGACGCGCTTCGAGCGCGGCCAAGACAATCAAATAACGCCAGGATGTTCGGGAAGGCGGTGAAATTCCGCCACTGCCCCGCAACTGTGAGCGCAGCCTGTCAGGCTTTCGTCGTTCTAAGAGCCGGATGGAGCAAACAGATCAACCATCGAGCCACTGAGGACCCGGGCAGCTGGTCCTTGGGAAGGCGGTTGATTCGCGCGAGTCAGGAGACCGGTCCTCGGGCGGTTTCAGGGTATTTGTCCCTCGCGGAGTTCCTGCAAGGTCGCCGCTCTCTGCTGGTCGCGCCGACTCAAGCGCATTGATTCCCGGGAATACTCACCCTCAAACCGCCGTCGGCGCACAACCGCTTTCACGTTCCGAGGGGAACGAAGGAGCTTCGATGGCCATTTTCCGATTTCTGTCACCCGCGCCGCGACGCAGCCTGATTCCGCTTTTCGCAACCGCTTTGTTGCTCTCCGCTTCAGTTCTCACCCTTCACGCCGCTTCAATTCATGGAATCGTTACCGATGCCACGGGTGCACGCGTAACCGGCGCCAGCGTGGCACTAATCAGCAAGGGCCAGGTAGTTGGTTCGGCCGCATCCGCTGCAGACGGCAGCTTTACGATCACAACTGGAACGTCCGGGCGCTTCTTCCTGCTGATTTCTGCGACCAATTTCCGCCAATTGCAAACTCCCGATTTTTATGCCGGAACGTTCGATTCCATAGAGCGAGATCTGGTGCTTGAGCCAGCCTGGGTCAGGGAATCGATTGTAGTAACGGCCACTGGAACTCCTATCTCGCAGCAGCAGACAAGCTCGGCAATCACGGTATTGGCGCCGGTGGACTTCGCGCTGCGCACCAATTTTGTGGATGCACTGCGATTGATGCCGGGGACACAGACCATGCAGGACGGCCAGATGGGCGCACAGGCCTCGCTCTTTGTGCGCGGCGGCGACTCTGACGACAACAAGATCCTGATGGACGGCGTGGACGTTGGCGATCTTGGCAATCTCTTCGATTTCGGCCCGCTGAGTACGTCGGGACAGGAGAGCGTGGAGGTGTATCGCGGCCCAGATTCGAATCTTTTCGGAGCCGGCGCCATGACCAGCGTGGTGAGTCTCACCACGCCTCACGGCACCACCAGCTTCCCTTCCCTGCGCTTTGAGGGCGATGCGGGAAACTTCAATTCCTCGCGTGAACAACTCGAGCTTGCCGGGGCGCGGGGGCACTTCGATTATCTCGGTTCGTTCAACTGGCTTCAGACCGGCAATGCGCTGCCGAACGATGAGTACCACGTGGCAACGTCAACTGCGAACCTCGGCTGGCAGCCCTCGGGATCGACGCAGATTCGCGGCACGATTCACTATCTTGTCGATGGCACCGGCGTTCCCAACGCTTGGGATTTCTATGGTGTTGCCGACGATGCGACCCAAAAGGATCAAAACATCTACCTGAGCGCATCCATCGACAATCAGACTACTGCGTCGTTCCACAACGATGTTCGCTACGGTCTGGCGCGCAAGCGCGAGCAGGAGAATCTGTGGACGCTATCAGGCAATCCAGTGTCGAACACGCCCTACTGCTTCGGGTCGGGCACGCTTGGCAATATCGTCACCATTACCGGCGCCAATGGCTATTCAGCTACCGGCCAGGCCGTGCTCGACTGCTCAACTTATAGCACTCAACTTGTGAATAACCGCGATCAGCTGGTCTACCGCGGAGACATTACGATTACGCCCCACCTGGCGGGTTTGATCGGTTTTCAATTTGAAGACGAGCGCGGCGCATATCCCGGCAGCACCTACTACACGCCGATCGACCGCACTAATTACGATTACCAGGCGTCAGTCCACGGGGATTTCAAGAATCGCTTTTACTACACGCTTGCAGGAAGCCTGGAGCACTACTCCGTTTTTGGGGTTCAGACTTTGCCGCGCGCGGGAGTTTCGTACTACGCACTGCGCCCGCGCAACGGAGTTTTCAGCGGAACGCGGGTGCTGTTCAACTTTGGCGATTCGGTCCGCGAACCGACCCTGCCTGACCAGGAGGATTCGCTGTACCAGTTCTTAATGAATAATCCTCAAGGCGGTGGCCCGCAAACAATTCAAGAGCTCCACATCAACCCGCTTTCCGCGCCCGCCGTACGCACTTACGAAGGCGGCATGGAACAGGCATTCCTGAGCCAGCACATTCTTTTCCGCGCCAGCTACTTCCACAATCAGTTCGGGCGCGAAGTCGAATACGTTGGCTATAATCTGATTCCCGAACTGCTACCGAATCTGAGCCCGGCCGAGCAGCAGCAGCTCGAGCAGGTTCTGCAGGCCAACAACGCCTACGAGCTCACCATCAACTCTGAAGCGTTCCGCGCCCAGGGCGCTGAGGCAAACGTCGAGGGCGGCATTGGCAAGAACATCTTCCTGCGCGGTGGCTATACCTATCTCGATGCCGTGGTGCAGCGTTCATTTACAAACGCTGACGAGGCGCTGCTGGGTTCAATTCCCACCTTTGACGGCATTCCGGTCGGCCCCTACTCGCCGCTCCAGGGAGCAAGACCGTTCCGGCGTGCTCCGCATACCGGCTTCATCTCGGCCACGTATGCTGGCAGGAAGATCGCAGGAGTATTCACCTCGGCATTTGCCAGCCGCAGCGATGACTCCACCTTTCTTGAAGGCGAAGACGCATACGGCGGCAACAGCCTGCTGTTGCCAAACCGCAATCTGGACCACGGCTATGCCCGAATCGATCTCGGCGGCAGCTTCCAGCTTTTCAAAGCGCTCGGCATCTACGTTCAAGGCGACAACCTTCTCAGCCAGCAGCACATCGCACCCATAGGCTATCCGAGCCTGCCGATGACGGTCAGGGCCGGATTGCGTATCCAGTGGGGTATCGGAAGCAAGCAATGAAAATGAATGTGCTTTTTCTTTTTGGAGGGTGCGGGGATCGGAATTTGCGGTTCCTGCTATAGTATTCATCTAACAGTTTTGATCTTCAAGGAATCCTGGAACAGACCAGCCGGAACCCCCTACCCGGGCAGAGCCTTTTTTCCACAGGTTCTGCGGCTGTTACCGGGCGGCAGGTACTATTTGCTTTTGAAAATCGGCCGGAATGTCAGAAACTAGCTTAACCGGCCGTTCAGTCGTTTGCGAGCCTGTTTTTAACATTCAATTGATCGCTGTCCCGCAATCTGATTGCAAGTCTTTCCTGGCATCTTTTCTGACCAATCGCATAGCAGTGCAGACCTCAACTGCAACACAAGGAGAGTTATGAAGAAGCCTTCTATTTGGAGGAGTGTCGCTTCGTTGGCCTTGACTTTGCTTGTCGTGTCATTTGGCACCCTGTGTAGTCGGGCACAACAAACGCTCGGTTCAATTAACGGAACAGTATTCGACTCGTCGGGGGCAGCGGTGCCCGGAGCCCAGGTGACTGTTACGGATGAAAGCATCAACGTGGTTCGATCTGCCGCCAGCCAGAGTGATGGTTTCTTCCAGATATTCAATCTCCCCATCGGCGTCTACAAAGTCCGTGCCACCCACGATGGATTCGATACAACGCAACTGTTGAACATTTCCGTGCAGGAAGCACGCGCAACCACGGTTCAAATCACCCTGAAGGTTGGCCAAGTCTCCACGTCGGTTGAAGTTACAGCGACTCCGCTGCTGAACGCCACCGACACCACCAATGGCTACACCCTCGACACGGCCCAGATTGCAGCCGTTCCCACGGCGACGGGCAGCTTCACGCAATTGGCCATCCTGTCTCCCGGCACCAATGCAGAGTTGCTGAGCGGACTGAACACCAACTCCGGTCTTGGAAACCAGAACATTCAGGCCAATGGCCAGCGCGCCACCTCCAACACCATGCAGGTCAACGGCGTTGACGTAACCAACATCTTCAACGGCATGACCTCGAGCGGACTGACCTCGCAGCGCTTCAACTTCAACATCGGCGCGGGCAGCACCTCAAACAGCTCTTCGGCGGGCGCGGGCCCCATTGCCGGTGCATCGCTTGAAGGTGCTTCGCCCTACGGATCGGTAGGAAACAGCCTGCCTTCTCCTCCGCCCGAGACCATTGAGGAGCTTCGCGTTAACACCTCGATGTACGACGCTCAGCAGGGCGCAACGGCCGGCGCGCAAATCGACGTCAACACTATTTCGGGCACCAACCAGTTTCATGGACAGGTATACGGCACGCTCGCCAATAACGACCTGAATGCCGCGCCTTACTTCTTCAATCAGCAATACCAGCTTTCGCTCCAAGGCGTAGGGGCATTCCCGCAGTCGCTCGTCAATCCCTACCTGAACCGCTGGGACACGGGTGGCACGATTGGCGGCCCGATCAAGAAAGACAAGCTCTTCTTCTTCGCTTCATTCCAGCGCATGTCGAGCACTGACCAGTCCACAGGCCTCACACAGATGACCGTGCCGAGCGGGCTCACCGACGACCGGTCCGTTGCCGGTCTCGATGCGGCAGCTAATAGCTGGAAAGGCAGCGGGTCGTTCACCAAAGCGATTGACCCCGTAGCCATGGCGCTGATGAATGCCAAGCTGCCTGACGGAAGTTTTCTGATCCCGTCTGCTCAAAGCACCAACCCTTACATCTATGGAGTTCCCAATGTCACTTTGATCGGCGAGTCTCTGATGACCTCGGACCAGGCCAACGGGAACGTGGACTGGCAGGTCACCAGCAGGGATCGGCTCTCTGCCAAATATTATTACCAGTCTGACCCCGTTACGATTCCCTACGATTTCTCGCAGACCGGCGGCTTCCCCGTGACCCAGCTCAATGGATCGCAGGTGGCCGCGCTAGACAATACGATCGACATCAACCCGCATTTCAACTGGGAGCAGCGGCTGGGGTTGTTCCGCCAGTCAGCATTCAGTAAGTTCGATCAGACCCTGACCAATTCCGGAGGTTCAGCTAACTTCGGAGTCACTTCCGGTACGACTACTGACGGGGCGGACCTTGCCAGCGGATTGCCAGGGATGCGGCTCGAAGGTTTCCCAAGCACTCAGAACGACTCTCCATCGCTGAGAGTCGGACCGTACAGCTCATTCGCCGACATGGGCTTCTATCAGTCCCGTCTCAATCCCTCAACCAATCTCATTCTGGTTTTGGGTAAGCACACCATCATGGCGGGTGGCGGCTATAGCTTCACTGAATTGAACATCGAAAACAATCGGGGCGGACTTGCGCAGGTCACTACGTCAGGATTTGAGAACTTCCTCGAGGGCAAGTCGCATGGCGCAAACGTGCTTGAAACCGACGACCCGAAGTCGGGAAGGAATAACGCCAATCGCTACTACCGCACCAACGAGCTGGACGGCTACGTGCAGGACAAGTGGCAGATGCGCTCCAACCTCAGCATTACCGCAGGGGTGCGTTATGACCTTCACGGTGGCATGACGGAAAAGTACGGCAACATGTTCAACTTTGACCCTGCCCTGTACAGCGTAACCAGCTCGACCGGTGGGGCTACAGACGGTGCAACGTGGACAGTAAATAATGCCGGTTTCGTCATCGCCGGCAACAACAAGTACAACCCGACATCGGGCGTCAGCGATTCAACCCTGACCGGGCGGCAATGGGGCATCTCGCCTCGCGTCGGATTTGCCTGGTCTCCTTCTCGCGATCATGGCAACTTCGTTGTGCGTGGCGGCGCGGGCATCTACTACGACCGCGGCGAGTACTTCGTCTACCTTTCGCAGCCGGCAGGTTCAGGCTACGGTGGTCCGTTCGGCGTCACCGAGTCAGCCCCGCTCGCCAGTTACGTCGTTGGCCAGGGAAAGACGCTTGAAGATCCATTCGGCGCGGCCTTCAATACCTGCAGCAGTATAACGCCCCCTCAGACGTGTCCCGCCAGCCCTCCCTATATTCCACCGAGCTCAAACCCCGCAAACATCGCAAAAACCTTGACGAACACCCTCAATGCCATGACCGTAGACCTGGGCGGCGGCACCGGGGCAGCCTGCAGCGGCTATGCGAGCGAAGTGGATTACACGGCTTGCCCCGATGCGCTTAACTTTGGCACCTACGACCGCACCAACGTTCTGCCTTACACGATCAACTACGATTTCGACATCCAGTGGCAGCCGACCAGTACCATTGCTTTCGACCTCGGGTATGTTGGTAATCGCGGTCGTCACCAGGTAGTGCCCATTCCTTTCAACGCACCCGCAATTGCCACTTCGACCAATCCCGTCTGGGGCCAGAACGCAAGCTACGGCTTCGACGTGCTCAATCAGTACAACACAGACGGATACGGCGACTATTATCCCATCGCTGGCGAGTATTGGAATACCGAGGACGGAGGCAACACCGACTTCCGCGTCCCGTACATCGGCTTCAGCCCGAACGCCTCCTATTACAAAACGGCCGGCGTATCGGCCTACGACGCCATGCAGGTGCACCTCGACAAGAAGATGTCGCAAAACTACATGCTGGGCGCCAGCTACACCTGGAGCCACACGCTTGACGAGCAGAGCGATCTGGGCCTGTTCTTCACCGGCGACAACCCGAACAACCTGCGCAACTCGTATGCGTCGTCTGACTTCGATCGCACCAACGTCTTCTCGGGCTACTTCCAGGCGAACCTGCCTAATAAGGCACGGCCGCATTCCGGGCTGGCGATGTTGATCAACGACTGGAATCTGAACGGCACGGCAGTTCTACAGAGCGGAGAACCGTATTCGCTCTATGAGTTCTACGGAGCGGTTGGCAGCATCTACTTCGGCGACTACCCAACCCTGATGAACCCGATTCTGGGCGTCAAGGATCCAAGCAATGTCAAGCGGGAGTTGACCGGTAATAAGGGCGCATCTCGCGGCTCTGGCGGCAGCTACATCCCGGCCATCGATCCCACCCAGCTTCAGATCAATTACATTACCCCGGGCAACCTGGGCGTGCCGGTCTCGACGGGCAACGATCCGCAGGATATCTACGAAACCAACTTTGCGCCGCCGCAGCGCAATATCTTCCGCCAGACCGCGCAGAAACAACTCAATCTCTCCATCCGCAAGGCATTCAGATTCAGCGAGAGGTTTGGGCTCGATTACGAGTTCAATGTCTTCAACGTCACCAACACAACCAGCCTCGACGTTCCCATGGATCAGGCGCAGATTCGCCAAAGCAACGCTTGCTCGAGTTCTGCGATTGCTGAGGCAAATGGCAACGGCCCATATTCCGGCTCAAACTGCTTCAACCCGGCGGCTTATTACGTCAACTACGGTCAGATTGTAACCAGCAACCAGCCGGCAGATCAGCAGTCTGCCCTCGCCAACCTCGATCAGCCACCCTACTCCACGGGCTCGGGCAAGGGGCTCGTAATTCCGACCTATATCCCAACCGGAGCGACAAATGCGGCCGGCGCCCAACTCTGCCTCGCTGAGAACGCCATTCCCGGCGGATGCCCCAACAACGCCGCCAACTTCGGCTCAGTCTACAACACCATCGGAAGCAACCGCATGATCACCATGGGCTTCCACTTCACCTACTAGAACGCAGCTCTCTTTGCGATTCTGCCGCGGGGTTCCTTCGGGAACCCCGTTTTGTTGGCTGGGCCGGAACCCTGCGTTTGGGAGCAAATCAGCCGTGCATCTTCCCCAAAATTCCACCGGCCGAGCGTCGGACTATTGTCAGGAAATAGTTGGAGATGTTACTTTCGTACGTAAACTCTGGGTACTAAGTGTTGAAAAACCAGTGGAAAACTCGGTAAAGTAAATTTTCTCCTTGTATTTGCGTTTTTTGGCTTTCGAACTGCTTGTCCTTGGCTTATGAATCACTTGGCTCGAGGTGTATTTTAATGGTTTGCCCAAACTGCCAGTCAACCGGGGTTTCAATTGTTCCGGCAGAGATTCGTCTTTACCGCAATCGCCAGCGCACACTTAGCCACCCACCCTTGATCCCCTGCCCTGATATCAGGGTCTGCACGGACTGCGGATGGAGCGAGTTCTCCGTCCCCCGCTCGTGGCTCGCGGCAGGATGGCTACGTTCTGCAAGTCATGAGTCGACACCGGGACCACAGCTCGTGGTCCGTGCGCCAATAGCTGCTTCTGCGACATAAACAAACAGTTGCCCAATGCACCTGCTAACGCCGGCAGGGACAGAATTTTGCGCAGAAAAAGGCCCCCAGCCGAAGCCGGGGGCCTTTGAGTTGTTCAGGACCTTCGGGAGAGTTGGGAATCGAGAGGTTTTCTACTCCCTATTCCCTACTCCCTAATCCCTGTCTTAGTACATGCCGTCCATGCCGCCGTGGCCGCCGGCCGGAGCTGCAGCCTTGGGTTCAGGCAGTTCCACAACCAGAGCCTCAGTGGTCAGCAGCAGGGCCGCGATTGAAGCCGCGTTCTGTAGTGCCGTGCGGGTCACCTTGGTCGGGTCGATGACGCCGGCCTTCACCAGGTCCTCGAACTCCCCACTCAGGGCGTTGTAGCCGAAGTGCGCTTCCTTCGACTCCAGAACCTTGGCCACAACCACCGCGCCCTCTTCACCTGAGTTCGCCACGATTTGGCGCAGGGGCTCTTCGAGCGAACGCAGCACGATCTGTGCGCCCGTCTTCTCGTCGCCGCTGAGCGTGGCGATAAGCGCCTGAACCGCAGGCATGGCACGAACCAGGGCCACGCCGCCGCCGGGGACGATGCCTTCCTCGACTGCCGCGCGGGTTGCATGCAGGGCATCCTCAACGCGAGCCTTCTTCTCCTTCAGCTCGGTTTCGGTGGCCGCGCCCACCTTGATAATGGCCACGCCGCCCACGAGCTTGGCCAGCCGCTCCTGCAGCTTTTCCTTGTCGTAGTCGCTGGTGGTTTTCTCAATCTGCGAACGAATCTCCTTGACGCGGCCCTCGATGTCGCTGGCCTTGCCGGCGCCGTCCACAATGGTGGTGTTGTCTTTGTCGATGGTGACGCGCTTCGCCTTGCCCAGGTCCTCGAGCTTTACGCCTTCCAGCTTGATGCCCAGGTCTTCGGTGATGGCCTTGCCGCCGGTGAGCACGGCGATATCGCCCAGGATGGCCTTGCGGCGATCGCCGAATCCAGGAGCCTTGACGGCAGCCACGTTCAGCGTTCCGCGCAGTTTGTTCACAACCAGGGTCGCCAGGGCTTCGCCCTCAACGTCCTCGGCAATGATCAGCAGCGGCTTGCCGCCACGGGCAACCTGCTCGAGCAGGGGCAGAAGGTCCTTCATCGCGCTGATCTTCTTCTCGTAGATCAGAATGTAAGGATCATCCAGAACCGACTCGAGGCGCTCGGCGTCGGTCACGAAGTACGGGCTCAGGTAACCGCGGTCGAACTGCATGCCGTCCACGGTTTCAAGGCCGGTGTGCAGGGTCTTGGACTCTTCAATGGTGATGACGCCGTCCTTACCCACAACTTTGACTGCCTCGGCAATAATGTCGCCAATTTCCTGGTCGCCGTTGGCCGAGATGGCTCCAACCTGAGCAACCGAGCCCTCGCTCACCGGCTTCGAAAGCTTGCCCAGTGCGCCGCCCTCGGTCCACTTGCCGTCCTTGTCGCGCGTGCCGATCACGGTCGTGACAGCCTTCTCAATGCCACGCTTCAAAGCGGTCGGATTCGCGCCGGCCGCAACCGTCTTCACGCCCTCGCGGAAGATGGACTGCGCCAACACGGTGGCAGTCGTGGTGCCGTCGCCAGCCACGTCGCTGGTCTTCGAGGCAACCTCACGCACCAGCTGCGCGCCCACGTTCTCAAGCGGATCCTTCAGGTCGATTTCCTTGGCCACCGTCACGCCGTCCTTGGTGATGGTGGGCGAACCAAACTTCTTCTCGATTACGACGTTGCGGCCCTTGGGACCCAGCGTCGCCTTCACGGCGTCTGCCAGCGTGTTCACGCCGCGCAGAATCGCCTGCCGGGAATCTTCACCGTGCAAAATCTGCTTTGCCATTGCTCTTCTCCAGTTCTCAATTTTCAGTTATCAGTTCTGAGCTTCAGTCGCATCAGGGTCAATCTTCAGTTGACGCTGCCGTTCGCAGGCCAACCGAACTTGCCACTGACAACTGACTACTTCTTGATAATGCCGAGGACTTCTTCCTCGCGCATGATCAGGTACTCTTCGCCATCGATCTTGATTTCGGTGCCCGAGTACTTGCCGAATAGCACGCGGTCGCCCGCCTTCACGTCGAGGGGAAATACTTTGCCTTCGTCGTTCGACTTGCCCTTGCCCACCGCAATAACTTCGCCTTCCTGCGGCTTTTCCTTGGCGCTGTCGGGAATGATGATGCCTCCACGGATCGTCTCGCCCTCTTCCACACGACGGACGAGGATGCGATCATGGAGCGGAGTGAAACTGGTTGTTACGGATGTTGCTGCCATTGCTTCGCTTCTCCTTCACGCGCGAGCCGAGTCGCGCCCGGCCTGCGGGATTCTGTTGGTTTTGATAAAAGCCTTGAGGATCGCCGAAGTGCCTTCCCACGGCGTAGAGCAGAAGGCCCTCTTTTAGCACTCTCGCCTTCCAATTGCTAACAATAGGCAAGCCCGGGTTGTTTTGTCAAGAGGGGTAACGTCAACATATTAGCGCAATACGCTCATATTTTCTTAATCTAGTCGATCCTGAACAAGTGATTTCAGATCGAGATCGACGACATCGGCGGGCCGATAGGCGCCGGGATAAGCCGGAGTTGGCTCCAGATGCCCAGCAGCACGCGCAGAAAATGAGGCCCAAAAGCTCCGAGGAGCTTGTGGAGGTTCATCGCCGCGGCTGCCAACATCGCGTTAATCGCGTCACCGTAAGTGCCTCTTAGCCTACCAAAAACGGTCAAGCGTGGACACCATCGTGGACACCAAGATACTAAGTTCTTTATTTCCTTAGTCTCGGCTAGAGGGCAGCGCTCTGACCAACTGAGCTACGTCTCCAGAAGCAGGTTTGTACGCCGGGAGATTAGGGCCGTATAGGGAGGATTTGGGGTTCCCAAGGCCTGAATTCCGGGCTGCATCGCCGTCGCTAGGTGATGCGATCTTGCCGCTGCAGCAGTATTGAGTAACGGAATGGGCGCGTCCGATAGACGTTTTCAGGCTTGAACAGCCGTCGGCGTCCAAGTCGCATTGCGGGCGGCGCGACTGGAAGAGGTGTAGCCCATGTCGGCCGAGATGGCGCGGACGCAGGTGAGGAGATGGTTCGCAATCGAGGGCAGTTTCTGCGCGGTGACGCGAAATGACGGGCCAGAAACACTGATGGCGGCGACTGGCACGCGCTGAGCATCGAGCAATGGAACTGCTATGCAACGGAGGCCTTCTTCGAGCTCTTCGTCGTCGACGGCATAGCCGCGGCGACGGGTCTTTTCGAGCTCGGCGCGCAGTGCTTCGGGCGTAGCGATGGTTCGATGTGTGGGTCGCTCGAAACGGATGCGGCGGATGACCTCAGCGGCACGCTCGGGCGGCAGGAAGGCGAGGATGGCTTTGCCCACTGAGGTACAGTGGACAGGGTTGCTGGCCCCTATGCGAGTGATCATGCGAACCGAGCGAGCCGGTTCAATCTTGTCGATGTAGATAACGCGGGCAGCCTCGAGAATGCAGAGGTGCGCGGTCTCTTCAGTCTCCGCAACTAGGCGGCGCAGATGGGGCTGGGCGCGCTCGCGAAGATCGTATTGCTCGATGGCGCGATTGCCGAAGTCGAAAAGACGCAACCCCAGCCGGAACTTGCCGTTTGCGGTGCGCTCGACCATCCGGTGGCGTTCGAGAACCATAAGGAAGCGGTGCGCCGTGCTTTTGTGCAGTTGCAGCGAAGAGGCCACCTGGGCGAGGCCGAGGGGTGTCTCGCTCTCGCCGAGAAGGTCGAGCACGGCGAATGCTCTGTCGAGAGCCTGAACTTTATAGGTGCCTTGCGGAGCGGTATCTCGCATATTGGTCCTTCATGCCGCGATCTGGTCCCTAGTATAGCTTCTCACAATATGGGATTTTCAGTCAAGAAACTATTTCCGGCCTTGAACGCGCCGATGAGAGGAGCTCTCTGCATGTGAGACGAACGAAAGTGCCATTTAGTTTGAACCAAGGACGAATGGGGTGTGAAAACACGTTTGCCCCAAATCAAAATCGGCCGATTCACGTCGTCAAGCAGGTACGACGTCGCCTTCGCCGGGTGCAAGAAAAAGATTGGCCTCGAGCCCGTGCTGGCGATCATAGAGGTCGCGGTAGCGGCCGTTAAGAGCGTACAACTGGGCGTGATTGCCGCGCTCGACGATGCGGCCTTCTTCGACAACCAGAATCTGGTCCGCCCGGCGGATGGTAGAGAGCCGGTGGGCGATGACAAAGGTGGTGCGGCCCTGCATGAGCTGTTGCAGACCGGCCTGAATCATCCCCTCCGATTCGGAGTCGAGCGAACTGGTGGCTTCATCGAGGATGAGCAGGCGGGGCTCCGCGAGGAGTGCGCGGGCGATGGAAAGGCGCTGGCGCTGGCCCCCCGAAAGTTTGACGCCGCGCTCGCCGACAATGGTTTCGTAAACTTCGGGGAAACGCTCGGCGAACTCGTCGACGCGCGCCGTTCGGCAGGCGAACAAAAACTGCTCCTCAGTGGCGTCGGGGCGGGAGAACATGACGTTCTCGCGAATGGTGCCGTCGAAGAGGAACGAATCCTGGAGCACGACGCCGAGCTGGGATCGGAAGGTGTTGAGGTCGACTTTCGACAGGTCGATACCATCAACCAAAACCTTGCCGCCGGCAGGGCTGTGGAAGGCGCAGAGCAGGCTGATGATGGTGGATTTGCCTGAGCCTGAGGAGCCTACCAGGGCAGTGACGGTTCCCTGCTGCGCCTCAAAACTGATGCCATGCAAAACGGGCTTCTCCGGAGTATAAGCAAACTCAACATTTTCGAAGCGGACATTCCCCTCGATTGGCGGCATTTGGGTGGTGCGGCCGGGGTATTGGTTCTCTTCGAGCTCCGACATGATTTCGTGAGTGCGGTCGAGGCCTGCAAAAGCCTCAGTGAGCTGAGTGCCGATGTTCACAAGCTGGAAAACTGGCGCAATCATCATGGCGAGAAAGACGTTGTACTGGAAGTAGTCGCCGACGGTCCACTGGCTCTTAAGCACGAGATGACCGCCCATCCACATGACCAGTGAAGAGACCAGGCCGAGCATCGTAGTGGTGGCCGCGGAGAGCCCGCTGGTCATGGTGAGCGACTTCATCACGTTTTGGAGCAACCGCTCGACACCGCTCGAGAAGACGTTTGCTTCGCGATCTTCAGCGTGATAGCCCTTAATGACGCGCACGCCGCCGAGAGACTCCGTCAGGCGGCCGGTGACCTCAGCATTGATTTTGCCGCGCTCACGGAACATAGGGCGGATGGTTTTGAAGCCATACTGCAGGAAAAAAGCGAAGATTCCGATGCCGGTAAAGACGCTGATGGTGACCGGAGCGCTTTTGTGGAGAAGATAGACGAAGGCCAGCGTAGCGGTGACCACGCCGCCCAGAAATTCCACGAGGCCGGTGCCAATGAGATTGCGCACCCCTTCAACGTCGGTCATGATGCGAGCGACGAGCGTGCCGGTGCGGTTCTCGTCGTAATAGGCCACGGAGAGCAGGCCCACATGGCGCTGCACCTGGCGGCGCAATTCGGCGATGAGTCGCTGACCGGCCTTGGAGAGAAGTTGGGTGAGCGAGAACGATGTGATGGCCTGGATTACCGTGGCGGCCAGCACTATCATGATGAGCCGGCCGAGCAGGTGCGGATGGGCGTGAGCGGGGTTCAGCGCCTGGTCGAGAAGCGGCTTGCTCATGTAAGGCATCACCAGGCCGGCAACGCGATTCAAGAGCATGAGCACGAGGCCGATGGCGATGAGGCCTTTGCGGGGCGCGATCAGCGCCCAGATCTCAGGGCCCATTTTTTTCAGACTGGGTTTGGGCTTGGGCAGGTCAGCCTGACCGGCCCGCGCACTGCGGCCCTGGGCCGAGCGCTCGGCGCGCATGCCCATGCCCATACCTCCGCCCCGCATTGTAGCCATGCGCTATTCTTTCATCTTCTGGCGGGCGGCGATAAACGAGCGCACGCACATGTTGACGTAGATGAAGGTCAGAGCGGCCATGATGAGCTGAGAGGTAATGGCTCTCATGTCGGGATCGACACCGAGAGAACGGGCGTGGCCATAAGCGTGAATGGCGCTGCCCACCGCGCCCAGAAAGCCGAGCAGGCCGACGGTCACGTTGATGTGCATGTAGAGCTTGCGGCGGCTCTCAATGGGGCTTCTGGCGAGAAAGCCGAAGACCACCAAGGGAAGGCCAAAGTAGATGGGAATGAGCGCGGTGGGATGTGCGCTGCCCGTCAGCACGTATCCGGCGCACCCCAAAATTATGAGCAGCGCTCCAAATAGGATGCTTATGTTTGCCACGAGAGACCTCCGAAGACAGTGTACAGGGGAAAAGGCAGAGATCAGTGGTCAGAAATCAGCCACAAGCCCGCTGCTGCGAAGGTGTATTTCTGACAGCCGGCTCGCCTGTTCGGAATTCGAAGCCCGGTGAGGTCTCTGTATGCCGGGAGAACCTCGGTACAGCCGGTCAGCAGTCCGGCAGTACTCTATTCCCCATTTCCTGCTCCCTATTCCCTGCCCGTTCACCGCTGGATGCGCGCTGAACCGCCCTTGGCGAAGGCGCGGACCTGCTCGAGGGTGGCCATGGTGGTGTCGCCGGGGAAAGTAGTAAGCAGCGCGCCGTGGGCCCAGCCGAGCTTGAGCGCTTCTTGGGGACTCTCGCCGCTGAGCAGACCGTAGATAAAGCCCGCCGCGAAGCCGTCGCCTCCGCCAACGCGATCGATGACCTCGAGCTCGGCGGTGGGTGCGGAGTAGGTCTTGCCGTCGACCCACGCGACGGCGCTCCAGCTATGACGGTTGGTGGAGTGAACCTCGCGGAGAGTCGTGGCTACAACTTTGGCCTGCGGGTGCTTCTTTGTGACCTGCTCGATCATGCCAAAAAAGACCCCCGGATCGAGCTTGGACTTGGCGTGGACGTCGGGGCCGGGAATGCCGAGACCCTTCTGGAGGTCTTCTTCGTTGCCTATGAGCACGTCGACATTTTCGACAATGGTGCCGATGGTTTCAACGGCGTGATCGATGCCGCCGGAGATTCTCCAGAGTTTCTCGCGGAAGTTGAGATCGAAGGACGTGACGGCGCCGGTGGCCTTGGCGGCTTTCATCATCTCGGCAGCAAGAGGTGCGGTCGTGGGGCTGAGCGCGGCGAAGAGGCCTCCACAATGGACCCAGCGGACGCCGCGAGAGAAGATAGCCTTCCAGTCAAAGTCACCAGGCTTGAGCAGGGCGCCGGCCTCGTTGGCGCGGTTGTAGAAGACCACTGGCGGGCGGACTCCGGCGCCGCGATCGCTGTAGACGGTGGCCATGTTGGGGCCGGTGGCGCCATTGTGCTCGAAGTGCTTGTAGATGGGACGAACGCCCATGGCGCGCACGCGTTCGGCAATCAGATCGCCAATGGGATAGTCGACCATGGCGGAGACGATGGCCGTGCGCATGCGGAAACAGTCAGAGAGGTTGGCGGCCACGTTGTATTCGCCACCACTGACGTGAATCTGGCACTCGGTGGCTTTGCGGAAGGGAATGATGCCGGTATCGAGGCGGTGAACCAGGGCGCCAAGGGCCAGAAAGTCGAGCTCGCCGGTATGAGGAATGTTGAGGCCGTCACTCATTAGCCGTTCCTTGAAGGAAATTGGATTTCAGTTTCAACAGACGCGCTCACCCGGCGTTCGCCTCCAGTTTCTTCACATCAGTGAGGACTTGTGCAGGCGTCCATTCGTTGCCGGGATAAAACTGCGCTACCTTGCCATCGGGGCCGATCAGCGTGGTAGATAGCGTGTGGTTGATGGTGTCGTTTTCGCCGCGGGTGATGCCAACATCGAAATACCTGGCCATGTCAGAGATTTGCGCCTGGGTGCCTACCGCAAACTCCCAGTGTTTGAAGGCGCCTTTGGCATCGCTGCCAATATAGGTGGCGCCGTAGGCCCGCAGGCGCTGGGGAGTGTCGTGCTCGGGATCGAAGCTGACTGAGAGCAGGTGGGTCTTTGCATAAAGCGCGGGCTCGGACGAGAGTTGCTGGTTAATCGTGGCGAAGTTGCGCGTCACGAGCGGGCAGAAGTTGGGCAGCGGGCAACGCGTATATATGAACGTGATGAGCAGGGCCTTGCCGCGGTACTGGCTGAGATGAATCGCGCGGCCGTCCTGATCGCGCAACTTGAAGTCTGGCACCTGGTCGCCGGGCGCGGGCACGTGATAGAGAACGACGGGTTTATAGTCCGGCTTGCCCTGCGCGATGACGACAATGTGGTCGAGCAGGATGTCGGCATCGGGATTCTGCGAGACCAGCACATCGGCTGTGATCACGTCGCCCGGATGCAGCTCGCTTAGGATGCTGGGATCCTTGAGCTTGTAGGGCATGGTCATGGCTCCCATAAAGCCGGGGATAGCTTCATGGTCGACCGTAACCTCGCCCGTAGAGGGATTGGTGTTAACGACTTTGCCGCGCAGATGGTAGACCTTGAAACCCGGGTACGCAGACGATTGCTGCTCGACGGTCGGCGAAGAATGACATCCGGAAAGAAGGAAAAGAACAACGGCTACGCTCGAAAGTAGGAAGCGAACCATAGATATAAGTGTACAACGAGTGGTCTGACCATTGATTTGGGCGCGGTGGCAGCCGCAAAGCCCGAGAGCGTATAACGCAGAAATGGGGACAAGAAGCGAAGC
>DATJSB010000029.1:0-16026 GCA_035504315.1 Occallatibacter sp.
GACTCTTCGAGCAACTCCACATCTCCATCCCCGACCGCCTCCATCTCGATCAGGAATGTAGTGCAGACTTCGCCACTGCCTGATCTGATTCCAAATCACTTAGCGAATCCCTGACCCGAGTCATGACGAACTTGGGCTAACTTGCTATGTCGCGAAGCGACGCTAACTTGCTATGTCGCGAAGCGACGCTAACCTGCTATGTCGCGAAGCGACGCTAACTTGCCGCATTTGGTTCAAAACGCGTTCTTCCCGGGTCCCGGCAGTCCCTTCTCACGCACACTCGTTAGCCCCTCCGGAATGATTTTCGAGCATTGCGCTTCGGTCAACGATTTTTTCGGCAGCCCGTCCAGACCCACAGGGAGCCGGCCCGAAATCGAATTCCGGCGCATTCGCGCTGCGTGTGAGAAATGCGGGCTGAGTGAACAGCATTGCCGCCAGCCCGCATTTCTCTCCGCCAAATAAACCGAATATTGTCGTCTGCCTTTTGCATTTAATTACGCGCGATGCGCGCACAATGGAAACAGATCTCAGAAGACACGCCGCCGGGCTCCATTTCATGGCGCGCTGTCGACGCATTTCGCTCATCCTTTCGCAGGCAAAAAGCTGCGAGCTGAACGGCTCAAAGCGGGGAAAAAACAAAAACGAGACCCCCCGGGGTGCTCAGATAGTAAATAGGTATTATGGATGCCAAGTATAAGCAAATAAAGCAAGTTAAGCCAAAAAATGTAACAAAATGCTGTTACATTTGTGTCAGACGATTTCGCGTTCTAAAGGACTTACCGTCCAAATACCGCTCTTTGTACCGCAAAATGCATGTTTTTGCTCGCCTCGGCAATGTCGTCGTAAGCGATTGAACGCACAAATACTTACGTCGAATCCAGCGCACCGTCCGTTTGTCTCGAATCCGCACCGAAGCGCATCGGAAAGTCCCCAGCGCTTGAAGCGGTCCACTGATTTTTGAGCGCACCCCTGGTGAGAAATACGGGTTCAAGCGAGGGCTATCATCTTTCCCGATCGAGGAGGTCCAGGATATATGCTCCGGCGCCGTATCCGACCATCGGCCTGGCGCCGGTGGGATCGCCCACCCTGCCCGGGAAGAGAGTGCAAGGCAGGGCGACATACATTTCGGGGATGATGTTGTGGTCTTCGGCCGCCTTGTCCACTATGCGTTTGAGGATCGCTTGCGCCTGGTCATTGCGTCCCAGCCGCCGATCGACTTCTGCCAGGCTGAAGTCGACAAATAGGAACTCCTGCCTCTCATACCAGTATTCGAAGATCGCAGGGTCAGTGTAAATGCTGCGGACACGCCGGTAACCGCCCGAAGCGACCTTGAGAAGTTCCATCCTGTCCACCGTGTTGCGCATGACTGCAGTATCAGTTACGACCCCCAGATCGATGATTGTCAGCAGAGCGCCATCGATGTCGTTCTTCACGCCCTCTTCGAGCGTTCCATGCAACTCGCCGCCGCGAATAAACGCCGCATCGAATCCGCGCTCGAGCAATTCAACCTGGCTAAGAACGTCAGTGCGAGCCGACTCATCGCCGGCGCGGCGCGCAATTTCAGCAAAGTTCTTCAATCCCACAATTGCCGCCGCCGTCGAAAACGCAAAATGCTTTTTGTCTTTTTGCCGTTCCTCCCAGATCGAAGTGTCCGCCGCAACAATCAGGCCATCGTGATACTTTTCAAGATTCTTGAGCAGAGGCTTTACGACGAAATCCCGCGCGCTTTCATACAGTGGCCCGCGATAAGTCGGCGTCTTCAGCAAATCAGGGTCGTCATAGCGGCGCAGATACTCGCCCAGCGCCCACAGCGCTTCGCCCCAATCGTCGAACTCGATGTTGGTAGAGCCCTCCGAGGTGAAAAACGGCTCTTCAGCGCCGTTGCCAAAGTAGCGGACCACTGAAATCTGATAATCCGCGCCGCCAGTCTCGGCGCGCATCTTGCCCGTGGGTTGAGCGTTAAAGTAGGCCAACAGCGCGGCCCGCGCTTCGTCACGGTGGCCCATGCGAGCCAGCGCCACAGTGGCCCATGCCATGTCGCGCACCCACGGAGTGAACCACACGCCGTCGGGCAGGCTGGCCACAATCAGGCCGTTGCCGTATCTCCCCGGACGGTCGGGCTCGCGGCTCTGCGCCATGCGAAGCATCACCTCGCTTTGCCTCCACAGATGCCGTTCACTTTCCGACAGGCCCGCGGGCGGTTTTACACGCCACTGCTCGAGTTCCGCAATCTCGCGCTTCACCAGTTTCAGCGGCCTCAATCCTGCCCGCCACAGGTTGATTTCCTGAATTGCCTGCGCCAGCTTGTCATCGCTTTCCAGCGAAACCAGTATCCACGCCGGACTTCCTGATAAATACTGTTGCGCGTCTGCCGGTTCAGCCTGTTTCGGCGCCAGCGGAATCAGTAACAATGACTCTTCGATGCCATCGAATTTCAGCAGCTCAATTTCCTCACCGGCCATTCGGATAACCCGGTGCGACCGGACTGGCCGATTCCATTCCACCTTCCATCCGCCTCGGGCAGCAGCAGGATCCCAGTTGATGACGAGCGCGGTCTGCCGCAAACCAAAAGGCATGAAGAAGAATCCCTCACCAGCGCTGCTGCGCACGTGAATTACATGCGAATCCTCTTCATAATCCGCCGAGACGCCCTGCCCATTTTGATCGCTCCATCCAAGGCTCTTAATGAAATTCGTAGTTTCCACTCCCTCGCTCAGGGCGTTTTTCGGATCCGGCCGGACAAAACTGTAGGGATGGGCGTAGAACTTGCCCAAAGTTGCCGTTTCAGGTGATACCACAGCGAATCCAAAACCGTTGCCGGTAACCAGATTCGTGGCTGCGGCGGGCAGGCACATGAAGGAGCCAATGCAGATTTGAACGGAAAGAAAACGTGCAAAGGACATAACCAATCCCTCAGCCAACGGTGTGAAGCAGACGCAGATGAAGAGAGGAAGCGCATGAACTGACCGCGCGCTTGACCGTCGCCTCACCTACTTTTCTTCTTACGCCAACCTGCTAACTCGCGGCTGCCGGGTGACCCAACTCCGCAGACTCTACTGCGCCTCTCACCTGTACCGTGGCAATCGCACCTCGATCTGCACGCCCTTACCGGGCGCGCTGATGAGCCGGAATCTGCCTCCCGAGCGCTCGATCCTTTCACGCATGCCCCGCAAACCAAAGTGGTGTCCGTTTTCGCTGTCGATGGCGATCGGATCGAAGCCGCATCCATCGTCGTTCAAATCCAGCGTCAGGCCGCGGCCGGAGTAAGCAAGCCCGACGTCGACGTGCTGCGGATGGCCGTGCAGCATGGAGTTGTACACGGCCTCGCGGGCCACCATCAATAAATCGTGCGCCACCGGCTCAGTTACGGTAAAGGGGGTGCCGATCATCGACCACGCCACCGGAACATGGAACTCGCTGCTCACCTGTTGCGTCATGCTCTCGAGTTTTTTGCCCAGGCTGCCGGCGTTCTCCGGCTGCCGCATGTTCCAGATGGCTTCGCGCGCCTCGTTGATGGTCGCGCGCAACTGCTGGCGCGCGAAATCCATCAGACTGGTGTCGGTTCTGTCCTTGGCGCTCTCCATCGAGAGGGCTTCGAGGAGCGCTGAAACTCCCGTGCATCCCTGGATGACCGTGTCGTGCATCTCGCGGGCCAGGCGGCTGCGCTCTTCGAGAACCGCTTCAAACCGCTCGCGCACATGCCTCACGCGGTACCGGTAGAACGCGTAGACCATCAGCGCCAAAAGCGCAATGCACGCGGCAGTGAACCACCACGTGCGGTAAAAAAAAGGCTGCTGCACAAGGCCGATATCGGCTTCGGTCACCGCGGCGGGATTGCTTGCCTCGAATACCTGCACGCGAAACCGGTACGGACCCGAGGGAAGGTTGGTGTAGTCGGCCCTACGCGATGAGCCCGGCGCGCTCCAGTCTTTCTCAAAGCCCTCGAGCATGTAACGGAAGCGCAAGCCGTCCTGCGAGCGCAACCTGATCGGGGTGAAGTCGAACTCGAGCCTGCTGGTGCCGGGTTTCAACTCAATCGGCCCATTGATCGAGAGCGCACGTCCATCGGCCAACACGCTTTCTATCGACAAGGGAGGCGGAGGCAGGGGTGGTTGTTGCGACAGGGGAATGTGAATCGGCCCGAGATTACTGGGGAACCACACGTCTCCGCTGGCGGTGATGCATCCCGCAGGTTGGGTTCCGCCGTAGATCTCGGTGTTCGGCGCAATATCGGTAGTGGGATAAAACGTGAGCGCCAGGCGCCGCGGCGACACATCGGCTTGAGCGTCGAGTTCGCGCCGGCTGGCAAGCGCAACACCGTTCGGTCCGCTGATCCAGAGATGGCCGGCGCTATCCTCAAGGAGTTGATACACCGCATTGCCGGGCAGCCCGTCGGCCTGTGTGTAATGTGCGAGATTGCCGTCGCGATAGCGGAAAAGACCGTTGTCGCGGGTTCCGAACCACAGTCCGCCGTCCGCATCCTGATGAATGGCCCACACTTTCAACTGCGCCAGGCCCATGGTGGCTGCATCGCTGATGAACGCGCCATTGCGCATGTGGCTCAGGCCGCGTTCGGTGCCGATCCACAGATCGCCGTTGCGATCTTCAAGAAGAGCGCGCGTGCTGAAGTACGCCAGGCCGTCTTTCATCTGGTAGCTTTTGATCTTCGGCCGGCCGCCCTCCCAGTCGATGCGATTGACGCCCTCATCGGCGCCAACCCACATCGTCCCGTTACGATCCTGTATCATCACGCGCACAAAGTTGTTTGACAACCCGTCGCGCGTGGTCAGGTGCGTGGTGTGTCCGCTTGCGATCCGGTACAATCCGTCGCCGTCGGTTCCCACCCACAGCGCACCCGAGAGATCGCGATAGACACTTCTCACATGAACGTTTTCGAGCCCCGGCAGATCCCCCTCGGTCACCGTTCCATTCTTCAAGTGGTAGAGCCGCGTAGAGCCGATCCAGAAGCTGCCGTCGCGATCCTGGTAGATGGTACCGAAGTCAGAGTCGTTGGCCTTGGGCAAGGGAACGATGCTGGCCTGCGCGCGAGTGAGCCGCAGCATTCCCGATTGGGTGCCGATCCAGAAGTTACCCTCGTCATCTTCGAAAAAATTAAGCACGGTATTGCTGGGCAGCGATGCCGGCGCGGTGATTTGGGTCAGTTTTCCGTTATCGAATTGCCATGCGCCATGGCCGATCGTTCCAATCCACAGCGTGCCGTCCGATGTCTGCCGCAAAACGCGTACCGTGCCCGCAATTCCCGTGACTCGCTCAAACCGTCTTTGGCCTGGCGGCAGCCTGTTCAGGCCTGAAACCGTGCCCACCCATATTGTGCCGTCCACCGTTTCGATGATGGACTTGACGCGGTTCTGGCTGGCCTCGCCGCTCATCGCGTACTCGGTCACTCCGCCGGCGCTGATTCGGATCAGTTTCGAGCCGCCCACCCACAAGTTGCCTTCGCGGTCGGCAAAGATGGCGTGCACCGCCAGCGAGGGAATGCCATTGGCGCCATCCACGCGCACAAAGTGGCTGCCATCAAAGCGCAGCAGACCGTTATCGGTCCCCACCCAGATACTTCCTCGCGAGTCTTCGGCTAGCGCCCTTACGAAGTCGTCGCTCAGCCCTTCGCGCGTGGTCCACGAAGTGAACGCGCCCCCGGCATACCTCGCCAGCCCGCCGCCTTCCAGCCCGATCCACAGGTCGCCGTTGCGCGCCACGAGCAGGCAAAAGACGCTGTTCTGATGAATTGCGGGAGTGTTCTGGCGGTCGAAGACGGTGAAGTGTACGCCGTCGAAGCGCAGAAGGGCGCCGCTGGTGCCGATCCAAAGATACCGGTCGGGCGTTTGCGCAAAGGCCTGCACGGTCGGTTCAGGTAAACCGTCAGATGCCTGCCAGGCGTGTCGCGTGTATCCGGCGAGCGGGCCGGTCTGCGGGAAGGCACACAGCGCCGCGCCCGTGAGTAGAGTCAAAACCAAGCCGGCATGCAACCTGCATCGTCTTTCCATTGCGGCGCTATCGCGGTTCTCCAGTTGGTGCATCGCGAAGCTCAAACTTTGAAGTGGCGTTTCCCTCAGGAAGACACCACCCCGCACGCATCTCAAGGCGCCGTGGGACAGGAGGACCGCCGTCAGTATAAACCCGGGCAATTCCGAGGTCGAATGCGACGGCACAACAAATCTCGCCCCGATCAGACTTTGGACGGATCAAAACAAATGCGCGCGGGAATAGAGTTGACTTTCTCGAATTGCGGGGTCTTGAGCCGCGACAGAGAAACGCCTCAGGGCACGGTAAATACTGCAATGTCTTTGTTTATTACTCATTTATTCAGGCAGTCTCCGGTCTCCTCCGTCGCGCGCTTTATTCTGCCCGCAGCGCTGTCGTTCGCTCCCGTCCTTACCGCCGCTCCTACGCTTGCCCAGGGCTCGTCAACGCTTATCCATATCGACGCGAGCCGGCCCTGGCAACAACCCGGCCCCGCAGACTACGACCTGAAATTCGCGAATGCGCCCAACGGAGACACTGTCGGGCTGAACGCCCGCACGCTCACGCTCGACGGCAAACCCTGGCTGCCTGTGGCAGGCGAGTTTCACTTCTCCCGTTATCCGCGCGCGCAATGGGAAGAAGAACTGCTGAAGATGAAGGCTGCGGGAGTCAACATCGTCTCCACCTACGTCATCTGGATTCATCATGAAGAGATCAAGGGCCGTTTCGATTGGGAGGACCAGCGCGATCTGCGAGCTTTTGCGAAGCTCTGCGCTCGCGACGGCCTGTATATGATTGCGCGCATCGGCCCCTGGGATCACGCCGAGGTGCGCAATGGCGGCTTGCCCGACTGGGTAGTCAAGCAGGGTCCGATACGGGTCAACGATCCGGCTTATCTGGCGGCCGTTCGCGAGTGGTATGGGCAAGTGGGCGTGCAACTCAAGGGTCTTCTCTGGAAAGACGGAGGGCCGGTCATTGGTATTCAGCTTGAGAACGAGTACTCAAAGACTGGGCCGGGTGCGGGTGAGGAACACATTCTCACGCTCAAGCAGATCGCTCTTGCCAGCGGCCTCGATGTCCCGGTCTATCTTGTAACGGGTTGGGATAACGCGGTCGTTCCGCCCCATGCAGTGCTTCCCATCTACGGCGGAGGTTATCCTGACGAACCCTGGGACAGCTCGATCGTGAAGTTGCCGCCTGCCCAGGTTTATGCATTCCGCTTCCACAGCCGAGTGAACAGCGTCATTCAGGCGGGCGCCGCCGGTGATCCCCCCGCGACGGCTGCCGATCCGGGTTCGCTGCCTTATCTCACCATCGAGATCGGCGGCGGCATTGAAGACACCTACCATCGCCGCCCGTTGATTGCCGCTGACGATATCGGTGCGCAGGTTCCTGTCATGCTCGGCTCGGGCGTCAATCTCTACGGAACGTACATGTTTCAGGGCGGGGAAAACCCCGATGGAGCGCTCACCACGTTGCAGGAGTCTCAGGAGACCGGATACCCCAACGATTTGCCCATCAAGTCTTACGACTTTCAGGCTCCGCTCGGTGAATTCGGCCAGGAGCGCGCCTCTTTGCGCAAGCTCAAGGTCTTCAATTACTTCATGAATGACTTTGGCGCGGAGCTCGCGCCCATGCAGGTTCACGCCCCTGAATCAACGCCGAGAGATCCCGCCGACTTGTCGATCCCGCGCGCCTCAGTGCGTTCGCGTGGCGACTCGGGATTTATCTTTTTCAACAACTATGTTCGCGGATATGCCATGCCGGCGCGGCCCGCGACCCAATTCGAGATTCGACTGCCGTCGGGAACTCTCGAGGTGCCGCGACGCCCCATCGATCTTCCTTCCGGTTCCTACTTCATCTGGCCCTTCAACATTGAGCTAGGGAGCGTCACTCTGCGTTACAGCACCGCGCAGCTATTTACGCGCATTGAGAATGCCGGCCTGCCGACGATCTACTTCGAAGCGCTGCCCGGGGTCCCGGTCGAGTTCGCCCTCGACGCTTCAAAAGTGCAAAACATCACTGCATCGACCGGCCACATCGATCGCGATGCAACCACAATCTATGTAAACGGCATCGCGCCGGGCCCGGATGCATCCATTGACCTGGCCGCGAGCGACGGCCGTCATCTGCGCATCGCCGTGCTCACCCGGCAACAAGCCGAGAATGCGTGGAAGGTGGAAATCGGCGGCACTGAACACCTGCTGATTACCGAGGCCGATTTCTACACCGGCCCCGATTCGCCGCAAACCCAGATCCGCCTGCGTTCCCGCACTTCATCCCAGTTCACCTTCACGCTGGTTCCACCGCCCACCGGCGAAATCAAAGCAAGTCTTCCGCTCGTTTCTTCGGCTTCGACCGCGCAATCGATCACTTATAGCGCCGATGCGGCGGAGTGGAACGATCCCCTCGAAGTCCATGAGATCAAGGCTGCCGGCATCGCGCCGGCTGTGAAAACCGGCCCGGCGCTCGACTGGCGTCCGAATGGAGTTGCCCAGGCGCCGGGCTCCGGCCCACTTGCGGATGCGGCCCGCTGGTCCATTACCGTACCCGCAGACGCCATGAAGGGCCTGAACGATCTTTATCTGCGCATCAGTTACACGGGTGACGTTGCCAGACTTTATTCTGGCGGCCATCTTCTCGACGACGACTTCTACAACGGGCGACCGTGGAGCATCGGTCTCAAGCGCTTTCTCGCTGCGCAGGGGGCTTCTAACTTCGAGCTCAGCATCCTCCCGTTGCGAAAAGACGCACCGGTCTATTTTGAGACTGCGACTCCTGCGAACTTTGGGGACAACGGCCAGGCCATCAGCCTCGATCGGGTCACTCTGGTCCCCGAATATCAGCTCGAAATTACGGCAGCGGCGCGCTGAGCGGGCGGCATCAACGCGTAAGCTGTTCTATTTCAACGCAGTTTCTCCCGCAGGTATCGATTTCTCCCGATCCGACTTTCGTCGGATTCGCGCTGAATCCTTACGGGGCTATTATCCCTACTTGCGTGTTGCCGGGTTGTGCGCGTGGTGCTACGCACGCACGCCGCGGTTCGGCTCCGGCAGCCCGCTGGGGGGAAGGCCAGGGGGAAACTATGACAAAAAGAATGAGCCTCATCATCGGGGCGCTCGCAGTCTTTGCATTGATCATTGCTTTGGACGGCACTACCGCGTTGGCGCAGGGAAACACTGCCACGCTAACGGGCACCGTGAGTGACCCGGCACACGCGGTCATTCCCGGCGCAACCATCACCGCAACCGATGAAGCCTCGGGCGTGGTCCGCGCCCGCACCAGCGATGGCGCCGGTTTCTTCTCGTTCGTTGGGTTGCCCGTGGGCACCTACGACGTCAAAGTTTCCGCTGCAGGATTCAACAGCCTGCTGCGCAAAGGCGTCGTGGTTCACATCAACGACCAGATCGAACTTAAGGAGATCACGCTCTCTGTCGCTACTGCGGCGGCCTCGGTCACCGTCACCGCATCAGGCGCCGAGCTTACGCCCACTACCTCAGGCGAAGTGAGTTACACGCTGACCGATACGCAGCTCCACAACATGGACATTGAGAGCCGCAGTGCGATCGAGTTGCTGGGGCTGATACCCGGCGCCGGCAATACCGGCAACTTCACGCAGGCGCAGTACAACACCGGGCAAGAAGGTTTCACGCAGAACGCCAGCACCTACACCGTAAACGGCAACCGCTTTGACCAGGTGCAGATTGAAAGCGAAGGCGCGACCGTTACCGATCTCAACACCGCAGGCAGCGTCGCCGTAACGCCCAATGTCGACATGATCTCTGAGCTCACCGTTCAGTCCGCAGCCTATTCGGCCGCAGAGCCCAACGGCCCGGTCGTGGTTTCTACCGAAACCAAATCTGGCGGGCGTAACTTCCACGGCGAAGGCTACCTGACGGCGCGCAACTACAACCTGAACGCGAACGACTGGCAGGAAAAATCTGTCGGCTTTGCGAGGCCGGAGAGCGCCCTTTACTATCCCGGCGTGAACATCGGGGGCCCAGTGCTGTGGCCCGGTGTAAGCCGCGACCACGACAAGCTCTTTTTCTTCGCGGCCACTGAGATTGCCCAGCAGCACGTTGATCAGGGCGTTCGCAAGGCCGCGGTGCCAGCCGAATCCGGTTCGCCGGGTTATACCGGCGCGGGCATGGCCAACGGCGACTTCACCGATTCGGCGTACATCAGTTCATTTTCGACCGCCGGCAACAGTTATCTCTTCTGGCCGGTCGGCATCCAGCCCTGCAGCGGAAGCTGGTACAGTTCAGCTTGCGCCAATCAGGTTTACGGTTCGAATTCGTGGGGTCAGATTCAAAAAAGCGCCATCGATCCCGCCGGGCAGATTCTGCTCAACGCCTTCCCACTACCGAACGTGAATCCTGCCGATGAAGGCGGCTATAACCTCATCACCGATTTCACCACCTCTAACCCGCGCAACCAGGAAGACCTGAAGCTGGATTACTCAATCAGCGACAACGCGCACCTCACGGGCCGCTACAATCACGAGAACGAGAGTGTGCCCTGGCCGTACGGGCCGTACAACGTGTGGAACCAGGTCCCCTATCCCGCGTATCAGACTGGCAAGAATGCTTCCAACTCCATCGACCTCGTGTTGACCAACACGTTCAGCTCCTCACTCACGAATGAGGCGGCGCTCGCTTACACGCGGTTCACATTGATGCAGGCACTCAGCAATTTGAATGCAGCGTCCACTTCCGCGCTGAATTATCCCTATCCGCTTCTCTTCAAAAGCAAATCGGGCCTGATCCCCAACGTGCAATTCGAGGGCGGCAACACTGAAATCGCCAACGATCAGCTGTACATTTCTGGCGGCGAAGCACCGCCGTTTCTGGGCGCGCAAAACGCCTACACCTTCAACGACGCTCTCACCAAGCTGCTGGGCAGACATCTGCTCAAGGCCGGTTTCTACACTGAGATTGCGCGATTCAATAACCTCACTGGCGGCAACGACAACGGTCAGGTATCGATGCAAACCTACTGCGGGACTTCGGGCAACGACTGGGCCGATCTGCTGATGGGCCACACATGCGAGTGGTCGCAGAGCTCAAGTAACATCATGGCCGATATGGCGGCGAAGCGATTCGACTTTTTCGGCCAGGACACGTGGAAAGCGACCTCGCGCCTGACGCTCAACTACGGCCTGCGCGTAGATCACATTGGCTGGTGGTACGACCGCAAAGGACGCATTGCTGTATTCAATCCTGCAGCCTACGATCCAAAATCCTCCTATACCGATTACAGCGGCATGGAGAGCAGCGCGACAACCTCCGGCGTGCCAGAATCCGGATCCAAACCACTTGGGTTCCAATGGGCGCCGCAACTCGGCTACGCCTACGATCTGTTCGGCAGCGGCAAAACCATCATGCGCGGCGGCTTCGGGATCAACTACTATATCGATCCCGGTATCAACGCCTACTCGGCGATCGAGGCCCCACCGAACTTCGATGTTGTCACTCTCTATGCTTCAGGCTCGCCGGGTTATTCGCTTTCGGGCATCTCGAATATCGGTTACTCGGGCTCGTTGCCGACGGTGTGGGGTACCGCATTCCCCAGCGACCATCATGCGCCGGTCACCTACTCCTGGAACTTCGCGGCGTCGCACATCTTCCCCGGTTCCAACAAGGTCGAAGCCGATTACGTGGGCAACAGCAGCCACAACCTTGTCGGCTACGGTATCCAGAATGCGGTGCCGGAAGGCAGCGAGACCGGCCCGTATTACGGCACATATTATGACCAGCTTTACCGGCCGTATGCCAACTATGCAGACATCTCGACGCACTTCCACAATCTGAATTCGAACTACAACGCGCTGCAACTGATGGTGACGCGGCAAAAGGGATGGCTCAATTACTGGGGAAGCTATACCTTCGGCAAGACCATGGCCTACAACGCTGAAGACCCCTTCGAAATGCGGCGCTGGTACGGGCCGGCGCCCTTCGACCGCTCGCAGATGGTGAGCTTCTCCTACTACCTGAAACT
The DNA here is from genome assembly GCA_035504315.1 of Occallatibacter sp. Taxonomy (GTDB): domain Bacteria; phylum Acidobacteriota; class Terriglobia; order Terriglobales; family Acidobacteriaceae; genus Telmatobacter. The sequence continues at coordinate 11,980 of DATJSB010000029.1, forward strand.
GCCGGCATTCAGCAAACATTTGGGTGGGAGTAAGTTCGCGAGTGGCGCTCTCGACGGTTGGCAGTTCTCGGGCATCTTCCAGGCCATGACCGGAGGGCCGATCAGTTTAAACACGTACAACGGAAATGAGTACGCAGCCAACCGCAACGTGGTCGGCATCTATGGCACCGTGCCGATGAGCGAGGGCGGTTACACCGACAATATTTCGCTGAACGGCGCCTACACAGATGGAACTCCCGATGAAGTCACGGCGCCAGTCCTGTTGTGCGATCCACGCAAAGGGCTGAAGAACGGCCAGTATTTCAACGCAAGCTGCTTTGGCGCGCCGGGGCACCTCGAGAACGGAGATTACCGCTGGCCTTACATCCACGGTCCGGCCTTTATCAACGACTCGACAGGTATCTTCAAGTCTTTTCCAATGCGAGAGGGACGGAGCCTGGAGATCCGCGCCGAGGCCTTCAACCTCTTCAACCATCCCTGGAACGAGTTCATCGCAACCGATTCCAATATGTACATTGGCTACGAAAATATCACGGGCGGAACCGGGTCAAACTATCCGGCAGGCGGAACGCCGCCCAGTACGCCCAGCGCAGGAACCATCGACAACAAGACCGGCCATCGCGAAGTGCAGCTGGCCGCGAAGTTTTATTTCTAACTCGTCACAGGCTTCAATCGCGCCTCCGGCGGCGGAAACAGCAGCGGCTGCTTCTGCCGCCGAGCCTATACCACCCAGCTATGCGTAAGCTTCTCCTTACCGTTCTTGCAATCCTCGGCACGCTTGCCATGGCGGCTCATGCCGCTGCGCAGGATTATGCGATCGGCGCCGACGTCTCGTTCCTCGCCAAGTGCGAGCAGGATGGAGTTGTCTTCAAGGAGAACGGCAAGCCCATCGACGTGCTTGTCCTGCTGCGCGAGCACCATTACAACTGGGTGCGTCTGCGGCTCTTTCACGATCCCGAGGCCAGCACGGACAAGCTACCCAACGATCTGCCTTACACGATTGCACTTGCGAAGCGCGCCAAGGCGCTCGGCTTTCGTTTTCTGCTCGACCTGCATTACTCCGACAGTTGGGCTGACCCCGGCAAGCAGCCCACCCCCGCCGCATGGAGCAAGCTCAAGCACAAGCAACTCGTGGAGCAGGTCTCGAATTACACCCGCGACACCATCGCCGCTTTCGCCGCGCAGGGCGTGATGCCCGACATGGTACAGATTGGGAATGAAGTGACAAACGGGATGCTGTGGCCCGACGGCAAACTGCCCGATAACTGGGACAACTTTGCCGACCTGCTCAAAGCCGGAATCGCAGGCGTCGAGGCAGGCCGCGGTAATGCACCGCGCCCGCGCATCATGATTCACATTGAGCGCAGCGGCAACTACGACGCGGCTGTCTGGTTCTTCGACAACCTCATCGCGCACCACGTTCCCTTTGATGTGATCGGTCTCTCTTACTATCCCATCTGGCATGGGAACATCGCGAACCTGCGGGGCAATCTCCACGACCTGGCCCTGCGCTACCGCCGCCCGATCATCATTGTGGAGGCGGCCCAGAACTGGACGCCCAGCGGCGAGGCGCCGAAGAAATCCGACTTTCCCGAGACTCCAGAAGGCCAGCTCGCCTTCCTGCGTGCCGTCGATGCCGCGGTGCGCGCCATCCCGGACGGTCTCGGCCGGGGAGTCTTCTGGTGGGAGCCCGCAGCCGAGGGCCCCATCGCCGGCCGTGGTTTCTTCGACAGCAATGGCAATGTGCTGCCCGTCATTACTGCCTTCGACCCACCTGCGACGCCCTGAAACGGCGTTTGCACTCAACTTGAAAAACGCGCAAGCTTAAGGGAGAACAAGGTGGAAGAGTTCGAGGAGATGAAGGAACAGGCACGGATCAAGGTCCTGATTGTCGACGACCACCCCATCATGCGTGTGGGCATTGCCGCCATCGTGGAGGCCACGCCCGATATGACTGCCGTCGCCCAGGCCGGGAGCGGCGAAGAGGCTGTGGAGCTGTTTGAGAAACATCTGCCCGACATTACGCTCATGGACCTGCGGCTGCCGGGCATGAGCGGCGTCGAAGCCATCCGCACCATCATGGCCCGCCATCCCCATGCCAAGTTCGTTGTTCTTACTACGTATGAAGGCGACGAAGACATTCACCAGGCCCTGCAGGCGGGCGCGCGCAGCTACATCATCAAGGGCATGCCGCACGATGCGCTGGTGAACGCGCTGCGCCGTGTCCAAGCCGGCGGACGTTTTTTGCCGCAGCCGGTTTCGCGGGCCCTCAACTCGCGCATCCCCAACTCCGATCTCAGCTCGCGCGAGCGCGAGGTACTTGACCTGATCGTCCGCGGCAAGAGCAACAAAGAGATCGCCTATGACCTGGGCATCACCGAGTCCACGGTCAAGTGCCACGTGAGCGTCATTCTGATGCGCCTGAACGTAAGCGACCGCACCCAGGCCGTGGTGACCGCGCTTCAGCGCGGACTCATTCACCTTTGAGCTATCTGAAGTTCATTTGCTCGCATGCCATTCTATTGGTCGCGGTAGGGACGAGCCTCACGGCTCGCCCCCCGCACAGATCCCCACAAGCGGAGCTACCGCATGGGGCTCTTACCAAAGGTAGGATGTGACGCTTTGAAGCGACCGTCTGGGTAGGGATGCAATACCCGGACGCGTGGAACGTAGTGGTTGACGGTTCGGTTAAAGCGCTCCCAGTTCATTCTGGTCCGTTGGCTCCTTCGGCGTAGTGCGTGCCGCCAAGTCCGGCAGACCTCTGCCCGGAAGCTCGCTAACCGTTTGAGGTTGGTGGGAACCGCATAGTAGCGCAAGTATCCCTCCACGACGCGATTCAGCCAGGCGCCGACGACCGGAACAGGTTCATTCCGGCGCCGAAGCAGCGTTTCGCGGAGTGCCGCCAGTGTGGCTCGCATACGCTTCTTGACCGTGAGGCGGATCACTTGGAAACGCCCTTGCCGGTCTTTGCCGCAACAGTGCGTAAAGCCTAAGAAGTCGAAGGTCTCCGGTCTGCCCTGTCCCCGCGCGCGCCGATTTTCTTCGGCAAACCGCCCGAATTCAATCAGCCGCGTTTTGTCAGGATGCAGTGTCAGTCCGAACTTAGCCAGCCGCTCCCGCATTTCCTTCAGGAACCGCTCGGCCGTCCCTTTCTTCTGAAAGCCCAGCGTACTGTCATCGGCGTAGCGCACCGCGATCACCTCGCCGCCATCCGGTTGATGCCGCCGCCATGCCTGTATCCACAGATCGAGCGAGTAGTGCAAGTAGACATTCGCCAGCAACGGCGATGCCACCGCCCCTTGCGGCGTTCCCTTCACGGAAGGTATCCGCCGCCCGTTCTCGATCACACCTGCCTTCAACCACCGGCGAATCAACTGCAAGATGCGCCGGTCGGCGACTCTGTGTTCCAGAAACCGCATCATCCAGTCGTGGTCCAACTCATCGTAGAACGATCGGATATCGGCATCCAGAATCCAGTTCACCTTTCGCCAACGGATTGCCTCCGTCAGTGCGTCCAGCGCATCGTGCTGGCCGCGACCTTGGCGGAATCCGTAGGAGAAGCCGAGGAAGTCCTCTTCATAGATCGCATTCAGCACCGTGGTTACGGCCTGTTGCGCGATCTTGTCCTCTATCGAGGCAATGCCCAGCGGTCGTTGCCTGCCATCCGCCTTGGGGATATAAACCCGCCGCGACGGCAGCGCCCGATAAGCTCCGGCGTGGATGGCCCGATGCAGTCTGGGTATCCGCTCCGGAAGAAGGCTCTCGTATTCTTTCCACGTCACTCCATCCACACCTGCCGAGGCTTGCCGCTTCAGAGCGTAGAAACTCTGTGTCAGCAACTCCGGCGTGATGTGATGGAGCAGTGCTGTGAATCGCAGCCGCTTGTCACGGCGGGCTGCTTCGCGTACACCTTCCAGCCCCATCGACGCACCATGGTTCCGGCTCTGCGTCCGGAGTGCGGGAGTCTGGTCGGTGTTCCCTTTGGCTACACCCCTTTGCTCTGCCGCCTCCGCAGGGAGCATCCCCTCGTTCGGCGGCTTCTCAGCT
>DATJSB010000030.1:0-7799 GCA_035504315.1 Occallatibacter sp.
TCGAACCGTCGGGGTTGATGTCCGGAGTGGGCTGAATATTATCGATGCCGGCGCCGTTGTAATCCTCCTCGAAGCCGCCGATCAGGCCCCAGCGCTGGTCTGCGCCGAACCGCATCCCGGCGGTCGTGCTCACCTTACCCACGTAGCGGGTATTCATGATCGGTGTGTACCCCATGGTTGCTTCCATGCTCAAGTAAGGAGCGGCTCCCGCCGTCTTGGTGACCAGATTCACCGAGCCGCCGATGCCGCCCGCGTCCTGAGTGGCGGAAAGTGTCTTGTTGACAACGATGGATGACACCATGTTGTCGGGAATCGTCGTCAGATCGACCTGTTCGACGACCACCTCCGGCGCAGGCACGGTCACGCCATCGACCGTGACATTGGTCAGCCGCGGGTCCAGTCCGCGTACCTGGACGTACTCGCCCTGGCCTTCGTTGCGTTGCAGCGTCACGTCCGGCAGCCGGCCGACCGCGTCAGCGATATTGGCGTTGGGCAACGCCTCAATCTCGGTCAGTGGCATGACATTAACGATGTTGGCCGAGGTGATCTCCTCATTGATTGCCTGCGTCGTGGTCTGTATGGGGCCTGCTCCGGCATTCACCACCACCTGCTCACTGGCAGAGCCAACCTCAAGGACGGCGCTCAACGTCTCGGCCTGCCCGGCAGCCAGAGTCACGCTCTGCGTCAGCGGACTGAAGCCCGTGGCTGTGATCGCGATGGCGTAGCTTCCGGGAGCGAGACCGCTCACGGTGAACTCTCCTGCGCTGTTGGTCATGGTCACGATATTTCCAGGCATAACCACCACGCGCGCTCCCTGAATCACGGCCTTGGAAACGTCGGCGACGTGGCCGATGATGGATGCCTTTTGCGACTGGGCGTTGAGCGTTCCGGCCAGGGCAATGCAGATCAAAAATAGGAAAAAGATGCGTCGGCGAAGAAATGCAGTCATTGAGTGCCTCCTGTGTGTAGGTCTCATCAAAAGCAGGAATGTACACTTCCAGAGTGCGTCTCCATGCCTGAAATTCAACTGAAGTCCCTGTAACAATCATGTGAATTTGCCATTCACCCCGCCGCCAGCGCTCTCTGCCGCGATGGTGCTCAACTAAACTCTCAACAAGGAATTGGGCTCGACGGTACGATGAGTCATTGGCGCCGAAGCGTTGAGCTTTCTTCGATTTGCGGGGGCAAGTGCGAGTTTTAGTCGTCGAAGATCATGCCGGGCTGGCGCGCAACGTGGCACGCGCGCTGCGCGAAGCTGCGGGTTACGCCGTCGATATCGCCTTCGACGGTGAGGATGGCCTGTTTCTGGCCGAAACCAACCCGTACGACCTGATTCTGCTCGACCTGATGCTGCCCAAACTCGACGGCCTGGCAGTGCTCCGCGCCGTACGCAAAAAGCCCATTCAAACTCCGGTAATGATTCTCACTTCGCGGGACGACAAGGAGACCACGGTCGCGCTCCTCGACGCCGGCGCCGACGACTATCTGACCAAACCCTTCGACGTGGGCGAGATGGTGGCCCGCTGCCGCGCCCTCATCCGCCGCGCCCACGGCATTGCTTCGCCGATCATCGAAATCGACGACCTCGCCATCCATCCCGACGAGATGACCGTAACCCGCGCCGGCCTGCCAGTTTCCCTCACTGCAATGGAATACCGTCTGCTCGAATACATGGCCCACCGTCCCCGCGCCGTGCTCTCCAAAGGCGAATTGCTGGAGCACCTCTACGACCACGATTGGGAAAAATTCTCGAATGTGATCGAGGTCTACATCTCTTCGCTGCGTCGCAAGCTCAACCGCGAGGGCGCCGCTCCGCTTATCCACACCCTCAAGGGCCGAGGCTACGTCCTGTTGCAATAACCCTGGCTTTGTAACAATTCATTCACAATTGGCGCTTAAACCGCGGCCTACAATGGCCACAGTTCGTCGCTCTCCCATGCAGCTTCCCATTCGAATCCGGCTCTCGATCAGCTACTTCGTTATCTTCTCGGCCGCGGGCGTGCTGCTCTGCTGCGCTGCATATTTCATGGCCCAGCGCAGCCTCTACATTGCCCTCGATCACGAACTCGACGAACACATCGACGATGTGCATGACTTTTTTGCCGCCCACAACCTGGGCAACGACAATGACCGCGCCCGCGATGAATCCGCCGCTGAGTTCGGATTGAAAGACGACGGCAAGTGGCTGCAGATTGCCGACCAGCAGGGCCGCTGGATCTATCGCGCGCGCCGCATGATGATTACGCCGCACGATATGCCGCCTGCTTCGGCTTTGCCGCTCAAGGGCAGCTTCATCGAGTACGGCGCCGGCCCCAAAAAAGTGCGCGCCCTGTGCCGCGCCTTCAAGCTCGACGGTCACACTTTTGTGGTCGAGACCGGTTCGACGCTTACCAAGACCGACCAGACGCTGGTGCTCTTCCGCAACGGGCTTCTGCTGATTGTGCCCGCGGTTTTTCTCGTGGCCGGCTTTGCAGGCCACATGATGAGCCGCAGCGCGCTCACGCCGGTGGCTGCAATCGCGCGCGAGGCCCAGCGCATTCACGACGGCAATCTCGAAAACGCCCGCCTGCCGCAATTGAAAACTCGCGACGAGCTTGCCCATCTCTCGCAAACCCTGAATGAGATGCTCGAGCGCATCGAGTCAGGAGTGCGCAGCGTGCGCGATTTTACTGCCTATGCCTCGCATGAGCTGCGCACTCCGGTGGCCATGATCCGCACTGAAGCCGACCTGGCCCTGCAGCAGCAACGCTCAGGCAGCGAGTACCGCGAGGCCATCGAGGTTATCGGCTCAGAAGCGCAGCGCATGTCGGCGTTGCTCGACAGCCTGCTCTTTCTGGCCCGCGCCGACGCCGGCGCCGAGCAGGTGCGGCTTGAGCCAGTCGATGCGCGGCGGCTCTGCGCCCAGGCATTCGACAAGTTTCGTCTCGTATTCCAGCGGGCGCGGATCAGCTTTATTGCCGATCTGCCACCCGGCCGCATGATGGTGATGGCCGACGCTCCTTACCTTCAGCGCCTGCTCAACATCGTTCTTGAGAATGCCGCCAAGTACACGCCGGCCGGTGGAAAAGTCGAGCTCAGGCTCGCGAGTTCGTTTGATTCGGGCCGTTTCGAAGTCTCCGATACCGGCATCGGCATTCCGCTCAAGGACCGGCCGCACATCTTCGAGCGCTTCCGCCGTGCCGCCAACGCGCGCGATGCCCACGTGAACGGCTCAGGCCTGGGATTGGCCTTGGCCGCATGGATCGCCGCCCATCATCACACCAGGATTGAGTTGGACAGCGACGTCGGCGCCGGCTCCAGCTTCTCATGGCAACTGCCGCTCGCGCCGCCGGCCAGCCTCACAGTCGAAGCTGCTCCGGCTCAATCCGAGGTCTCGCCGCTCGCAGGGACTCGTTCGTGATCACCGCTCATTACCCGCGCGCGGCCAGCAGCCCCAGCTTGCGCTGCTTATAGCGCGCAATCACAAATGCCAAAACTCCGCCGCCCAGTAACACAGTTGTTGATCCAATGATCTTTACTACAGCCAGTGCAGGGTGTGGATCGTCGCCTGCGGGAATCGTTGAAAGCACAATTGTCGCTGCTGTGCTCGCCAGTCCCATCACAGCGAGCACGATCGCGACCGGCCGTCCGCCCGGCACGCGCATCACGCCCGCCTCGGGGTCGCGCCTCTGCACGCGTATCATCGCCCCGAACAGGAACAGGAAGGGAAGAAACTCGGTTACCGCCGACATGCCCACCAGCGCGTCGTACGCGCCGCGTACGTTTGTGCCCGCTTGCCCCAGCAGAGCCATCAGGATTCCGGCCACTCCGTAGACGCCAATCGCCACCCACGGCGTTCTGAAGCGCGGATGAATTCTGCCGAAGACCGGGGGCAGGTAGTTATGAATGCCGGCCACGAACGGCAGCCGCGATGTGGACGAAAGAAACGACGCCGCGCCGCCCACCCCATTCAGGCTCACCAGCAGCGCTACGGGCGCCAGCAGCCACACGATTCCCAGATGTGAGCAAAGCGCACGGAGGCCGTTCACAAGGCCATCGGGGCCGCTTACCACATCGGCCGGAACGGCGACCAGCATGGCCGCTGTTCCAGCAATGTAGCCGATCGCCATCACGCTTCCTCCCACAAGAATCGCCCAGGGAATTGTCCGTCGCGGATTGCGAATCTCGTCGCCCATCGCCGAGCCCGATTCCATTCCGGCAAAGGCGAAGAAGACTCCCGACCAGAAAATGGCATTCTTCATCGACCAGTGCGGGGCCAGGCTCACTGCCGTGAAGTGAACCGCCGAGCCGAAGCGCGCATACGAAATCGCGCCCAGTGCAACGACAATTGCGAGCGGCACAATTCCGCCCAGCGATGTGAAGTTGTTGAGCCACTTGCCCACGTCAAGCCCAACGATATTCACAAGCGTAATAATGGCGAGCCACGCCACCGCGTACATCGTGAAATAGGCGGGGCTGGCTGCGAACTTTTGCGCGTGCGGCCCGAAGGCAAACAGTGTGGATGCGGCGCTGAAGTAGAGCACCGCCGCAAAAAACGGCAGATTGCTCATCCAGTAGGTCCATGCGGTGATGAATCCCGCGAACTCGCCGAAAGCCTGTTCGGCCCAGATGTAGATGCCGCCCTCCTGCGGATAACGTGACGAAAGCTCCATCACGCTCGCCGCCAGCGGAATAAAGAAGCAAAGCAGAGCCACAATCCAGACGACGAGCACGCTCGGCCCGGCGGCGGCAGCGGTCGCAATCCAGCGAATGCTGAGTCCGCTGACCACGTAGTACAGCGCCATGTCGCGAAACCCGATGGTTCGCTTGAGTCCGGTTGGGGAAGACATGTTTCGCGGAGAATATCAGAAGCTTCGCTGCAAATTGAAGATAATTCTGGAATTCGCACCATTCCGGCGGTCGAGTGTCTTCGGCGATCTACGAATCACGAGCCCCGGCTACTCGCTACTGGCTATTGACTGTCTTTAAGCACCGCCATCGCCGCGTTCCGGCCGTTGATGCCGATCACGCTTCCGCCAGGATGCGTGCACGCGCCGCATAGATACACGCCCTTCATAGGAGTCCGCGCCGCAAGCCGGTTAGCCCACATATATGCCGGCAGGCATTCCCCCTGAAAGATGTGCCCGCCGGTGAGGCCAACCTTCTCTTCGATGTCCGGCGGTCCCAAGACCTGCGCGTTAATCACCGCGTCGGGAATATTCGAGCAGAACCGCCCCAGTGACTTCATCGCCAGCCTCCGCACCTCATCGCGCCTTTCATCCCACGTACCGCGCCCAAATTTGTAAGGAACATACTGCGCAAACACGCTCATGGTGTGCGTACCTGCGGGCGCTACGCTCGAATCGTGCGCGCTCTGAAAGTACAGCTCGCACCACAGGTGCTCCGGCAACTCGCCGCTCTTCGCAGCTGCAAATCCCGTCTTCCACTCATCCTGTGTCAGCGGCGCATTGATCTGCCCGTAGTGGTGCGGCTCGTTGGTTCCCGGCCGCGCCGTGAAGTTCGGCAGCTCTTTCAAATGGACGTTCAGCTTTACCGTGCAACCCTCCATCGGCACGCGCTCGATCTGAGCGCGCCAGCCCGCTTCCGCCGCGTCACCCAGCATTGCAAGCGTTCTGCGCGGGTCCGCATTCGAGACTACATTCCTCGCCGCAATTCGCTCGCCGCCCTCCAATACCACACCCTCGCCGGGAACAATGCGTTCCACTCCCACTCCAGCCGCCACCACAGCTCCAGCTTCGCGCGCGGCATCGCAAAAATAGAACGACACCATCCCCATGCCGCCCTCAACGTAGCCCCACATTCCCGGCATTCCACCCAGCCGGCCTGATGCATGATGGAACCTGATCGACGCCGTCCCTTTATCGAACGGGCTCGCATTCGTCCCGATCACGCCCTGGCCCAGGTACGCGCTCTGCAGCCTCTCGTCGCCGAGGTACCGCTCCACAAACTCCGCCATCGACCAATCAAACAGCAGCGCCCGCGCCTCATCGTCCGCGCCGAGCCGTTCCTTAATCTGCTCGCGGGTTGGCGCGTCTCCGATCCAGAAATCGCGTTCGCTCGAAGGCCGCAATGCATCGCGCAACCGCCGAAGCACGTCGCTCATCGCGCGCCAGCCTTCCACGTCGCGCGGAGCCAATCGCCGCACCTCCGCTGCGCAGCGCTCACCGTCGTCCCAAAGCTGAACCGATTCGCCATCGAGGAAGGGAACAAAGAGGCCGTTCACCGCGGGCGTCCACTTGAATCCGCGCCGCGGCAACTCCAGCTCTTCGACTACCAGCGGATGCAACAATCCAGCCAGGTACGCGCATGGCGACATCCGCACGCCGGCGAACGGCTCTTCAATGGTGCATGCCCCGCCCACGCGCTTGCGGCTTTCCAGCACCAGCACGCGCTGACCGGCACGCGCCAGGTAGGCAGCGCAGGCCAGTCCGTTGTGCCCCGCGCCCACCACGATCGTGTCCCACGCTCTCGCAGCGAACTCGCGAACCGGGCAGGGAAGGCCGATTTCGCCGAGTACATTTGCTGTTTCATTCAGCAACTGGCGAACCTGTCGGTAGCCGCGACCAGGGCACGGGTGTTGGGCGGGTCGAACGCGCTATGGCCGCTGTCCGGCGTGATCACCAGGTCGGCCTCAGGCCATGCACGGTGCAGAGCCCAGGCGCTCTCCATGGGACAGACGACATCGTAGCGGCCCTGCACGATCGCGCCGGGGATGGCGCGAATCCGCCCGACATTGAGCAGCAACTGATCGTCACTCGCAAAAAATCCCCGGTTGACAAAGTAGTGGGCCTCGATACGCGCGAAGGCCAGGGCGAACTCGTCCTCTTCATAGTGGCCGGCGAAGGCTGCATCGGGCAGCAGCTTCGACGTTGCACCCTCCCATCCGCTCCATATCTTCGCGGCTGCCAGCCGCACGGTCGCGTCGTCGCTGGTCAAACGGCTGTAGTAAGCAGTGAGCAGATCGCCGCGCTCGGCCTCCGGAATGTGCGCCAGGTACGGTTCCCAGGCATCCGGGTAGAGGATCGAGGCGCCGCGCTGATAGAACCATTCGATCTCCTGCCGGCGCAGCAGGAAGATGCCGCGCAGAATCAGCTCAGTGACGCGCTCCGGATGAGTTTCGGCGTAAGCCAGGGCGAGCGTGGAGCCCCACGAGCCGCCGAACACCTGCCAACGCTCGATACTCAGGTGCGCGCGGAGTTTCTCAATGTCCGCCACCAGGTGCGAGGTGGTGTTGTCCTCGAGCGACGCGTAGGGGGTGCTCTCGCCGCAGCCGCGCTGGTCAAAGCAGACAACGCGGTATTTTTCGGGATGGAAAAAGCGGCGTTGTTTAGGATCGGAGCCGCCGCCGGGACCGCCGTGGAGAAATACCACCGGCTTGCCGGCCGGGTTGCCACTTTCCTCAAAGTAGAGTTCGTGGACGGGCGAAACTCGCAGCCGGTCCGTGTGGTAGGGCTCGATCGGAGGATATAGCCACGTAACGGGATCTTTCATCGCGGAAACGGATAACCGTTCATTCGACATAACAAGAACAGTGTACCGCCGAGGTTCGCCCCATCAGCTTATTGAGCGGCAGAGCAGCCAATTCAGTAAGTCGTATTGTGGTTGGCGCGGCGGGAGGCGAAACAAGCAGGAAAGTAATTCAGCGGTATGAGATTCGAGACTAGGGCCTGTTAACACTACTGGGGCGGTTGGCGTTGCGAGCGAAAATCGGGCCAGACTAGGCCGAGCCCGAAGGCTTTGGTGGTTCCAAGGTCGAGGGCGAGAACGACGTATGGCACGATTTGCGCCGCAACCCTTCG
>DATJSB010000031.1:0-3562 GCA_035504315.1 Occallatibacter sp.
ATGGTGCGGAGTCGAACGACCAACTCGGAATCCAGGCGAAACCTGCCTGCTGACCGGGGCGCCGAGCTGGCCATGCTGGCCCGGATTCGCGCCCGCGTCGCGGCTGCGGGCCCCATGGCGGGCCGGGGCCGGAATGTGCCCGTGGGGATTGGCGACGATTGCGCGCTGGTCAGTCTGAAGACCGGCGAAGAAATTGCCGTAACTACCGATTTATCAATCGCCGGGCGGCATTTTGAACTTGCCTGGCACCCTCCCGAAGCAATCGGCCACCGCGTATTGGCGCGCGGCTTCAGCGATCTGGCCGCCATGGGCGCGCGCCCCGTAGCTGCATTCCTGTCCCTCGGCATTCCAAAGGAATTAACGGGCAAGGCTCGCGGCATAAAGGAGCCGCCTGTTTGGCTCGACCGCTTTTACGATGGCCTTCTCGCGCTTGCCCGCGAATTCGACACTGTCCTCGCCGGGGGCGACCTGGCTGAGTCGCCTCTTGCCGTAGCCGACATCGTTCTGCTGGGCGCGGTGCGTCGCGGCCAGGCGCTGCTGCGCTCCGGCGCCCGGCCCGGAGATGCGATCTATGTGACCGGCAATCTGGGTGGTGCCGCCGCCGGGCTGGCGCAGCTCACCGAGCTTGCCAAATCGCGGCGCGCGACCCGGGCCGGGGCCTTGCGAATCCCTGAAAAGCTCGCGGCAGCGCTGGCCAGGCATCTTTATCCGCAGCCGCGCGTCAGACAGGGTCTATGGCTGGCCAATCGGGGGCTGGCCACTGCGGCAATCGACGTGAGTGATGGGCTTTCGACCGATCTCGGCCACCTGTGCGATGAGTCGGGCGTGGCCGCCGAGGTGGATGCGAACGCCTTGCCGATCTCGAGCGGCGCAACCCTAAACCAGGCCCTCCACGGTGGCGAGGACTACGAGTTGCTGTTTACTGCCCGATCAGGCGCCCGCCTGCCGCGAACGATCGCCGGCGTTCCGGTAACGCGCATCGGGCGAGTCATCAGGCGCGCTGCAAAACGGCCCCTCGTAACGCTGGTCGCGCCTGGAGTGCGCCAGCCGCTTGAGGCGCAGGGGTGGGAACACTTTACCTGATGCGCAGGCCGCTCTGGCCGGCCGGACCGGGTTTGCCGGACTGGGTCTTATTGACATGCGTTTTCCCCCTGCCCCAAGCAGGTCGAGAGGTCTGAGACAGTGCGAATCTACGAACAAGGCGTCTTCTGGATCGACGGCAAGCCGCCCGCCAAACTGGCCATCTTGCTTCGTCCCAATGCCGAAGACTTGCTTGAGGTCGACCTGCGCCGCTATCGCGAAAACGGCGTAGATACCGTCGTTTCGCTGCTTGAACCGCGTGAAGCCGAGTGGCTCGGTCTGGGCCTCGAGTCCAGGCTGGCTCGCGAATTGGGAATGGAGTTCCTGAATTACCCCATCCGCGACACTCACATTCCGGAGCACACAGCGAGCTTTCGCGAGTTTGTTTCGGGGCTGGCCGAGCGGCTGCGCGCAGGGCAAGGCATCGGCGTCCACTGCCGCGGAAGCATTGGCCGCTCCACCGTAACGGCAGCCTGCACCCTCATTCATCTGGGATGGAGCCCCGCCGCCGCGCTCGAAGCAATCCGCATAGCGCGCGGGTGCGAGGTTCCGGACACCGAGGAGCAACTCAAGTGGATCCTCCACTACGAGGCCCAGCCGTGACGGGCGTGAAAATCGAGCTGAGCTTTCCTCATGCGTGGCAAGCCGAAGTGCTCTCCGGCCGGCCCGCGATTCTACCCGCCCGGCACTACGTCTACCCTCGCCAGGCCGAAGAAGTTGAGCGCGGCGCCCTCGAGGTGATGGTGCGAACGGGATCAAGACTAATAGAGGGTCTGGGTGCCCCTGGTCCCTCGCACTTGGGGACCAGGGAGGGAAGTCCGGCGAACATTCAGATCGAAGCTGCGCCGCCCTTCCTCGCCACCTGCGCTCTCGGCTTTCGCGATCCCGCAGTCCCCACCGGCCTCTGGTCCGCGCCCAATCCTGCCGAAATCTGTCTTGTCGCCGGCGGCTACGCATACATCGTCGACACCACCGCGCCCGACCGCTTCACCATGATTCCCTACCGCCCTGTTCTTGAAATCCGCGCCGCCCTCGAAGCCGCTCTGCTCCTCTTCGTCGGTCATCACTCGATCCTGGCCTGGAGCCGCAACGGCCAAGCCTGGGAGTCAGAAAAACTTTCCGACGAAGGCGTGAACATTACCGCGATCGAGGGGTTGGTGCTGCGCGGCACCGGATGGGCGATGAGGTCGGACAAGGAGAGAGCCTTCGCGATCGATTTGCAATCGGGAGTACTCGCACCGTAGGAGTGACTATGGTTCTTGATTTGGGCCAAAGTGCAGAGGCATCAGACCCCGCCAAAATTCGCGAAGTCTAGATCCGTTAGTCGTTTCAACCTCTGGAAAATGTTGGACGGCAAGCCATGCCAATGCGATAAACAGCAACACCTCCGGCGCATTCACCACGATAGAATTCAAGGCCGAAACGGCTGTCAGTTCCCATTGATTGTCGAGGACCACCTTCGCTTCTACGCTGCCGACGATGTACTCCAGACCAAGCGCAGCCGCCGAAGTGAGCACAGCAAAAACCGTTCCCAGCCGCCTGCATTGAACGGAAACCTGTGCAACATTTGGCGTCTGCAGAAGCCGCATTGCCGCCGGCATCAGCACCCACGCGACACCGGCCTCGAGCGCGAGGCCAACCGGATAAACGAAAGCCTTCGATGCGACAATCTCCAGGAGCCGCTGTGAAACCAGCGCGGAACTGGTGATGAGGATCATGACTGCGCCGGTTACTCCCAGCGCTACCAGGTACTTAAGCGAAAACATCAGGATTCCGCGCCATTCCGGCGCGATCTCTTTAAGAGCGGCCAAAATATCCGGCTTCTTTCCCTCAAAAATCATGCCCACAAGCTTAGCCGTCATCGCCAGCGCGACAACATAGAAACATACCTCCAGAAAATCCTTGCAGAGCCCCACCGGTTTTAAAACCACTAACGCAAGGCGCTCAAACTCGTTCGGATCAGCGGAGGTAACATCACCTCCCAAAACCGTATGCCGCGTCATGAGCGAATGGACAATTTTCAAAACTGCGGCTTTCTCAAGCCGCCCAAGCGCAAGGGTCAGCAGGCCCGCGCATACACACGGCACCCACAGCACCAGATGGCTTCGGAATAATTCAAAAGACTTGCGCCAGAGTTCTCGCATGGCGCGAACAGGATACTATCCGGCTGTCAGTTCTGGGGAGTCACCATCCCCGCATACCCGGCATACACCCCCTCAAACACCGCGTCCCAACTAGCCGTCAGCGCATACGCACGCGCCGCTCGCCGCATCGCTTCGTGCTCCACCGGATCCCCAACAATCCCCGCAATCGCCCCCGCAAACTCCTCATCCGTCACAATCCGCCCCGTCTCCCCGTCGCGCACAATCGTCTTCGGCCCGCCGTCGGGAGTCACAATTGCCGGCACGCCCGACGCCAGCGCCTCCAGCACCACGTTGCCAAACGTATCGGTGTGCGACGGGAAGACGAAGAGATCCATATT
>DATJSB010000032.1:0-7803 GCA_035504315.1 Occallatibacter sp.
ACGGGTGTGTTGAGCACTTCGTCGAGCTGAAAATCGCGGATGGCGCAGTTGCCGCCAATTACATTCATGCACTCGCCATGCGAACTGATGAGGCCGCTGCCGTAGACCTTGAATTCGCCGTCCTGACGGATGACGCCGAACTCGACGGTGTACCAGAAGAGACGGCCGAGCTTTTCGATGGCGGCAGCATCGTCCTTGGCGGCACAAACGCGGCCGTAGTGCTCGAGAAAGCCGGCGAAGACCTTGTGCGCGTGCATGGGCACGTGGCCGAAAACGTCGTGAAAGATATCGGGCTCGGGTGTGTATTCGAGCGAGTCGCGGCTGCGCAGCCAGGTGGTGGTGGGGAAGCAGCGCATGGAGAGCATCTCGAAGAATGCAGGCGCGGGAAGAAAGCCGCTGACCGGTGTTGAACTCCAGCCGGTGCGGGGGCCGAGACGCGCGCTGATGGCGGCGAGGTTGGGCAGGCGGTCGCGCTCGAGGCCGATAATCTCAAAGCCGTCGAGGTATTCGCGCGCGGCGTGCTTCTCAAGCTCAGGCAGGGCGCGGCCAACCAGTTCGGCCCAAACGGCGTGCTGCCCGGGAGTGTAAGCGGAGTAATTCTGCTCGATGATGTAGGTCGCGGAGGCGGAGAATGTTGCCGTTTGCATCGAATCTCCTGGTGTTTATAAATTCCCGCGGAGCTGTTGTTCGCGTTCGATGGCTTCAAACAGAGCTTTGAAGTTACCCTTGCCGAAGCTGCGGCTGCCCTTGCGCTGGATGATTTCGAAAAACAGAGTTGGCCGGTCTTCGACGGGGCGGGTAAAGATCTGAAGCATGTAGCCCTGGTCGTCGCGGTCAACAAGAATTCCGAGCTCTTCGAGCTCGGGAATAGGCTCGTCGATTTTGCCTACGCGATTTTGCAGGTCGCTGTAATAGGTGTGGGGCACGCGGAGAAACTCGACGCCCTGATCGCGCAGCTTGTTTACGGTGTAAAGAATGTCGTGCGCGGCGAGCGCGATGTGCTGCACACCGGGGCCGGGGAAGAAGTCGAGGAACTCTTCAATTTGCGATTTCTTTTTGCCTTCGGCCGGCTCGTTGATGGGGAACTTGACGTAGCCGTTGCCGTTGGCCATCACCTTGGACATGAGCGCCGAGTACTCGGTGGAAATGTCGTTGTCGTCGAAGTGCTGGTAGAGGGAGAAGCCCATGACTTTGGCGTAGAAGCCGACCCATTCGTTCATCTGGTTCCAGCCTACGTTGCCCACCATGTGATCGATATGGAGCAGTCCGACGGGCCGCGCAACGTGGTCGCTCGTGACGGCGCGATAGCCGGGCAGAAACGGCCCGGAGTATTTGCCGCGCTCAACGAAAGTGTGGATGGTATCGCCATACGCGGCGATTGAGGCGATCGTGGCGCGGCCGTGCTCGTCGCTGATTTCGTAAGGCTGGGCAACGCTCACGGCTCCGCGGCGCGTGGTCTCGAGCCAGGCCTGGCGCGCGTCGTCGACCCAGAGAGCGATGGAGTGAACGGCGTCGCCGTGGCGATGGACGTGATCGGCGATGGCGTCTGTGCTGCGAAGAGGGGTAGTGAGCACGAAGCGCACTTTCCCCTGCTGAACGACGTAAGAGGCGCGGTCGCGCTGGCCGGTTTCAGGGCCGGCGTAGGCCACCAGCGACATGCCGAAAGCGGTGCGATAGAAGTACGCGGCCTGGCGCGCGTTGCCTACGTAAAACTCGACGTGGTCAGTGCCCTTGAGGGGAAGAAAATCGGTAGCCGGCGAGGGATGATCCGATGCCGCGGGCGAATGCGCCGAGACGGCGTGCGGGGAAGCGCTCATGCCAATTCCTCCTGCGCCGGAGTGCTCTAAAAAAGGGGAATGCACCGACGGCGCGAAACATTGGCTTTCGAGAAAAGCATAGGACGGCCATACGGTGCAGAGAATGGGAATTGAAAAGAATGATGCACTCTGAGCCTAATGAGGTTAAGATGTATGGCGTTGTGACTTAAGGATTGGCGGCAAATGGCTCACAGGACCGTTCCCAGCGAAGTGCAACTCGACGCGATTGCGTGGAAGATACTTGAAAACCTGCAGCGAAATGCGCGCATGCCGTTTGCGGAATTGGGCAGGAAGGTGGGGCTTTCGACGCCAGCGGTTGCCGAGCGTGTGAGGCGGCTGCAGGATGCGGGCGTGATCACCGGCTACCACGCGGCGCTCGACATGGCCAAGTTGGGTGTGCCGATTCGCGTGCTGGTGCGGCTCACGATTCCCGGCGGCGACTTGCAGGTAAGCCGGTCGGTAACGGCGATCAAGGAACTGCAGGAGATAAGCCGCTGCCATCGTATCACCGGCGCGGAGTCGTTTGTGATCGAGGCCGACGTGGTTTCGATCAGGCATCTCGAAGCGCTGATCGACAAGCTTTCGACGTTGGGCGCGACGTCCACATCGACGGTGCTGTCATCGCCGGTGAACCGGCGCGAGTATCAGGCGAAGCAGATTGAAATGTTCGACAAGTATCGGTGAGGGACGTTTTTCGCCGCGAGCTAGAGTGAGCGGGCGCGGGCCAGTTCTACGATTTTATTAACCATGTCGGTGTAGGTGTAGCCGGCCTTCCTGGCGGCCATGGTGAATTCGGCGGCACTGGCGAGCCATGGGTTGGGGTTCGCTTCGATAACGTATACCTCGCCTTTCTTGTTCAACCGCATATCGATGCGGCTGTAGTCACGCAACCTGAGAGCGCGGCAGGCAGCGAGCGCAGTGTCCTGGAGCTTTTTCGTGGTCTCCTCGTCGAGGTCTTCCGCCGGCGCCGATTTTGTGACCTTGTAGGCCTCAGTCTCGAAGTCGAACTTTACGTCCTGGCCGGCGATGCGGGGAATTCCCTTGGGGAGCTTGGAGAGGTCGAGCTCAATGAGCGGAAGCACCTCGGCATTATCGTTGCCGAGTATCGATGCGTAGATTTCACGGCCTTCGATGTACTCCTCGATGAGCGCCGGGCTGTCGAATTCCTCGTGAATATAGTCGATGCGCTCCATCAGCTCCTTCACGCTGTCGACGACGGAACCAATATCGATGCCGATGGAACCATCTTCGGAGACGGGCTTTACGATGAGCGGAAACTCGATATCGTGCGAGTGTTCGGTGCGCCCCCGGTAAGAAGTTGCAAAGTCAGGCGTATTGATCTTATGAAAGTCAAAGATTTTTTTTGCAACCGCTTTGTCCTGGGCAAGGTAAAGAGCCTGCGGGCCGCTGCCGGTATAGGGAATGTGCAGCAGTTCGAGATAAGCCGCGATGTTCTTGTCCATCCTATCGTCGCCGGCATACGACTCAGTGAGGTTGAAGATGAGGTCGGCGCCGCATTTTGCGAGCGAAAGCAGCGACTGGTTCTTGCCATCCAGAACGTGATAAGAAGGTTCGTGCCCGAGCTTGGTCAACGCCTCGAAAATTTCTTCGCGGTCGTGCAGCGGATCTTTTTTCTTTTTCTTCGGATGTTTGCCGCTCTTGCCGCGCGGGGCCTTCACTGGCTCTGGTTCAGGCTCAGGCGGACCTTCTTCCCAAACGTCGTGCAGTATCGTTACTTTGAGATTTGCCATGTTGCCTCAATGCTCTTGCGATGCGCCACCGGTCAGGGCTGGATGAATTTTCCCCGGGTGATGTAGTTCATGGCGAGCGCAGTCGCGTAGACAGCGACCTCGGTCAAATATTCCCGCTCACATTTTATGTCGGCGCGCAGGCCGAGGTCGCCCGCTTTTGTTTCGATGGTTTCAACCAGCGTTTTCACCAGCGGACGTTGAACGCCCGTCCAGTAATTCACCTTGTCGATGAGAACTTTCCGATTCTCCCGAAGAAGATCGGCCGCCGGGCGAACATTGCTCCTGCGGCGCCTGGATACGTTGAAGATGTCGCGCAGGTCGGCGTCGAGTGGAAGCTCGCCGGGGGCGTGCTGCTGATCGAGCGCGCGTTGATAGAACTCGCCGACAGTCACATCCATTTCGTCGACGGTAATATCGGTATCGCCGAGCGCGACTACCGGGTCGGCATCGCGGACACTACGGCATACGCGATCGACATAGAGCAGCTTCTTCATCGCGCCCCAGTCTTTATACCGCTTTCGCCAGTTGGCGCGAGGCGTGAGCCATACCGCGAAGGTTTCAGCGAAGTCCTCGTCGGGATGCTTCTGCGCGTACCAGCCCTCCATGTGCCGCACGAACTGGCGTGAGAAGGGAACGGGTTTGTAATTGTCGCGGTAAGGCCGCCGGAATGGTCCGAAGAGGTCGCGCCATTCTTTGGTTCTAAAAAGGGCATAAGCGTAATTAAAAGCGTGTCCGGCCTCGTGGCGCATGTACATCATGATCTGTCGCGCGTCTTCAATGTCGTTCATCTCCGATTCAAGGCGCTGCAGATTCGGGTCGGCGAGGTAGAACGGGATTCCGACGACCGGCTCCATATTTGGACAGCCCCACTCATCGGTAAGGTAGCACCTGGGGTGGAAGCGATGGAGCCCCTTGAGGTCGAGCTCTTTGTAGAGTTGCTGCACGAAGCGGTCGAGGGGAGAGCCTTCGAGCTTCAATCCGAGCTGTTGAATCGGCTTTGAGAGTATCTCCTGGACGTCAGCCGGCGCTTTTTCGAAGTTGGTCACTGTTGATGAAAGGCTAGCACAGGCAATGCGTAGCGGGTCGTTCGGTAAACTGTTCGCATGGCCAAACGAATCGGAGCGCACCTGGGAACGACGGGCGGGGCGTCGAACGCCGTCGAACGCGCGAAAGAGATTGGCGCCAATACCTTTCAGATTTTTTCTTCGAGCCCGCGCATGTGGCGCGCGCCCAAGGTCGATCCAAAACAGGCTGCGCGGATGAAGGAGCTGAGGGCCAAGCTTGATGTTGGGCCGTTGGTGATCCACACCAGCTATCTGGTGAATGTGTGCAGCCAGAGTAGCGAAGTGCGCCAGAAGAGCATCGACGCCTTTCGCGGCGAGATTGAGCGGGCGCTCCAACTTGGCGCTGAGTATCTGGTGCTGCATCCGGGATCGTGGAAGGGATTGACGCGCGAAGAGGGGTTGAAGCTGGCGGCTGAATCGATCGAGCGCGCCATTGATGGCTTGCAATGGCAGGGAACTGGTTTCCACATTTTGATTGAGAACACAGCGGGTGCGGAGTTCAGCCTGGGCGGCAGCTTTGAGCAGGTGGCTGAGTTGGTGGAGCGGTTGAAGGCTCATGCGCCGGTGGGCGTATGTCTCGACACCTGCCACACGCACGTGGCCGGCTACGACGTGGTAACGACAGAGGGCTACGCCGAGACCATGAACAAGGTTGCGGCCACGGTGACGTTTGACGCGGTGCGGGTGTGGCATTGCAACGATGCGAAAGCGGCGCAGGGATCGAAGCTCGACCGGCACACGCACATTGGCGAGGGGACAATGGGGCTGGAGCCGTTCCGATGGATTTTGAACGATCCGAGATTCGATCATTGCGCGTTTGTGGCCGAGACGCCGGTGGATGAGCCGGGGGATGAGGAGCGGAATGTGCGGATGCTGAAGAGTTTGGTGAAGTGACGGGCTTCTTGTCTGGAAGGTAGCATTTTGCTACCATATGTTCATGAGCCAGCCTGTGAAACTGTCGGATGCACTTGTGTTGGAAGCCCGGATTGCTGCTGAAGCGCAAGAGAGGTCGATTGCAGGGCAGGTGGAGTTCTGGGCGAAGATTGGCCGTTCCGTGGAGCGTCTATTCGACGGGCGCCAGATCGACACTTTACGAAGAACAGCCGAGGCACCAACGATCGGCGAACTGTTGGACGTTGTGGATACGCCAAAGGGGCGAGAGATGTTTCAGGCGTTCCTTGAAGGTGAGCCGTATCCGCACTATCGGGCTCATCCAGATGTCAAGGGGCTCCTGGTTCGCACGGAGAAGAATGGCAAGGAAACGGTCGGGCGATTCATCAATCGCCAGTTCATTGTGGAGCAGCCAAAGCGTGCCCGGATGCGAGCTGCGCGGTGACCGAACTGCTGCAACGCCGCCCGATCATGGTGGCTCTGGCGGGGCCGAACGGTGCGGGGAAGTCCTCTTTTTATTCAACCTATCTCAAGCAGTCGGGACTGCCCTTCATCAATTCCGATCAGATTTCCCTGCAAACCGGCGTAGATGCCTACCGGGCTGCTGAACTCGCAGACGAAATCAGGCGCGCGCTAGTGGAACAGCAGGAAAGCTTTATCTTCGAGACTGTGTTCTCCGATCCGGTTGGCGCGAAGCTCCAATTTCTAAAAGAAACTGAGGCGAAGGGCTATTCGGTTGTCCTCGTTTTTATCGGCATTGATGGCCCGCAAATATGCGAAGCGCGTGTCGCGATGCGCGTTTCGAAGGGTGGGCACGATGTACCGGCGAATAAGATTGCCGAGCGCTACTCGCGGACGATGAAGAACCTGCAGCGGGCATTTCTCGAAATCGGCAATATTCGTGTTTATGAAAACAGCGACCTCGACAGGCCGTATCGTCTTGTCGCTTCAAAGGACGCGGGCCGAGAGGTTGAAGTCCATCCTCCAACGCCCGGCTGGCTGAAGCGTTTACTTCCATCGAGACGATGAGCGGCTCCGTTTAGACTAAAAGGTTATGGCGGACGAGAAAGAACAACTGAGATACGATCCGGCGGCGATTGAGGCGAAGTGGCAGGAGCGGTGGGCGGCCGACGAGAAGATGTACGCGGCGGAACCCGCTGCGGCGGGTAAGCCGAAATACTATGTGCTGGAGATGCTGCCTTATCCCAGCGGGCAGCTTCACATGGGCCACGTGCGCAACTATGCCATCGGCGATGCGCTGGCCCGGCACATGTGGATGCGCGGGTACAACGTGCTGCATCCGATGGGATGGGACGCATTCGGACTGCCGGCCGAGAACGCGGCGCTCAAGAACAACACGCCTCCGCGGGAGTGGACGCTCGAGAACATTGCGGCCATGAAGCGGCAGTTTCTGCGCTTGGGCATGGGTTTTGACTGGGCCACGGAGGTAACCACCTGCCTGCCCGACTACTACCGCTGGAACCAGTGGTTCTTTTTGCGGATGTATGAGAAGGGGCTGGCGTACCGCAAGAAGAGCAAAGTGAACTGGTGTCCCGAGTGCGCCACGGTACTGGCCAACGAGCAGGTGGTGAACGGCTGCTGCTGGCGGCACGAGGACACCAAGGTTGAGCTGCGCAACCTGGAGCAGTGGTTCTTCAGGATTACTGCATATGCACAGGAACTGCTCGACGATCTGGCGAAGCTGGATGGATGGCCGGAGAAGGTGCGCACCATGCAGCGCAACTGGATTGGGCGCAGCGAGGGGACGGAGGTCGACTTTTTCCTGGAAGAACAGGGAACAAGGGAACAAGGGAGCGAGGGAACGAGAGGGCAGCGCATTCGCGTGTTTACTACGCGCGTGGATACGATCTTTGGCGCGACCAGCGTGCAGCTTGCGCCAGAGCATCCCGTGGTGGCGCGGCTTACCGCGGGCAATGTTGAGCTGAAAGCGCAGGTCGACCATTTGATTGAGGAGCAGAAGAACGCTCGCGAGGCCGGCGACTTGGGCGCGATCGATAAACACGGCGTGCCGACGGGGCATTTTGCCATCAACCCTTATAACGGCGAGCGTGTGCCCATCTGGGTTGCGAACTATGTGTTGATGGATTACGGCACAGGCGCGATTATGAGCGTGCCGGGACACGACGAGCGCGACTTTGAGTTTGCGACGAAGTATGGCATCGCGATTCGGCGAGTGATTGCGCCGGTGGACGCAACGGCCGAGGGTGCGGAACAACTCCCATTCATTTCGGAAGACGGGGTGCTGGTGAACTCGGGCGA
>DATJSB010000033.1:0-18341 GCA_035504315.1 Occallatibacter sp.
CATCCTGACGATGAACCAAAGGGGCGGGCAGGGACAGAGACTGCTCGCCCCAAAATCATCAGATGGATAGACCCCGATGCCTTGAAAATCCAAACTCGACCCGGAGAAAACTCTTGACTTCCAACAGAGAATCTACGGGGCGGCGCGGCACGGAGGTTTCGGCTATTCGTCCCTGCAAAAAAGATGCCCTTGCGCCGTCCCTTCGGGACTCCGTTGCGGAATTGTGGAATCCTTTTCCCCACGCTGAAGCGCGGGGCTGACAACCGATGCGCCTACGGCGCGTTTACCCGACATTGGTTTTGCAGTCCCAATAAATCTCAATGAACTTCGCCATAAATGAGAGCCGGCGCTGATCACGCCGGCTCTTTACCACCTATTCCCTATTGGCTACTCACTGCGGGCTGTATCTAGAACACCGGTTGTGGCGCGTTCTCTTCCTCTTCTTCAACGCCGTAGCGGCGCAGAAGGTTAGGCAGGCTCTGCGAGAAGGCCGAGCGTGGCATCACCACGTCGCATCCGGCTTCAATGCCCTTCATCTTCAAGTCGCCCTGCAGATGGCTCAGAAATCCGATGATGGAGACAGCCTTCTTGAACTTGGACTTGAATTTTGGAATGAGAGTCATGGGCTTGGCGTTCAGGTTGTTAAGGTCGAAGACCAGCAGCGCGGGGCGTTCGGCCTCGGACGTTTCGAGAATGCGCGAAACCACTTCCTTGTCGCCCTTGACGAACTCGACCTTGACGCCCAGCTTGCGCGCGGTCTCCTGGATCTTGGCCAGGAAGAAGAGATCCTCAATGAAGCAGAAGATGCGGGTTGGGGCGTCTTCGCGGAGGGGCGCCGGCGCGGCCGTGAACGGCTCAGAATAGTAGCCGCTGTGATTGCTGCCCGCGATATGGATGGTCGCGGGAGGCGCGTCGGCCACGTTGCCGTTCGCGGCGCGGTAGCTGTGGTCCATGGGACCGACAAACTCGCGCGAGCCCTTCTGCTTGTTCTTGCGCTTGCCCTGCTGCGAATGGATGCTGTTGCCGGGCTGCGCCTGCGAGTTTTTGGGGAAGAATTTCTTCTTCTTGCGGCCCTGATGGCCCTGGTGCTGCTGGGGCGGCCGCTGCTGCATCTGCGGCTGGGGTTGCGGCAGCGGCTGAGCCTGCTGGGGCTGCGGCTGATTCGGCATTGCAAGCTGCTGTGCGCCTTTGTTCTTGCGGCGGCGGCGCCGGCGGCGATGCCCTTGCGACTGCACCGGACCGTTGTCCGGCGCCGGCCCCAGCTCGGGCTGAGGCTGCGTCGATTCTGTCGTCATGCGTGTACTTCCTGATGGGTTGCGATTTGTTGCATTGGTTGTCGCCAAATGCGCTTGAGCGCGCTCGGCAATCCCTTTTTCTGCCCGGCTTCACGCGGGAAGCGAAGCGGTTCTCGGGCCCGTTGCTCTAGATAGTTTCCACTCGAGGCCGGGCAGAAAGCCCAATGCCTCAAACGGCTCAAACTTCCACTTCCTCTACCCGGCCTCGACCTGCTGCCCTTCGCGGCGGCTGCGGCGCAATCCTTAAACAACCTGCGCCAATTTCCGCCAAGCGGCAAAGCTCAATCGTCCCGGAATCTACCGGCGCAGCTTGCCTGGCCCTGCGTTCCAACACTCTGAAATGCCTGCGACGCCTTATGCGTGGTAGCCATGCCCCAACGACGCATCCGCGTTCGGATCAAAGCGCTTGAAGGCCGGTGCTTTTCTCAGGTGATGCCCTTTCCTCAACGCGAGACCCAGCCGTATCCAGTTGGATGAAGTGGAATGAACTGTCCGGCAAAGTTGCTCGTCTTGAGCGGCGAGCTTGCTCTACCCTCATTAAGGGTGGCCCGCGTCAGCCGCCTGATAGGCAACTCTGATACTACAGCGAAGGGCAACGGCTGGCAAGAGGGATGTAATGGAGAAGGGAGAATTGGAGTCAACAGAGTGGAACCGGTACCGGGGATTCCCGGTTCGGGCAGGGAAATGATATGAGCGCGGGAATCAGAGGAATGGGCCCGAAAATCAGAATGGGCCCGAAAATCAATGGGGGGCTGCCATGCATTTGATTCCGAAAACAAGAAACGCCACTGCGTAGAGTGGCGTTTCTGGTCTCCGTGACCGGTCCCCTCGACCGGTCACTGGCCCCCCCTAGGTGAATGGCTGGGGTTTGTGCCCCTGGCCTTCCGCAGGTTTTGCCGGCTGGCTTCTCCCTTTTCAGGGTCGCTCATTGGCGAGCGCTCTTGCCGGACCTGCTGTTGTCACTGCTGTCTCGGATGAACCGGCACAGCCGTACATCACTGGCACTATTGATTTAGCAATTGGTTTGCCGTTTATAAAATCTACTATTTTCATAGACTTGACCAGTCGACCGGCACATGAATTTTCGCAATAGCGGAGGACCAGGGCCCCGGAATTTCAAAAAACCATAAGTTTCTCCAAACTGGATCGTCCGAAAGTCGTACTTCTTCACGAAGAGGGGGGTGGCTCTACCGCTGGCAGCGGGGGCAGAAGTGGGTTCCACGGCCGGCCAGCAGAATCCGGCGGATGGGAGTTCCGCAGCGGCGGCAGGGCTCGCCGGTGCGCAGGTAGACGCAGTGCTCGAGCTGGAAGAATCCGCGCACGCCGTTGGCATCAACATAATCGGAGACCGAGGAGCCGCCTAACCGGATAGCCTGCTTGAGGACCTTGCGGAGAGCCTGGCGCAACCGTTCGAGCTCGGCGCGGGTGAGGCGGCCTGCGGCGCGCCGGGGACGAATTCCGGCGTGAAAGAGGCTCTCGTCGGCGTAGATGTTGCCCACCCCAGCGAGAAGAGACTGGTTGAGCAGTGCAGCTTTGATGGCGAGCTTGCGTCCCCGGAAGAGAGCGGCGAAGTCTTCGGCGGGGATGGAGAGCGGCTCGGCGCCGGGTGCAACGAAGGCACCGGAACGGCCGAGGTCGCGAAAGCTCAATTCACGAAATTCCAGTCGGCCGAAGCGGCGGGGATCGACAAAACGGAGCTCGCGGCCGCTCAAAAGGCTCAGCCGGGCGTGGGTGTGCGCGGCGACCGGTTCGTCTGGCGCGGTAACCAGCAGACGGCCGGTCATGCCGAGGTGGACGATCCACTGGGCGTCGGGCTGCGCGGAATCGGCGGGCGCAGACGGCCCCAGCTCGCAGACGATGTGCTTCCCGGCGCGATGAACTGAGAGGATAAAGCGCCCAGCCAAACCCTCTGCCTGGCGCACGCGCGGCGTTTTGAAGGGCTGAGGATGGGAGCTGAACCACGCCTCGACGATGCGGTCGCCGCGCAGGCGCTCGTCCACTCCGCGGGCGATGGTTTCCACTTCCGGCAGTTCGGGCACCGGTTCATTTTAAAGGAATGCGCAATGCAGCGAGGGTTCAGGCCTGGAGATGTGCTCTGGAGTGAGAATGGCAGAATGACTATTTGTGCTGGTCGGGCTCGGTGATGCGGCTGGCCTCGAAGCTCACGATCTTCCAAGCTCCCTGCGGGTCGCGAACGTAGACGCGGGTATAGCGGTAGGCGCCGGACAGGGCGCCGTCGGGGGTGGTGGCCTGCACGTCGGCAACCGAAGTGACGACCGCCGTATCGCCGTAAATACGCACCTTGCGATCGGAGACGTCGAGGGTGGTTACGTGAAAGCTGCCGGAACGGAGATTGGCGAGGGACTCTTGCTTGGTTTGCAGTGTGCCGGTGGGGGTGATGGCCATGTAATCGTCGGCCAGCAGCGAATTCATTGTGCTGATATCGCCCTTGAGGACGGCCGTGCGCCATTGCTCTTCAAGCTGGTCGATCTCGTGGCGCAGCTCGTGTTTCTGGGCTCTGGGCAGGCGGGCGAACAATGGGGCAGCGAAAAGAGAAAGCAAAAGCCCAACAACCGCCACTCGCCTCGCCCCGAAGCGAAGAGCAGTGTCCACAGAACAAATCGCGATACCGGGCATACGCAAAACGGATGGTAGACCTGTTTTCCCTTGCCGGTCAATAACTCTTGCGTGAAGAATTGCCGACACTCGACCCGCCTTTCCCATCCCGGCACGCGCAAGGCGTGTGAATTACCAGAATTGGACGGTGGAAATCGCCCCAGGTTTGTATGAAACCCCGATGCCAGGGGGTGAATCTGAATTCCTGATTAAACTATGTCGATGAGATTCTGCAGGTTACGCTCGCGCATCTTCTGGTAGAGGCCGCCGGCCGCATATTTCTTGAAGTGCGGCGATTCGCGGTGCGCGGTCAGCGCCTGTTCATCTCGATATTGCTCGTAAATCAGTATGGTGTCGGGATCCTCCTGAAGCGGGTGCGGTGTATAGCTGACGCAGCCCGGCTCCTTGCGCGTTTCAGCGGTGAGGATGCGCAGCAAATCGGCAACCTCCACGCGATCTTCAGGGGCGAACTTGAACCTGACAAGCAGACTAACCATCGATTAGGAACCTCTTAGAGCGGTGTACGGGGAGCGAAATGTCTCTCGACTGTGGGTTGGCCGGGTTTTACGAGTGTATGTTTTCAAGCGCGACTGCAAAGTCAGGCAGCAGCATCGTCTGCTCGCGATCGGGCCCGGTTGAAACCATGCCGATCTTCGCGCCGCTCTCGCGTTCCTGGAAGCGGAGATACTCCTGCGCCGCCTTGGGCAGCTTGTCGAACTCCGTAATTCCTTCAGTAGATTCGCGCCAGCCCTTGAGAGTTGTATAGTGCGGTTTGATTTGCTCGAGCCCGGCCACGTCGGCGGGGATTTCGTCAGTAACTTTGCCGCCGATATCGTAGCCGATGCAGACCGGAATCTCATCGACTTCGTCGAGCACGTCGAGCTTGGTCACGACCAGCCATTCGGCGCCATTCACCTGGTTGGAGTAGCGGAGCAGTGGAATGTCGAGCCAGCCGCAGCGGCGGGGACGGCCGGTAACCGCGCCGTACTCGTTTCCGCGCACGCGAAGCACTTCGCCAGTGGCGTCGTGAATTTCGGTGGGGAAGGGGCCTTCGCCGACGCGCGTGACGTAAGCCTTGGTAACCGAGATCACGGTGCCGATGGCGGTGGGTCCTACTCCGGTGCCTGTCGCCGCTCCGCCGGCCGTCGCCGATGACGATGTCACAAACGGGTAGGTGCCGTGATCGATATCGAGCATAGTGCCCTGCGCGCCTTCAAACATCACGCTGCCGCCCTCGGCGAGGATCCGGTGCAGAAGGCGGCCGGTATCGGCGACGAACGGACGAACCTGCTCGGCGGCAGCGGCGTACTCGTCGTACATCTTGGCCGGGTCGAGCGGATCGGTGCCGAAGAGCGCGTGCGCGATGGCGTTCTTCTCAGCGCAGGCAGCTTCGATGTGCGTCTTGAGCAGCGCGGGATGGAGCAGATCGACGATGCGCAGGCCGCTGCGGGCCATCTTATCTTCATAGGCGGGGCCGATGCCGCGGCTAGTGGTGCCGATTTTCTTGCGGCCGGGAGCGCTCTCGGCCGCCAGCTCGATCATGCGGTGGTAAGGCAGAATGACCTGGGCGCGATTGGAGACGTAAAGATTGCCGTCGATCTGGAGGCCGACTTCCCGCAGGCGGCCCACTTCTTTGAGGAAGGCGATGGGATCGAGAACTACGCCGTTGCCGATAACCGCCTTGCAGCCGGTGCGCAAAACGCCGCAGGGAATAAGCTGCAGCACAAACCGCTGGTCGCCAATGATGACGGTGTGACCCGCATTGTGCCCGCCTGCGTAACGCGCCACGGCTGCGAAACGCTCGCTGAGCACGTCGACGATCTTGCCCTTGCCTTCATCGCCCCACTGGGCGCCCAACACAACTGCAGTCTTAGCTCGCATCGGTTCCGTTTCCACAGTATTCGACCCGGCACGTTGGAGATGTTCGCTGTGCACGGGCTAAGAGGATATGGCGGGCGCAACACCCGCAGCGCTTCAACAACCTTTTCGATTCTAAACCCTGGGTGGATTTGGAGGTGAGGGGAGCGGACGTGCAATCGGGACAATTGTGTGAAGGCGTTGCCGGGTATGATTCCAGGTTCACACGACGTTTCCGTCGCCCCTGCGGGGCGGGCGGAATTATAGGGGCAACTTATCCCACGCCAAGGCGCGGGGCTAACATCCAATGCGCCTACGGCGCTCCCCGAACATCGAGAACTGTTCGCAGGGCAAACGTTTTTCAGGCTGCGGATTGTTTTGAACGGGCTCCGCGCCAGTATAGGAAAAGGCCGAGAAGAACAGAGCCAGCCGTGCCGCCGATCACCTTGACCTCGAATTCCAGCGTGTCAGAGCCGCCCGGGGGAAAGAACGAAAGCACGATTCCGATGAGAACGACGATGAAGCCGAGGCTTCCGCAGATCCACGTGCCGGGCACGCCGCCTGGAACCAGAACCGCATGGGAGTTTTCCTTGCGATCCTTTCGCCCGGCCAGCTTGATGACGGCGGCAAACATGTAAAGGAAGGGGATGAAATAGAGGATGATGGTGGCGTCGACCACCACCTGATAAGCCGTAATCACACTCCGGCTCTTGATCTGGCTCAAAAGCAGAATTGCACAGGACGCAACTGCCTGCACCAGGATCGAGACCCACGGCGTCTTCCAGCGCGGATGGATCTTTCCGAAAGCAGGCGGCAGGTAACGGTCAATGCCCACAACGAATGGAACGCGGGCGATGCCGGCAACAGTGGAACCGACGCCGCCGGCGTTTCCTGCGGTAACCAGGATGGCGGCAATAATTCCGACGAAGCCAACGCCCAGGATGAGCGAGCCACTCGACAGCGCTCCAAAGACGCCGCTCTGTGGGTCGATCTTTTCAGCCGGCAGCAGGGCGAGAATTGCAAAGGTTCCGGCAATGTACATGAGAGCGATGAGCGCGCCTGCTCCAAAGACGGCGCGGGGCAGCGTACGGCGCGGATCGCGGACCTCTTCGCTCATGGCCGAGACAAGCTCGAGCCCGGTGAAGGCAAAGGCAATCTGCGACCAGAAGTTGACCGTGTCCCAGTTCCATGTGGGCAGCATGTTGTGAACTGTGAAATGCGTTGCCGAGCCATGACGCATCCAGACAATTACGGCAATGCCTACCAGCATTAGCAGCGGCAGGTAGGTGCCCACGCCGCCCGCGTTCTGCAGCCACTTGCCGATGTTCAGGCCGATGATGTTGAGCGCCACAGCGATCACCAGCAAAGCCAGCGATCCCCAAATGAGATAAGCGCGGCTCTCAGCCAGCGCCACCCCGCGTCCGCCCAGAATGTATGCGCTCATCGAGGCGCTGGCCAGCAACAGGCCGGGAAAGTAAAAGACCGTATAGATCCAGTAGGTCCAGCCGGCGACGAAGCCGTGGAATGGGCCGAAGGCCTCGCGAGCCCAAACGTAAAGGCCGCCTTCCTCGGGGAAGCGCGATGACAGCTCGTTGATGACCAGCGCGCCGGGGACGAAGAAAAAGACCGCGGCCAGGACCCATAGGCTGATGGACGAAGTGCCGTTGTGGCCGGCGGCTGCGATCCAGCGCGGTCCAAGCACCGTGGCGATGTTGAAGAGCAGCACATCCCAGAAGCCCATCGCCTTGCGCAGTTGCGATTTGGTGCCAACGGCATCGGGCGCGGAGGTGGTCATTGGATCTCCTGGGGCTCAGGGGAAATGGTAACTGTTCTGCAGATGATAGTTGATGGGGGTGAGGGCTCGCGCCCTATTCCGCCGCGGCTGGTTCGCGGGTAGGATCGAGCGTCTCAAAGCCTTCGGCTTTGGCGGCCTCAAGCAGCGCAGCGGAGGACGAGACAAAGGCGATGGCCGTACCCTGGTACATTTCCCGTGCGGTGAGTGCGGCCCCGAGCTGGATGGACTCAGGCCAGCGGAGGGTGGTGCGATCGAGCAACTGCCGGGCGGTCTCAAGCACGGCGGGGTTGAGCGGCTGCTGCACAGCGCGCGCCGACTCCTGGCGCAGGCTTTCGAGGGCCTGGGTAGCATCGTTGGGGGTGATGCCGCCGGCCCGTTCCCGGCGCCGGATGGCCGAGTAGACCTCGAGCGGCGTGGAAGCGGATATCAGCTTGCGGCTGTCCTCCAGCGGCTCCAAAAAGCGGATCAGGCCGTCGGTGCCGGGCTCCCGCACAAACAGCTTGATGAAGGCCGTGGCCTCAATAAAGTAGAAGTTCACACCTCCTCCCGCTCCTCTTCAAGCACCACAGCCGCGGCCTCGCCCTGCACGGCCACGGGATGGAATCGCTGCGCCTCTTCGGGAACTCCAGCCTCGGCGCGATTGAGACGAATGGTGGTGGTGGGATATGCGGGAGTCTTGGGGTTGGCGATCTTGCTGGTCATCACCACGCCGCGCTGGATGGCTTCGGCCAATACCAACTGGCGGGAATCGGGGTGCTGGTTCCAGCGGAACGATTTGCGAGGCAGGAACGAGTCACGGAACCATTTGAGCGCGATGAACGCGTGGCCGCCGCGCTCGGCTTCGGCAAGCGCGGTACACAATTCCTTGACGCGGTTGTCCATGTCGGCCGGTGGAACGGACTCATCGGGTGCGTCGTCCTCGTCGGCGCTGCGCGGCACGACCGCGCGCGGCGTGCGGCTGCGACCCTCGCCGTCGGCGATGCGCTCAAAGTAGATGCGCACTTCGTCGTCTTCCGGAGACCAGGTATCGGCCAGCGCGTTGCGGCGCTTGCTGCGCCCGTTGTCGCTGCACAGCTCCACAATGACCTGGTACCCCTGAGGCGCCAGGAATCTGAGCGCTCGGGCCAATCCCGGATCCTGCGAGAAGGCAAGCTCGTTGAGAGCCTCTTCGATAATCTCTTCTGCGGCGGGAATGGTAAGTTGCTCTATGCCGTTCTGCGTCGATCGCATCGATTTCATATCGTTCTCCGTTGCTTCATCCGCCGGAGCTGGTCCGGTACTTACTCCGGCGGCCCGGCAGCCAGGCGCGGCGCTGGGCACTTGTGATGTGCGGGGGAGAGATTGCAATGCGCCAGATGCCTTGATGTTCAATATCTGCTGAATATTTCCAATACAGTTTTCCACTCGTCGTTCAACCGCATGTACCGCGGCTTCGAGCACGGATTGGGTGCGGTTCCAGAATGTGGTTGCAGGATGCGGTTCCAGGCTGCGCAGACGCGAGCCCGAGCAGGCTACTTCCACCTATGCTTTACTGCGTTTCTCCCCGTGATTGAAGCGGCGGACTATGAAGGCAGTGGCGGATTATACGGAGGGAATTGCCACGAAACCGATTGGTACCGGCGCAAATCAAAAGGAGAAAGGTTCTTGAAACAATCAGCCCTGCCCAAGCGATCGGGCAGGAGGGGTTAATGGAGCAAATCCCGACTCGATCCAAGACGACGGATGAAGTGCAAGCGGATTCTATCTTCAGTAGCCTGCAATTCAATTCAACGCGGACAAAGGTTGAACGCAGGCTCTTGAAGAGCCGTTTTGCATCTCTTCCTCGCCTCTCAAAGGATTCAGGAAAATGGTCGGCCTTCAAGGCAATGGTGCTTGGAACGTGCTCTTGCGGCGAGCCAGCGTCCGGTCTTCCATACGCTCGCGGCTCCCCAGCAGGTTCAAGAAACAACTATTCCCCAAACGCCGTGGCCCTTAAGTATATGGCGATTAGTGTACCCGAAGATTGTTCTTTCGTGCAGAAAAGATGGCAATTGCATCAGAAAGTCTGCGCCGGCCCCAGCGGGCGGAGGCGGCGATTGGCGATTCCGGATGCCGGAGCGGATGCCCCGGACGTCGACCCCGAACGGTACGCTTTCACGCCCGGAGGCCGCGGATCGCTTCCCTTCTGGCCCAGAGTTCGTACAATAGGTACATGCGCAGTTGCTTGCGTCTTTTTTTGCCGTTGCTCTTGGTTTTCGCCCCTACCGGGCTCATGGCCGATGGACCGGCATTCGATCTCTCCGGACCCAAGATAGACGTCCATGTAAAACGGGGCGCGGTCACATTGCCCATTTCCGAGGTGGGCAACCTGGTTCCCGGCGACCGCTTGTGGGTTCATCCCGATTTCCCTGAAACCCAATCGAATCATTTCGTCCTGGTCATCGCCTTCCTGAGGGGCGCTACCAACCAGCCGCCGCCTGACTGGTTTACCAGGGTTGATACCTGGAATGGACAAGCGCGGCAGGAGGGTGTCTTCGTCAATGTGCCCGACGGGGCCGAGCAAGCGCTCCTGTTTCTGGCTCCTGAAACCGGCGGGGACTTTAACACCCTGCGCAAGGCAGTAACCGGCCGGCCGGGCGCTTTTGTGCGGGCGGCACAGGATCTGCAGGCGGCGAGTTGGGAGCGGATGCGGCTCGAAGCGTACCTGCAGGACGTGAAAGCGACCTCGGCCTCTGACCCGAAGTCGCTGAAGGGACGTGCCGAGATGGCGGCGCGGAGCCTGGGAATCAAAATCAACCAGGACTGTTTTCTGCGTCCCACCGACCAGCAGGCGACGTGCCTTTCACAGAACTCCGAGGGGCTGGTGCTCGACGACGCCAACGCTCAGACGCTGGTCGATCAGCTGGCCAGCGGTTCGACTGGCGATTTGATGAACCAGTTGAGCTATTCGACCGTGGCCGGCGGCGGCCTTTACAGCCCATACGTGGGTGCGGTGGTAGACACCGCCCGAATCCTGGCCTCGCTGCACACGGCGCACTTCCAGTACATTCCTGCGCTGGCGCTGCCCAAGACCGACACCCTCAACCTGCGCCTGAACATGCCTCCCTCGTTCCGGAATCCGAAGTCGGTTGTGGTAGTGGGTCTGCCGCCGATCGGTCCCGGGCATCCTGAGCCGCTGCATCCGGTCAATCCTTCAGACTCTTTCTGCGCTTTCAAGCCGGACCTGGTTCTGCCCGCCGAGGGTGCGCCGCTGGTGTTTGCAACCGGGCTGGCGCACGACCTCACGCTCCATGTGCGCCCTGCAAATGGGAAAGGCCGCGCAGTGGATATCCCGTTGATGGCCGATCCAGCCGAGGGCGGGCTGGTTGCCCGGGACAAGATTCCCCAGCTTCCCGCGGGCGAACTCATCGGCACGGTCACCGGCGAGTGGGGATTTGACGACTGGCAGGGTCCGAAGTACACCCTTATTTCTCCCGAGGCGGGCAAGTGGCGCCTCTCCCAGTCAGATGAATCTGCTTTGGTGGTGGGCCGCGATGACATGGTGCACATTCAAGGCGGAAGCGCGCTCTGCGTGGACAAGATTGAGGAGACGGGCGCAGGCGGTCACAGCGAGCCGCTGACATGGAAGACGGCAAAGGCCGAGACTCTGGAAGTTTCGTTGCCGCTGAAAGATGCCGCGCCGGGCCCGGTAACTGTATCCGTTTACCAGTACGGACTTTCGCAGCCTGACACGGTGAAGATGACCTCCTACGATGTAGCCGCGTCGCTGGAAGGGCTGAGCTTGAGCAGCGGAGACAAGGATGCGGTGTTGACCGGCACCCGTCTCGACCAGGTGGCTACGGCAAAGCTGAACGGCATCAGTCTTACCCCGTCGTCGCTGGCACATGTGAACGACCTCGACGAGCTCACCATGGATGCCGCGGGTGCGACTGCGAGCCTGATCCCCGGCAAAGCCTACACGGCACACGTGCAACTGAAAGACGGACGTGAACTGAAAACGCCGGTGACGGTCAGGCCGCCGCGTCCCGAGGTCAGCCTGCTGAGCAAGGGCGTGCAGAACGCTGCGAAAGGGTCGCCGATTCCGGTCCAGTTTGGCAGCTCTGAAGATCTGCCGGTCGATGGAAAGCTGGTGTTCTTTTTGCAGTCGACCTCGCCGGCGCATTTTTCCCGCGATGAGAAGGTCGAGTTGGCTGCCGGCGACTCGAGCTTTCACACCATGCTCGATCTGGCAGACGGCAGCCTCGTACTGGAGGATGCAAAGACCGCAGTGGGAACCGTGGAGCCGCTGCAGCGCTTCGGGCCTTCAGCATTCGGTCCCGTGCGGTTGCGCGCGGTTTCGGCTGACGGAGTCGCAGGCGACTGGCTGGAGCTGGGAACATTGGTTCGTTTGCCCGACTTCACGGATTTGCGCTGCCCGCGGTCGGTTTCAAAACCCTGCCTGCTGAGCGGAGACGATCTTTTCCTCGCCGATTCCTTCTCATCGACGCCGGACTTCAGCAACGCTGTGGACGTGCCTCCGCAATTTACGGGAACCCAGCTCACGGTGCCGCATCCGGCCAACGGGCAACTGTACCTGAAGCTGCATGACGATCCGAATACGGTACAGACGCTCACTCTGCCCGTAACTTTGCTGACTGCGCCGCACCTGCCCGAACCGGCCGCAGTACCAGCTGCTCCTGCAGCACCCACGCCCGCAAGCACGCCGGCCGCAACAAAACCGGCAGCTGCGCCGCAGGCCTCCTCTCCGGCCGCAACAACGCCCGCAACCTCTCCGCAGACTACTGCGCCGGGGGCTGCGCCGCCTGCGTCGCAAAGCAACGACCAGGGCAAGCCGGCTCCGGCGGCGGCTTCGTCAGCAGCTTCGTCCGCAGCAGGGGACACACCGCCTGCGCCTGCCAGCCAGAACAAACCCAATTAAGCGAGCTGGCTCAGCCGGGCGTAACCGGCGGGTGCTAATTACCGGTACTAATTAATTGAAGTATGCCCGGTTCTTCTCAGCGAACTCCGCCTTGCCTGCAGGGAGCTCGTCGATCGGAAAGATGGCGTTCTGCGCGCAAATTGAAGCGCAGTTACCGCAGTCGATGCACTCATCGGGATTGATGAAGACCTGCGAGACCTTAGCCGTGGCCGCGTCGGTCTCTGCGGGGGCAATCGCCGCTGTCGTGCATTCAGCTACGCAAACAAAGTCCTTGATGCAGGCATCGGTTACAACGTAAGCCATGATGAAATCGCTCCTCGATTGACTAAACTCGATTGACTAAAAGGGAGGGCCGGATCTTTGACCCTCCGCAATTACGAGGCTATCGGGCGGGAGCGGCGAAGGACGGTGATATCAGTCACGGGACGGCGGGCACGGGCCAGCGGGGCAATGCGGGAGCGGGAAAAATCGGTGTGGAAATCCCGATATGGGGCGCGCCGAATTCAATTCCTTGGCTCTAATTCCTTGGCTCTAAGGTATGGTGAACCTGACTCCTGTGCTGACGCCGAGAGTGCTCATTGCGCCGTAGGTGAAGCCGGGCCAGTACTGCCATTCGGCGTCAGCCAGCCGGAAATGGATACGGCTTTCTTTGAAGCGATAGTCGAGGCCGCCGCCGGCAGTGACCACCATGTAGTGACCAGTCGCGTAGTTGTAGGGAAAGTTGAAGTAGCCCATCCCGACTAGTCCCTTGGCGTAAGGCTGGAATTTGCCAACGTTGAAGCGATAGCGGACACCGCCCGAATAGCTTGAAAAGTGCACATCCGAGGTCTGGCGCCATTGGACGAAGCGGGCCTCACCCTCGAGGCCCAGACGGTGAATCGTGTCGAAGTCGAAAAATGGGGCGACGCCAACCATCTTGCGCTCGCCGTATTGCACGTACTCGCCCGTGCCGGTGACGCCGGCCGATAGCCCAAAGCCGCCCGCACTGGCGGTGGGAGCGACCTGGGCGCGGGATGGGCCGGCGATGGCCAGCATAATGAACGCGGCTGCGAAAGCCGCGGCTCTGGCGAATCCAGAATTGCGATAGCCCGGAGCCGCTGCATTCAAATCGCCGCGACCTGCAGGGAGCCGGTGATCTGGCATGAAGCTTGAAAGGGTACGCCCGTTCTGGAATCGCCGTAGCCGGAGCCAAAACTCCGGCTGGCGTTTCTGCTTGTCGTAATTTGGCAACAAAGTCATCATCTGGGTTCCGAGCCTGATGCGTGGGATCACGCTGCTATTTTGTGATGGTCAATGCCAGGGTTGTGTAGTGGACGGTGTCGCTCTGCGTCCCGGTTCCAGTGATCACAACCGTGTAGGTGCCGGGTGTGACCGTGGATGCACCGAAGCCGTTGCAACCCGTGGCCATGAGCGCGCCCAGCGACAGCGCCGCAACCAGCACCATGGTGAACAACGATGCTGTTCGCCTGCGCAGCCGCCAGAAGACAAAGCCGAACATGACGCTGAAAGGCAGGAACAGCCCCGCCAGACTCAGGCCTCGGCCCTTGCTTGAATTCATTGCCGATGTGCCCCCGCCGAGCGGCGAATTAGTGTCGATGACGAGTTGCGACGATGCGGTCGCGCCGGCCGCGAGAGTGACCGACGGATTCGCGAAGGTGCACGTGACTCCCGCAGGAAGCGCTGAGCAGCCCAGAGCGACGGTGTCTGTAAAGGTGCCCACCGAGGTTACGTTCACCGCAACCGTGGCGTTCTGCGAGGCGGCCATGCTGAGGGTGCTGGGAGTGACGGTCAGGCTGAAGCCCGACGGCGCGCCGCTGACGCTTACCGCGGTCGACTGCGACGGCGCGTGCACCGTATCGCCGCTATAGGCGGCTGTAACCTGGAACGTTCCGTTGGGAAGGTTCGGAGTAATGGTCCCCACCCCGCTGGAGTCCAGTGTGGCGGAGCCAAGTGTCTGGCCATTCGCGCTGAAAGTCACGGTTCCGGTTGGGGTGGGTCCCTGGGTCCCGGTAACCACGGAGACCAGCAGTATCTGCGGCGGCGTGCCGGCTGTGGATGTTGCAACCAGATCCGTGGTGGTGGGAATCAGCCCGACCGTGAGGTTCACTGTCGCTGAGGTGCTGGTTCCATTGTTCGCATCGCCGCTGTAGACCGCGGTTACAGCGTAATTGCCCACTGCCAGCGTAGTGGTGGTAAAGACCGCCAATCCGTTCGTCACCGGCGCGGTTCCCAGCGTCGTGCTACCCGACATGAAGCTCACCGTGCCGGTGGGCGCCACGCCGTTGCTGGTCACCGTGGCCGAGAAGTTAATCGTGCCGTCGGCAACCGCGGGATTGGGCGTGATATTCAGTGTCGTTGCCGCCGTCGCGTTGTTGATCGTCAGGGTATAGGAGCTGGATGTGCTGCCGCCGAGATTGCTGTTGCCAGAGTACGTGGCCACCACCTGGTAGGTTCCTGCAGCCAGCGTCTGCTTGGTGGTTACAACTCCGTTCGTCACATTCAGCGGGCCCACGGTCGTCGTTCCAACTGTAAAGGTGACCGTGCCCGTCACGAGGGTTGCGTTGGCCATGGAACTGATGGTTGCCGTAATGGCCACCGGGACCCCGGAAATGCCTGGGTTCGGAGTTGCAGTCACCGTTGTGGTGGTCTGCGAGCCATTCACCACTTGACTGTCGACAACCGTTGAAGTGGATCCGGAGAAATTGGCATCGCCGGCGTAAGAGACGGTAATGGGATGCGTGCCTACCGCCAGCGACGACGTTTGGAAAGTGGCCGTTGCCGGATTGCCGCTCAAGGTTCCAGTGCCGATCGAGGCGCCGTTATCAAGGAAGGTGACCGTGCCTGTAGGCGCGACCGTGGTGGTTGTACCAGGCGAAACGGTCGCGGTAAATGTAACCTGCTGTCCGAAGTCCGACGGGTTGGGCGTCGAGGTCACTGCGCTGATGGATGTGGTCTGCACTTCCTGGGTGACAACGGCCGACGTGCTGCCCAGAACCTCGATGGTGGCGTCGCCGCTGTAAACGGCGGTGATCGGGTTGTTGCCGAGCGGCAGAGCGGCGGTTGCATACGTTACGATACCGTTCGCGGGCAGCGCTTGGGGAGTGCCCAGAACGGTTGTGCCGTTCATGAAGGTGACTGTGCCATCCGGCGTAACACCACCGCCGCCGGAGATCGCCACCGTGGCAGTGAATGTGACGCTCGCTCCCAGGGTCGACGGGCTCCCGCTCGAGGTCAGCGTGGTGGTTGTCACTTCATTCACGATCTGCGGCAGAGGCGATGCGCCGTTGTCAATAGAAGTACTGGAGGAGTGCCCGTTGGTGTCATTGCCGTAGGCGGCCACGATGCTGTGCTGACCGACCGGAAGCGTAGATGTGGAGTACGTCGCGGTCGCCGAGGTTCCCGATGAGACCACTGCAAGCCCGCTGACCAGGGTTGTCTGGGCGCCGTTGAATGTGTCGGTAATTGTGACCGTACCGTTAAGACTGGCGGTTCCGGAAGTTATGCCGACCGTGAATGTGACTCTCTGGCCGAAGTCTGAAGGATTGAGACTTGAAGTGATGGTGGTGGTAGTGGAGTTGACCGCCTCGGCGTAACCAACAATCTCAATGTCGAGCGGCGTGTTTGGCGTCTGGCCGGTGACATCGATGTTGGTGATGAGGGGAACGGAAGCCGTGGTCGGAGCGAACACTGCTCCCACAATGCAGGGGTCGCCGACACCAAGAGGTGTGGTGGTGTTGCATGTGGTGGTGCCGGCATCAACCTGGGCGTTGGTAGCAGGATTGATCGCGGTAAGATCGAGCGGTGCGTTGCCAATGTTTTCAATCGTAATGAGCTGCGGATTTGACAAAGCACCGACGCGGACGGGATTTGTGTAGGGCGGCGGCAGCAGGTTGACAAGCGTTAGATTGCTCTGCATCTCCTGCACCACCATCTCGAGGCTGTCGCCGATGAACAGGTCGCCCTGGCCGTCGAAGGCGATTCCGATGGGCTCGTAAAAGCTGAGCGACTTAAACTCGTCGGCTCCGTAAGTCTGATTATTGGCCGGGCTGATAATAGTCTCGATATCCAGAGTGTCCGCGCTTACTTTCCTGATGGCGCTGTTCTGAGTATCTGCAATGTAGACATTCTGCGCCGGGTCAATCGCCACGCCGGAGGGAGCAAAGAGCGTGGCGCTCTTGGCCGCACCACCATCGCCCGAATAATAGGCCGTGCCGGTGCCGGCAAAATCCGAGATTCCGCTCGACGAGGTCACGGCTCCGCCAGTCGCCGCCACCTCACGCACCCGATTGTGCGAGGAGTCGGGAATATACATGTTGCCGGACGCGTCGAAGGCCACAGGATAGGGGTTCTCCAGAATGGCCTGGGAGGCGCTGCAACCGTCACCCACCGAGTCAGTCTGGGCACCACAGCCAGTGCCCCCGCCCGCAACGGTGGTGATGACACCGGAAGGCGCAACCATGCGAATGCGGGCGTCGGAAGTATCGGCAATATAAGCATTCCCGAATACGTCCAGAGTGACGCCTTGAGGCTCATTCAGAGTGGCAGAAGTGGCCGGGCAGCCATCGCCCAGACTGTCAGTCGCCCCGGCGCACACTCCCTTTGCACCATCCAGATTGCCGGCAAACACCGTGATGACGCCGGATACGGCGCTCACCTCACGAATCAGGTCGTTGCCTGAATCGGCGATGAAGAGATTTCCGGCGCCGTCAACGGTCACGCCGCCCGGACTAGAGAGAGTTGAATCCGAGGCAGGGCAACCGTCGCCAAATGTGTCTGTCTCGGCGGCGCATCCGTTGCCCCCGCCGGCCACGGTGATAATGATGCCCGCCGCCGTGCACTTTGCAGGAGTGCCATTAATGATGCCGCTGGATGTCCCGCTACAGACCATTCTCACCCGGTTGTGGTCTGTGTCGCCGATGTAGAGGTTGCCGGCGCCGTCAAAAGCCACGCCCGAGGGGAGATAAAGCTCGGCTTCTGTGGCCGGATCTCCGTCACCCCGCGCGCCCAGGTTCTCGCCGTTTCCTGCGTATCTGGTTACGTAGCCGGGGACAAATGCGGCCACAGGACCGAGGCCGGTGCCATAAATGTAAGCGGTCCCCAGAACGGTGTTGGCGGCGTTAAGAAGAGCCACCGCTCCAATGCGCATACCCGGCGCCGTAGGAGTAAAAATCACCCCGACGTTGCAGCTTCCGTTCACGGCAAGATTGGCGCCCGTGCATGTGGTGAGCCCGCTGTCGGAGGCAAGCGTGTCTGCGGTGAAGTCCAGGCTCGCCTGGCCCGTTGTCAACACCTCGATGGAACTGACCGTGCCGGCCGTGTTGGCCGTGACTTGGACGGCCTGGCCGCCGGAGGCAGTGCCCACAGTCTCACTGGGAAATGCTGCCTGCGCACCCGCGCTGGCAGAACCCAGGGTCAGGGCCGCCACTGCGGCTACGCTCCAGAGGGCCATTCTCCTCCAGGTTGAAATTCGGGTTTCTCTCGTCTGGGTGAAAAGTGCAAGGTAGGCAAAGAGACCTATTTTGCGGGTCATGAATCTCTCCGTATCCGATTAAACGGGCAACAAAAGGGCAATGAACAGTCTTCGGATCGGCAGGCGCGGCTCGGTCTCAGTACGACCGGCAAGCCGGGGACGCTGCCGATTCGCTTAGCAACGTAACTCTGACTTCTACTCCTGTTTTCAGGAGTAACTTAGCAAATGGTGACTAATGCTTGCATAGATCAGGTACCGAGGGCCATAACAAATAAGTGGATATGACACAAAAGATGTAGGTTTTGGAACGAGTACTCACAAAGGTAACCTGGTTACCGGGGCGCCCGTCCCCGATGGCGAAATCGCGACCCTTAACGCAGTGAAAAGGAAAGATCTCTACCGCATTGCGGG
>DATJSB010000034.1:0-15909 GCA_035504315.1 Occallatibacter sp.
TCAAGCAGCGACTCATCTGCACCCAGCTTCGCCGCAAGCTGCACGCCGCCGTGCGCGCACGGGATTGCGACCGTGGGAACCCCTGCGAGGCTGAAAGGCGTGGTGTAGCGAAGCAGGCGAGCGCGCGTCTGGCTGTGGTCGACGCCGGCAGCGAGCTCTGCAACCGGCGCGCAAGGCAGCAGGATCAGCTCGCAGGCGGCGAAGATCTCGTCCATGCGCAAGCAGAATTCGGCGCGCCGCCGGCGTAGCGCGGCAACTTCGTCAGCTTTTAGGCCCGCACCCCATTCGAGACGCTCGCGAATGTCAGGCTGGATCTGCACGAAGTTGCCGGCGTGATAGCGCGCGGCTTCAGAGGCCTGGATGGGCGCGAAGATCTCGCGAGACTCCTGCCACCATTCGGGCTCGATCGCACTGGCGGTCAAACCCAGCGATTCAAGCTCGCCAACGGCCTCCTGGAAACTCGCGATGACTTCGGCCTCGCAGTCGCTGAGATAACTGCCGGCCACGAAGGCAAAGCGAGTGAAGGGCTGCGGGCGTGGCGCATCTTCCGGGGCAAATGGAAAGGCGAACAGGGGCGCGTCGCGCAGGTCGCGAAAGGCCCACCCCATCGTGTCGAAAGACTCCGCGAGATGATAGCCGCCCCGCCAATCGCCGCGCCCCAGCGAAGCGCGATAGCCGGCCAGCCCGCAAAGCACCGCGGGTACACGAATCGAGCCGCCAGTATCGGTGCCAATGGCGGCCACCGCCGAGCCCTCAAGTACGCTGGCGACTGCGCCGCTCGAGGATCCTCCCGTGAGGGCTGACGGATGGCCGGGCTGGACGCAGTCGCCAAAGTCGGGATTCTCGCCCGTAATGCCATAGGCCAGCGGATGCAGATGGGTCTTGCCGGTAATCACGGCGCCGGCTGTGCGCAGCTTCTCAACCAGCCAGGAGTCGCGTCTTGCCTCACCGAGCAGTGCACGGTACAACTTCGTTCCGCAGCTTGTAGCCGCACCGGCCAGATCGAAGCAGTCTTTGACCGAGATAGGCAGGCCCCAGAGCGGCGCTCGGCCATCGCCAAACCGTCCGCCGGCACCGTGCGGAACAGCTTCGGCTCGCACCGCTTCGGCTAGAGTCCATGCCGCGTTCTGCCATAGGTAGGTATTGCGGCCGGCATTGCCATTGGAGTGCGCGAGAGCTTCAGCAGCGAGCTGGGAGGGCTTGAGCGCACCGCTGGCAAGCAACGCCCGAAGATCGCGAACCGTGCCGGCGCCAACGGCCATACTCAGATTGTAAGCACCACGAAACGGGCTGGCGCTGCCCGATTGGTACCCACGGGCCGTGGCTGCACAGGCAGGGGCAAAGTGAAAGTGCGTCCGGATCACGGAAGCCCCTGGTATTTTCCCGCTTCCTTTTAGATCAGAAAATGAGATCAGAAGTCGAAATGCAGCGACATTTGAATCTGGCGCGGTGCGCCGATAGTGTGTTCCACGATGCCGAGTTGTCCAGGGCAGGAGTAGGTTCCGCCAAATCCCGGCGCGGCGCTTGATGTGCCACAACCGGTTGGCAGGGGGCTCGCATTGGTCGGATCGGGTTGCGCATAGTTGTTGTAGCCAGCGTTTTGCGATACTTCGTTGCTCGGAATATCAAAACTGGTTGTGTTGGTCAGGTTGTATACGTCGAATGTGTACTTCAGGGTGTACTTCT
Organism: Occallatibacter sp.; assembly: GCA_035504315.1. GTDB lineage: Bacteria > Acidobacteriota > Terriglobia > Terriglobales > Acidobacteriaceae > Telmatobacter. Next base: position 1,687 of record DATJSB010000034.1, read on the forward strand.
CCTTGTCAAAGCTGGTGACCTTGACCAGCGATGCATCGGCGCGCTTCTGGAACGCCTGACGGAAGATATTGCGTTGTCCAGTCGTGAAGGACGTTTCGTACGGATCGTCGGGCGGGATTGCGCCGCCCAGACCGCCTTCGGATAGAAGGGGCAGAGTGAAGCAGGCCGCATTAAGTGCGCCGCCTTCATCCTTCCTACTGGGATTGAAGAACGCGCCTGAGGCTCCAGTCAGCGCCGACTTCGCCGTGCAGCCCTTGGCAAGCGGGACGATGGGGTTGGTGATGCCGTCGGAGGTTGAGTAATAAATGCTGCCGACGGCGCCGGAGAAATCGATGATGCTGTAGGGCTGGCCGCTCTGCAGAATAGTGAGGCCGACCATGGACCATCCATCGACAAACTTGCCGGCGAGGGTGCTGGAAGCGGCCATGTTGGGCAGTTGGAAGATGTAGTTGAAGTTGAGAACATGCTTGCGGTCGAAGTCAGCGGATCCGTAGCCGCTGCGCAAGTTCGCCGGGTTATTGCCGTTGTAGAAGAGTCCCAGCCCGCTCTGTTCGTCGAGAGCGTGCGAGAACGTGTAGGATACGCCGGCTTGGATGTTGTGACTCATGCGCTTCTCAACGTGAGCCTGAAGTGCGTTGTAGGCGTCAACGCCTTCGGCGAGGTACTTGATCGATTCAGCCGCGTAGCCGATATAGGGAACCCGTAGATCGACGTTGCCGCCTTCGTAGTTAAGAAGGTATGAGGCTGACGAACCAAAGCAGGAAGGCGTGCCTGGGGGCAGATTGTCGAAACTGACGTTATAACCGTAGCTGTAATTCTGCGGGCAACCGCCTGCGGCGAGAGCCGGATTGCTGGGAGACGCGATCCCGGCCTGATTGAGGGGTACGGGAATGACCTGGTGCCGGCCGACGTTGCCCACGTAGCCGAGTTCGATAGCGAGGTCGTTGCGCGGTTGCCACTGCAGGTCGAGCGTGTAATTGATGGTGTACGGCAGCTTGTTGGCGCGGTCATAAACGCCCAGCGAGATGGGCTGTCCGTTGTTGACGATCTCGCCGCCGTTCGGAGTATTCGTGCAGATGCCGGGAATGCCGGCGTACCCGGTGTTCACAATGCTGCAAGCGTTGGGAAGGTAGTTGCTCAGGTCCGAAGCCTTGGGGCTGGTCGGCGCCGCATATTCGAGAGTTGTGCCGTAGGGATTCTCGATGTCACCTTCGGAATCTGTGCCCGCCAAATGTGATCCGCCGCAGGTAGCCAGGTAGCCCTCGTAGTACGATAGCGACGACGATGGGCAGGTGGACGCGTTGACGAAGGGCAGTTGCTGGTTGACGCCGAATGGGCCGCCGGTGACAGTGCCGATGGCGTAGCCCGGCGAGAAGTAGGTGAACAGCTCCCCGCGATCGTAGTAGAAGCCACCGCCCGTGCGGACCACCAATTTGCTGTGGAATGCGGCTGGCTGCCATGCAGCACCAAAGCGGGGAGCGATGCCCCACTGGCGACCGGTGAGGGTGGTATTGCTCACGCCCTTCGTTCCGTTGGCATTGTTGCCTGCAATGATCAGACCCGGATTGACAATGGTGTCGCTGGCGACGCAATAAGAGTAGGCGTTGGGATCACTGCCGCCGGTGGAGCAGCCTTGGGGATTGGTCCCGGCATCGAAGTTGAAAAGTCGACCGTATTTTTCTGTAAGTCCACCGTCCCAGTCGTAGCGAAGACCAAGGCTGAGCGAAAGAGTGGGAGTTACCTGGTACTTGTCGGTGATGTACAGTCCGAGCTGGTTGGCGCGATAGTACCGGTTCGCGTTGCCCTGCAGAAACGAGGTGACATAGAACGATGTGTCTGCACTGCCCGGAACGACATAGCCCTGAACAAACTGGCTGAAGTCGTCGGACGTCACGGTGCCCGTGCCGGTTCGCTTGTCGATCGTGTTTAGCTGTGTGTAACTGTAGCTGGCGCCAAAGTTAACCGTGTGTTTGCCCAGAATCCAGATCGCGTTGCCTGAGGGCGAGAGGCGATTCTGGAACATGCCGGTGTTGGCCGATTGCGACTCGGCGTTGGGACCGATGTTGAGGTAGACCGGGCTGATGCCGGGGAAGTTCTGGGACTGCACGTTGCCCAGGATGTTCACGATCGAGATGCCCGGGAAGTAATTTGATCCGAAGACGTTGATTGATCCGGTGCCGTAGGCTCCGCCGGGGATCGCACTCGGCCCGAAGGCCTGGCTGTTGTCAGCCCAGTTCTTTTCACGCAGAAAGCCAATAGTCTCGGTGGTGCTCAGGTTCGATTTGAGGATGAGGCTGTTGTTGATTGAAAGCTCCTGCGCGCCGGAGTCCAGATGCTCGGTGAATCCAGGAACGCTCGAGTAAGAGTATGGCGCGATGGTCGGGTCGTGCTGATAGTAATACTTGAGCGCGAGCGTGTCTTTGCTGGTCGCGTTGTAATCGATGTCACCGACGGCCTGATCCGAGGTGAAGTAGCCCGTGCCGGGAATAAAAGCGTTGTCGAGGTGAGCGGCGGTGGGGGCAGCGCCGTTGAGCGCATCGTTGGGGATAAGCCACTTGCCGGGTTCGCCGGGCAGAGAGGGAGAGTTGAACAGAATCAGTGCGAGCGGATCGATCATAGCGCCCGTGAGACACGTGCCAAAGGAGTTGTTAGCCAGCCCGGCGAGCCCCGTAGCAGGGCAATTGGGCGAGGTGTTGTCGCCTCCCGCACCCCGATTCGAGTCGTTGAGGCCGATAGGCACGTCGAGGAAGGAGTCGCCGAGTTCCTGATCGGAAACATGCAGGTGCTGGTAGGCGACGAAGCCGAAGAGTTTGTCCTTGATCAGGGGACCGCCGAACGTGCCGCCCAGACTGTAGCGGTGCAATTCGGGAACCTTGTCGTTCGCGGGAACGTCGGGATCCTGGTTGAAGAAGAATGGGGCAGCGTTGATCCAATTGGTGCCACGGTGGCCGTAGATATCGCCGTGGATCTGGTTGGTTCCCGACTTGGTGCTCATATCGACGTGCGCGCCTGAGGTCGAACCTTGGTCGGCGTCGTACATCGAAGCGTTCACCCGTACTTCCTGCAGCGTCTCAGGCGCGGGAGTGGGGATGGCGTTGCCGATCGAGAGATAGACCGAGGCCGCGGACATGATGACCCCGCCGCCCCCGCCCGGACTGGTCTGCACGCCGGTGGAGTTGATGACGCGTGCCGAGTCAACCTGGCTGGTGCTCTTGCCGTTGAAGAGGTTGGTTGCGTCAACCCCGTTCAACAAGAAGCTGTTCGACGTGTCGCGCTGGCCGTTGGCCCAGATCGGAGCGTTGCCGAGTCCCGAGTTGGCTCCTGTGCCGCCCGACAGCTCGGCGTCGACGCCCGTGGATTCAATTGCCAGCCCGGTGAAGCTCCCCGTGGGTAGTGGCGTGGCCGAAATCTGTGAAGACTCCATCACGTAGCCGTTGGTGGTGTCAACGGCGTTCATCAGCGGCGCAGCATCCACTTCGATGGTGGTGGTTGTCTGGCCGACCTTCAGTGTCGCGTTCAGCGTGGCCGTACGGTCGGCCTGCACCGTAATGTGCGGCGTCTTTTGCACTTCGTAGCCGGTGGCGGAGTAGGTCACGGTGTAGATGCCGATGGGCAGGTTCACAAAGGTGTAAGTGCCGGCGCTGCTGGTCGTGGTAACCCGCTTGAGCGATGTCTGCTCGTCGGTCACCGTTACCGTCGCGTTGGGAATCACGCCCCCTGAGGCGTCGGTCACTTCGCCGGTGATTTGGCCGAGGGTCTGCTGTGCCGGGAGCGAGCCCGAACTCAGCGCGATTACCACAAATGTTGCCAGAAGTCTGGGAATGAGAGTATGGAGTTTCTGCATCGGATGCCTCGCAATAAATCGCCCTTAGAATGGAGTGATCTCTGCACAGTCTCGTTTGGCACTGCATTAAAGTGATGGAAATCTGAGTGTTATCGAAATCAGTATCGTGCAAAAGGTAACCGGAAAAGTGAAACCGCCACGAGTTCAGCTCGTCTAACGGCCTTATCCTGCTCGCACTACGGGGTAGGTTAAGAGTAATAGTTCTTACATAAATTTCTTATAAGAATTTAACGTCAGCCTGTGCAAAGTTCGGTGGAAATCCCGGCGTTGGCGATTAAAGCCAGTCTTTTCCACACCGCTTCTCACAAGCGCATGTTCATCTTTGAGATAAGGCAGTTGCGGCAGGAATGAACTGCCCCCGAACGATCTCACCGGTGAGGCGCCGGTGCCAGGCGCGGTTTTGCAAACGAGGAGAGAGGCATGGTTCAGCGATGGGCGAAGATCGCACTGGTCTCGGCGGTTGCGTTTTTCTACACCCTGGTGGTGTTCAACAACCTCACTGACTACGGCTCGAACTTCCAGGTCGTCCGCCACACACTGACGATGGACACCACCTTCCCCGTCAACCACGGCATGTGGCGGGCGATTCATTCACCGGCGATTCACACGCTCTTTTACCTCACAATCATTGCGTGGGAGATCGTGACCTGCCTTTTACTGTGGTGGGGCATGGTGCGGTTGATACGCGCGCAGCGTGGCCCGGCTCGCGAGTTCGATCAGGCAAAGACGGTTTCACTTTCAGGGCTCGCCCTCTCGCTTCTCATGTGGTTGGTTGCGTTCTTGACCGTGGGCGGCGAGTGGTTCCTGATGTGGCAATCGTCAATGTGGAACGGGCAAACAGCCGCAGCCAGAAACTTCACCGTCGTCGGCATCGTGTTTCTCATCCTGCAACAGCGCGAACACGAGGCATAACAGGCTGATCAAACCCACGGGGTGCTCCGTTCAAGCTCCGCTTGAGCGGGATAGGCGCTGTTAAAGCGGATACAAATCAGACTTCGCCCGGCGCAGCCTTCTTCCTGCTGACCGCGTACCACGCGAGACCGAGCGCAATATAGACCAGGTAGATGTACGGAATGCGCGCATGAAGCGGGTCGGCAGCCGATCTGAGATCGAAGACTCCGATCAGCAGGATGATAATGACGGTCGTGATGCTGACCGCAGCCACCACGTGCGAGTGCTGGCCCACGGCACGCCGCGCAAAAGGAAGCGCCAGCGCCACCAGGCCGTAAGCAGTAAGAAAGCCGAAGACCGAAAGCGAGCCCAGCAGATCGTACATGTCGGAGCCGGCAAATCCGCGAACGTTCATCACCGCGGCAGGCATCAGGATGAGCACTGCGGAGAGCAAAATCGCCTGCCCGGGCGTTCCGTGCTTGCGGCTGGTGCGTTCAAAGCTGCGCGGCAATAGACCTCCGCGGGCCATGCGCATCAGCACCCGCGCCGCCGCAGTGGTGCAGGCCAGCACGCAGGCAAACATGCTCACTGCCGCTCCGAAATCGACCGCCGTGCCCAGCAGCGAGATGCCCGCTCGGTTGGCGAGCAGGTGCAGCGGGCTCGTTGAACTGCTGAGTTCGCTGGCCTCGCCGCGAAACCCCATGACCTCTGCGTACGAGCAAAGCATGAAAAAAACGCCCGAGAGCAGCGCGCACTGCAGCACGGCTCGCGGAATGGTGTGCAGTGGCTCGCGCGCCTCGCCGCCCAATGTGGTGGCGCTCTCAAATCCCACGAAGCTGAAGATCGACAGCACCAGCGCGGGACCGAGGCCCGAGAAGTGCATCGTCGTGAGCTTGAACTGCGCGGGATCGAAATGGAAGCCGAGTTTAAAGGGCAGGGCCAGGAGAACAATGCAAATAAGGCTGACTGAGACGGCCTCGATCCAGAGCATGGTCTCGGCCGAAAGCTTAACGTCGCGCCATGCAATGATGCCGGCCAACAGGCAGATCGCAACCAGCATGGGAAGCGCCGGCGGGGCCCAATGAATCAACTGCTGACCAAGGACGCTTGAATAGTAAAGAGCGCCGCCGGCCACCGAACCCCCCGTGGTGATATAGGCCAGCAGCAGCGCCCACGCGGCCGTTGCTCCAAATGCCGGCGGCAAGGTGTTTGCGGTGTAGGTGTAAAGCGAGCCGGGCGAGGCTGAGAGCCGCGCAAAGCGGCTCACGCAAATCCCGATCATGAAAATCGCGATCGTAGCTAGAAGATAAACAAACCAGGTGGCTCTGCCGGCCAGCGCAAACACCAGCGGGATGGTGAGCGAAGGCGAGGTGGAAGGCGCGATGGCGGAAACAGATTGCGCCAGCGTCTCAACCGGTCCAAGCACGCCGGCGTGCAGATCGAACCTCTCACCGGCATCCTGATTTGTGTACACCTCGCCTTGCGTGCTGGTCTGGCTCAATGCAGATTTGCCTTTCACAAGACGCCGCCCTAGCGTTCGATGGTTGCCTCGATGTAGCCGTGCGGCTCGTCGATGGGAACGAAGATATGGTTTGGATTATCTTGCCCGAACGGGCTCAGATCTGCAAGCAAGTGATGCAGGTTGGGCATGCTGAGATGTATCCGCGCAATCTCAGGAGCCGCCTCCAGAGCGGCTTTGCCCATGTCGTAAAGCGTGTGCTGCACGCTCATGCTCTCGTGATCCGCAAAGACCTTGAGCATGGTTTCGACGATGCGCTTGCGCGCGGCCGCATAGTCAGGCGCAGAATCGGCGTAATCCCACGCTATTGTGGCGCTGGTGCCCAGGATGCGATCGGTTGCCGGCTTGAGCGTGGTGAGCCGGTCTTTGATGTAACCGGTAAATGCCGACTTCGTGGTTTTAAGAATCGTCAGTCCATCCACACCCGATCGAACCGACCACTGCTCGTGATCGCGGTCGCGAACTGCGCGCACCGTCTGCACCTCAGGCGCTCCAAGCTTGAATGTAGTCGCTTCCGGCGTTCCGTCCACAACCAGGCGTTCCCACGATTTTTGTTCTACTTCAACCAGCACGCCGGAAACCTGCGGATTGTTGTTGAGCAGATAATCGCCCAACTCCTTGGCGAACTCTTCGATGGTGACGGCCTTCGAGTCGCGCGCGACGGAGTAGACCGTGTTTTTCATCGTGTCGGTGGGTAGCACCTTACTGTTATCGGCTTGCGTGTAGCTGGACTCAAAATCCCCTTCCAGCAGCACGCGCACGGTCCACTCGTTGAACTCGTGCGTGTCTCCCTTGCGCGTTATGCGCGAAAGCCGAACGCGCGACTTTCCGTAGCGATTCTCGCCCAATTTAGCCATCAGCTTCCCCGGTAAGTTGTGTAGCTGTTATCGCTCAACAGCAGAGGCAAATGGTAATCACCCTCGCCGTCGCAATTGAATGTGATTGAGATCTCAGGATAGATGCTGGTGCGGCCGCAGCGCTCAAAGTAAGCGCCGGCGTCGAAGGTGATGCGGTAGAAGCCCGCAGGTGCCTCGGGCGCGAGGTCGTGGCAGCGGCCATCGCCGTCGGTCCTGCCTCGGCCAACCTCAACCCATCCGCCCGGCGAATCCTGCACCCGCTCATGGGAGCCCGGGCCGTTTGCAACTTCGATCCATCCGCCCCCCTCCATGAATTCGAGGCGAACCTCGATGCCGGCCCCGGGCTTGCCCATTACTGTGTCGAGAACATGTGTCGAAATCTTGCTCATTCTTCCAACCACTTTCTTAAACGAATCTGCGTGATTTGCCTCTGTTGCTCAGCCGCCTCGCGCAGTTCGGCATCGCGATCGTTCTTCATCCGCCGCTCCAGGATCGCCAGCATCTCTTCCGCGCCTTTTCCGGTCGCGCACACAATATACGTAAATCCGAAGCGCTCCTCGTACAACGCGTTGCCCTCAGCCAGCCGTGCCATAATGTCCGACGCAGCACCGCCTGCCGCCGACTGCTCCTGCCTCGACCACTCCATTGATTGTGCGGTTGCATGAGCAGCCTTGCGCCCGCCAATGCGCGGATGGCAGGCAAAGGCCTCCATCCAATCCGGCACTTCCATTGTGGACCAAATCCGATCGGCCGATGCACTGAGTTTTTCCGGATCTTCGATCGGGCGCCGCGCAACCATTGTCGCTGCCCATCGCCGCGCGCCGCAACACGCGATCATGGCGCCGAGCGCAGTTTCCTCGTCAGCAATGTTCCATGCTGCGAGCTTCGCGTTCATAGCTGTGGTCCCTCCCGGCCGGCTTCCAGAAGGAACTCTTCTACAAGATTTGCGGCCACGCGCTTGCGGTACTCGGCGGTAGAGCGAATGTCATCAATGGGCGCCGCCTCGGCCAGCAGCGCTTCCCGCGCCGCCGCGATGGTCTCGCGCGTCACTGGTTTGCCCAGCACAGCTTTTTCGGTCTCATAAAGTCGCGTTGGAAAGGCCGCGAGGCTCGCTGCTCCGAGGCGAATCTCATGAATCGTGCCGTGTTTCACTAGCGCCGTGCCGGCCAGCGCGACTTTTGAGATGGCCATCGCCCGCCGCGTTCCCACCTTGCGAAGGTATTGCCGGTGTTCTGAAAAACGCCGCGGCATGTGCAGCGCGTAAACCAGTTCGTCTTTTTCCAGCACGTTGCGTTTATAGCCGGTGTGGAACGCACGATAGGGAACTCTGCGGCTGCCGCGAACAGAGATCAGTTCGATTTCGGCGTCGTAAACAAGCAGCGCGGGCGAGGAATCCGCGGCCGGCGACCCGTTCACCAGATTGCCGCCCAGCGTGGCGCGGCTTTGGTTGGCGATGGAGCCGATCCAGCTTGCCGCACGCGCCAGCAGCGGCCAGGATTCGCATAGACCCGCGTGCCTGCGCAGATCGATGAAAGTCGTGCCCGCGCCGATAGCGACGCCCTGATCCGCCATCTCGATGAAGCGCAGATCGCGAATGCCCCAGAGGCTGACGAGTTTGGATGCAATCAGCCGTCCCGCAGCGTGCGCCACCATAATCTCGGTGCCCCCTGCGATCGGCGTCCACACACCGGGCTCGGCGGCAAGCAACTCCAGCACCGCGGGCAGGCTGCCCGGCGCGATGAGCTCATGCGCTTCGCAGTTACCGCGCATGATGAGCCTGCTCTGCCTGGGATTTGCCGGTTTGCGTGGCTGCCTCCAGCACCGACTCAAAGATGCGCATGAAGCCGGTACAGCGGCAGAGGTTTCCGGCGAGCCCTTCGCGAATCTCCTCCATCGATGGATGCGGGTTACGCTCGATCAATTGCGCCGCGGCCATCAGCATTCCCGGCGTGCAGATGCCGCACTGGGCGCCGCCGCAAGCCAGGAACGATTCCTGCAGCGGATGCAGGACGCCATTCGAAGCCAGGCCCTCGACAGTTTGAATCTCGGCGCCTTCGGCCTGCAGCGCTGGAACGAGACAACTGTTCACAAGCTCGCCATCCATGCGCACCGAGCAGGAGCCGCATTCGCCTTCGCCGCACCCCTCTTTTGCTCCGGTCAAATGCAGATCTTCGCGCAGCACGTCGAGCAAGCGCTTCATGGGCGGAACGCGAACCGTGCGGTTTTCGCCGTTTACCTGCATTGTGATTGCGGGCCAACTCTCGCTCATCGAATTGCCGGCTCCTCAGCCAACTCGCGCGTGGCCAGCACGGCAAAGATGTCTTCCGGCAGCAGCGGAATGGACTTGAAGCTGACACCGGTTGCATCGCGAATTGCATTCAGAATTGCCGGCGCTGGACCATCGTGCGGCAGCTCGCCGATGCCCTTGGCCCCGTAGGCCCCGTATTTGAACGGGATCTCTTCGAAGATCACATGAATCGGCGGCACGTCCTGCGCCGTTGGCATTATGTAGTTGGTCATCTGGTTGTTAGCCATGCGGCCGTCTTGGCAAACCACCTTCTCATAGAGTGCGTAGCCGATGCCCTGCGCTACGCCACCCTCGATCTGTCCTTTGGCCAGCACGGGATGGAGCACCCGGCCCACTTCCTGCACGGTCCAGAACTCCTCGACCTCGGCCGAGTAATCGCGCGTGTCGACCGCGACCTGCGCAACATAGATCGCCCAGGCGTAGGCGCCGTACGCTTCGCCATGATAGGTTTTGTCGTCCCAGTAGATGCCGGGCGGAGCCTCGTAGCGGCACAGGGACCTCACTTCGCCGTGCGCGTCGCGATAACGATTGCACGCAGCGAAAAACTGCTCGCGTGTTGCAGGCGCACCGGGACCGCCATCGTTACACAGCATCTCGAGCAACTGCAGGCTGGCGCGCTCGATCAGCCGCCCCACCACCATCGACGTCCGCGAGGCAACCGTGGGTCCGCTGTTGGGAATTACGGCCGTGTCAGGCGGCGCCATCTCCACATCGCTGAACGCGAGCCCCAAAGTTTCAGCCGCGATCTGAGTGAGGATGGTATTGGTGCCCTGGCCGAACTCGGTGTTTGAAACCATCACGCGAACCTTGTTGTCTTTGGTGACTTCAACACCCGCAAGGGAGTTGAGGTAGAGTTCGCCCGATCCCGTGAAACCTGAGCCGTGATAGAACGCCGCGATGCCAAGGCCGCGCTTTACGTGGCCCGTTGCGTTTTCGCGTGCGAATCGTTCACGCCTGGAGTAGTAATCGCTCTCCGCGAGCGCGCGATCGAGCAACTGATTGAGGATCACCGGCTCACGCATCAACTGCTCGGTGGCATTCTGATCGCCCTGGTGCAAAAAATTGCGGCGCCGCAGCTCAACCGGATCCATGCCGATAGTTGCGGCAATCTCATCCATGTGGCGCTCCATGGCAAAGATGGCCTGCGGCGCGCCGAATCCGCGGAACGCGCCGTAAGGAACCATGTTGGTGGCCCAGGCGCGCGCACGCACGCGAATATTGGGGCAGACGTAGGGCCCGCAGGAGTGCAGCGTGGCGCGCGAAAGCACCGTTGCAGAAAGCGTGGAATACGCGCCGCCGTCGGTGGCCAGATCGATCTCCATCGCCAGCAGCCTGCCATCTTTGTCGAGCGCCGTGCGATGGCGTACGCGCGACGGATGCCGCTTGGTGGTTGCGGCCAGGTCTTCCATGCGGTCGTAAACCATCTTCACCGGATGGCCGCTCTTCATCGCGAGCAAACCGGCGTGCGCGGCCAGCGTCGACGGATAATCCTCCTTGCCGCCGAAAGCCCCGCCGGTCTCAGTCTGAATTACGCGCACCTTTTCATCGGGCAGGTCGAAGACCGACTTCAGCGTCTTGTGCACGTAAAACGGGCATTGCAGCGAACCCCATACCGTAAGACCCTCCGCCGCACTCCACTCGGCGATCATCCCGTTGGTCTCGATGTAAAGATGCTCCTGCGCACCAGTCCGATATTCGCCTTCGACAATGTGCGCGGCCTGCACCCACGCCTCGTCGACGTTGCCGTTCTCGAGCGTGAATTCCTTGATGATGTTGCTCTCGCCGAGAACCATGATCTCCTGCCGCTCGCTCTCTTCAATGCTCAGCACCGCTGACAGCGGCTCGTAATCAATGTGCACCGCGCCCACGGCCTCGCGCAGCTTGTGCTTGTCGGGGTGCGCCAGCAAAACAATCGGTTCGTCGCAGTGGTTGACCTGGGCCTCGGCTAGGCAAGGCTGATCGGCGACGATCAACTGAATATGGTTCTTCCCGGGCACATCGGCAGCGGTGACGATCGCGAACTCGCTCCAGTCGATGCCCGGGTCGTAGGTGATCGATTTGATGCGGCCGCGGGGGATGGTGCTGCGAACGGTGGTCCCGTGCCACATGCCATCGCGCTCAATGTCGTCAACGTAAACGGCCCGGCCCACAAGCTTGTCCACGCCCTCTTTGCGGGGTACGGAGGCGCCAACGATGCGGGTTTTCGCAGCGGTGCTCATGACTGGGGAAGCTCGAATCGCCGCGAGCGTAAATATAAGAAATCATCACTCGCGGGTTGTGGCATAGGATACAACGCCGCGCAAAAGATTCAAAGGTGGGCGTTATTCCGTAGCAGGCCCATCTGGCTCTAAACAGTTAGCGACCGTGTCCGGTCTTCAGCCTCTCGCTGGAGACCAAGCTAAGAAAACTAAGAACCCCACGAGAATCAGTCCGAACACAATAAGAATTATTCTTTGGCGGCGCATCGCACGCTTCTGCATGTCGATGGACTCCTGCTGGTTCTTCAATGCATCTTTGTAGTTTTCCACGTGCAGTTTTTGTAAATCCCTGATTTCTTCCAAAAGCTTGATTACTTCTTGTTCAGCCATAAGCTCCCTTTCATTTTGAGCCAAACTCGATCAGGCAGCTCCTCCAAGTAACCATTTATTCAGCCAGCATCGCCAGCGTTCGCGACAGCACATGCACCCCGCCGCCGATCCACTCCGGAGATGCATATTCATCTGGCCGATGGCTCACACCGCCGCGGCAGGGAATGAACAGCATCGCCGTGGGCGCGAAACATGAGACGAACGACGAATCGTGATATGCGCGAGCCACCATGCGCTTGAATTTCTTGCCCGCTGCAACAGCCGACTCCTCAAGCGCACCGAGAATCTCCGCGTCGCATATAGTGGGCGGATCGGCGTTGATGAGTTCCGTCGCGATCCTGACGCCGCGGCGCGCAGCCACTTCATCGCTCGCCGCCTTCAGTGCATCAAGAACGCCGTCACGGCGGGCGCGGTCGATGTCGCGTACATCGGTTGTGATCACCACTCGTGACGGAATGCTGTTGACCGCGCCGGGAAAAACTTCGCAGACTCCCACGGTGCCGACGGTGTCGATTACGCCGGTGGATTTGGCTGCAACTTCAAGCGCCAGGATCAGCTCGGCTGCGGCGGCAAGCGCGTCTTTACGGCCCGGCATCAGTTTGCCGCCCGCGTGGCCGCCTTCGCCTTCAATCACGATGCGCTGGCTGGCTGGCGCGGCAATGTGCGTTACCAGCCCAACATCGAAGCCTCCCTTTTCAAGATAAGGTCCCTGCTCGATGTGCAGTTCAACGAATTTATGGAACCGGCCGGGCGCGACGGCAACCGACTCAAGCGCACCCGTGAATCCAGCCTGCGCACGCAGTTCCTCAACGCCGCGACCGTCCTTGTCGCGCAGCGCACGGGCCTGCGCGGGCGTTAGAACATTTGCCATCATGCGACTGCCCAGGCAGCCGATGCCGAAACGCGTGGGTTCCTCGGCGGTAAAGATCACCAGCTCAATCGATCGGCGCGGTTTAAAGCCGAGCTGCTGCAAAACACGAATGGCTTCGAGACCGCCCAGCACCCCCACGCAGCCGTCATAAAGGCCGGCATTGGGGATTGCGTCAATGTGCGAGCCCGTGCCAATGGGCGCGAGATCGGGCTCGGAACCAATCCAGCGCGCGAACGTGTTGCCAATCGAGTCGTTCGAAATCGCGAGTCCGGCTTCTTCGCACAGTTCACGAACGTAGGCGCGGGCGCGCATGTCGGCCTCGCTGAAGACAATCCGCGTAACCACGGGTGGCTCGGCCTCGGAGACCTTCGCAAGGGTCTGCAACTCGCCGATGAGGCGGTCGATTTCAAGGTTGGGCCTTGCAGTGCTCATGCGCTCACCATTCCCAGCGGATGCCTGCGCCAGTCCTTGTAGATGAGGTACTTCGCCGGCTTCTTGCCGATCGCGCCAAACCACTGCGGGCAATAAGCTGCCATCCATATGAAGTCTCCGGCTTCAACCGGGTACCAGGAATCGCCAAGCCGGTAAATGCCGCCGCCCTCGAGCATCAACAGGCCATGCTCCATCACGTGAATCTCAACCATACTGAGCGCGGCTCCGGGGTCGTAGGTCATGGTGTTGACGGCAAAGTCGTAGGCCGCTCCGTCGGGCATCAGCGAGCGCACGCGCAGGCCGTCATCGCCCATCAGCGGCACGGCTGCAACCTTTTGCTCTTCGCCCACAACAATCTGCGCATCGGGCGCGCCGGGCTGCGCCTGATAGGTCTTTTCGATGATCGCGGCACGCGCCTTGGATGCTGCCGTTACGCTGTGCTCCGCGCCCTGCGGTAAATATGCATAACCGCCGGCGGCGAGCGCGTGCGTCTTTCCCCCGGCTTTCAGTTTGAGCTTGCCTTCAAGAACATAGATAAAGCGCTGCGCAGGCGTGGGGCCGAGCGACCCTCCGGCTGCGAACTCCGCGGTCATCTGCGTGAATCCTGCCCCCAACTGCGGCGTCGCATGGACGATGAATTCCACCCTCTGCGCTCCGGGCAGCGGCGTGCGGACGAACGTGTCGGGCGTCTGCAGCAGATGGTCTGGTTTGAGACTGCTGCGGGTTGCGCCAAGATGATGCAAATGAGGGCGTGCCAATTGCGACCTCGATCAAGGGAAAATCAATGAGCTTCGGTGCAACGATTTTACTTGATATCGGCAGCCAGCCGCTCCAGAAATCGAGTCGTAACACGCAGCGCGTTCTCAACGTCTTCTTCGCGCACAGCTTCATCGGGATGGTGGCTGATGCCTCC
>DATJSB010000035.1:0-39326 GCA_035504315.1 Occallatibacter sp.
ACGACGGACGTGACGGGCGTAGCGGAGCTGCCGGCGGGCACGGAGATGGTGATGCCGGGCGACAACGTGGAGCTGACGGTGGAGCTGATTACGCCGGTGGCCATGGAGAAGGGACTGCGCTTCGCGATCCGCGAGGGCGGCCGGACGGTGGGCGCGGGCACGATTTCGGAGATTATCAAGTAACGGTGAACGGTGCACGGTGGACGGTGAACGGTGGGGCAGCAAGCCACGGTTCACGGTTCACGGTCCACGGTTCCCCGAAGGGGAGTTTGAAATGCGGGAAATTGTTACATTGCAGTGCACCGAGTGCAAGGAGCGGAACTACTCGACTACCAAGAACAAGAAGACGACTACGGGCCGTCTCGAGTTCAAGAAGTTCTGTAACCGCTGCCGCAAGCACACGCCGCACAAAGAATCGAAGTAAGAAGACAGTGAACAGTGAACGGTGAACAGTGATCAGTTTGAATCTGGGTAGGGAAAGCGAATCGGCTTAAGCCTGCACGAGATTATCTGCACACTGTTCACTGGTAACTGCGCACTGCATGCAGGGGCGTAAGCTCAACGGCTAAACTGCCGGTCTCCAAAACCGGACTTGGGGGTTCGAATCCCTCCGCCCCTGCCAGGAAATGGGAAGAGAGAACAGAGAGCAGAGAACAGAGATCAGAAAATGCGGCCGGAGTGGAATGAAGCGCCCGGCAGCGCCGAGAAAAGAACCGATCTCCGATCTCCGAGCTCCGATCTCTGGAAAAGGAATTGCAATATGGCGACGAAGACGGCAATTGAGCGAGGCGACGAGCGGTCGGCCAAGCGGCAGGAGCCCGGCGCACTCCAGGAGTTTGGAGGCAACGCGATGGGCGTGTGGACGAACCTCACCGGCTTTTTGAGCGATGTGCGCGCGGAGATGCGCAAGGTGGTGGCGCCCGGATGGAAGGAAGTGCGCTCGACGACCTCGGTGGTGGTTATTACCGTCTTCATCTTCGGCGTGTTCTTCTTCGTGGCCGACTGGGTGTTCAGGCACGGCATCGACTACCTGCTCAACAGGCTGGGGGGAACGCAATAACCTCCGCAATTCGGAATCGAGATGAGAATGGCTGAAGAGATGGAACAATCTGCACCACCGCAGGAGCCGCAGCCGGCGCCGAACGAGCGCTTCCGCTGGTACATCCTGCACGCTTACTCCGGCTTTGAGCGCAAGGTCAAGGAGTCAATCGAGAGCCGCGTGCAGGCTTTCGGCCTAAAGGATCGCGTGGGCCGGGTGATGATTCCCACCGAGCCTGTCACCGAAATTATCAACGGCAAAAAGCGCACCGTGGAGCGCGTTTTTCTGCCCGGCTACGTGCTGGTTGAGATGGAGCTCGACAACGACCTGTGGCACGTGTTGAAAGACACGCCCAAGGTAACCGGGTTCCTGGGCACGGGCGACAAGCCGGTGGCGCTCAGCAACGATGAGGTGAGCTCGATCCTCTTCCGCAGCGAAGTTTCGAAAGACAAGCCCCGGCTCAAGATCAAGTTTGAGAAGAACGAGCAGGTTCGCATCACCGATGGGCCGTTTGCCAACTTCAACGGCGTGGTTGACGAGATTAACGAAGATCGCGAAACGCTCAAGGTCATGGTGACCATCTTCGGCCGCTCGACGCCGGTGGAACTGGAGTTCGGCAAGGTGGAAAAGATTGAGTAGTTGCAGCTTCTAGCTACTAGCTTCTAGCTTCTAGCCGATGCGCCTTCCTAGCGGACGCCGGTTTGACGCGAATGCTAAAGCCGCAGCACCAAAATTCTGTAAAGGAATGAACCCGCTAATAGCTGGAAGCTAGGAGCTGGAAGCTGGTTCCGTAGGAACTGAAACATGGCGCCTCCAAAGAAGGTAACCGCACAAGTCAAACTGCAGATCGAGGCCGGCAAGGCCACGCCTGCGCCCCCGGTGGGACCCGCGCTGGGCCAGGCCCAGGTCAACATCATGGAGTTCTGCAAGCAGTTCAACGCGCGCACGCAGAACAAGGAGATGGCGGGGCTGATTATTCCCGTCGTCATTACCGTATATGCCGACCGCAGCTTCAGCTTTGTCACCAAGACTCCTCCGGCTGCGATTCTGCTGCTGAAGGCAGCGGGCATTGCCAAGGGTTCGGGCACGCCCAACAAGGAAAAGGTGGGCAAAGTGACCGAGAAACAGGTGCGCGAGATTGCCACGCAGAAGATGCCCGATCTGAATGCGGCATCGGTTGAAACCGCGATCAAGAGCATCAAGGGCACGGCGCGGTCGATGGGAATTGAAGTGGTAGCGTAGGCCTAGCTCGGCAACGATGGCGCACGTGTAGGTCAGCAAGACGGCAAAGGCCCTCTCCTTTTGGGAGGGCCTTTGCGTCTGCGCATGCGGATCAGAAGGGGTGCAGCGAGCAAGACAGGTAGATGTTGAAGGCCCTCCCGGGCAGGGAGGGCCTTTGCGCGCCTGAGGGGCGCGATGGAGAGAGCCTGTGGTCGAAGCGGAACTTACTTCGGTGGCGGAGGCGGCGTGAAGATCTCCCGCTTGTGGCCGGGTTCAGGCTTCGGTTTGGGTTTGGGTGCTTTCTTAACTTCTTTACGGCCTTTGTCTTTGCTTCCCATGCCGAACAGTTTGCCACGGGAGGGCATGGGGAGCAAAGGGTTTTGAGCTGGGTGTATAGCCCAGGGGCATCCAGTCAGCAAACCCGCGCCGGCATCCTTGAAGATTGACGACATGGACCGGTTGCCAAGATTGCCGGAGCCACGGTAGTTGGGCTCGAAGACAATCCATCCCTGCACCGCGAAGACCTGCACGAACGGACTCAGCGACTCTTGCGAAGCCGCATTGGGCCGCCGTGCACCAACAGCGCACAATCCGGAACGATGCCGCGCAACGCGGCGCTTGGCGGCTCAGTTTTGCACCGGCCTGCGAGGGCTCTGCGTTGACTTTCCACCAGCAAATTCTTACATTGAATCATCTGCAACCCGTGAAACCCGGCATTGATTTATTCAAAACACGTTGAATAGCTGT
Organism: Occallatibacter sp.; assembly: GCA_035504315.1. Lineage (GTDB taxonomy): Bacteria > Acidobacteriota > Terriglobia > Terriglobales > Acidobacteriaceae > Telmatobacter. Next base: position 3,008 of record DATJSB010000035.1, read on the forward strand.
ACTCGCTCAAAGGAGGTTCGTGGTGCAAAATACTTTGAATTATCTGATGCGCAATTTTTGTCTGAACAAGAAACCAACTGCCATCATTCAGCCACGCCAATGGTTTCTCTGGTTCGTTTTCGCTGTCATGCTTTCGCTTCCGACGATAGTGTGCGGCCAAGCGACGGGAAGTTTCTCCGGGACTGTTGTCGATAAATCCGGATCGGGGATTCCTGGCGCGGCTGTCACGGTCACATCCCAGGAAACGGGTCAGGCTCGTGCTGGGAAAACAGATGGCACGGGGCATTATCTGGTTCCGTTGCTTCCCGTTGGCATGTTTACGGTGCATGTTGACGCTACCGGTTTCCAGAGCGTTGAAACAAGAGACCTGCGCTTGCAGGTTGATGAAGCCCGGGAACTGGATTTCACGCTGGTGCCGGCAACGGTGGTGACTACGGTCGCAGTTTCCGCCGATGCGGTCGCCGTCGAAACGGCCAATCCCTCTCTCGGCCAGGTCATCACCTCGCAGCAGGTCACGGAGCTGCCGCTCAACGGGCGCGACTTTGTGCAGCTGGCCACACTCACCGCCGGCGCAACGGCAGAGACCAATCCAAACAGCTTTGCCAATGGAGCGCCGGATAGTGAAGTCTCCGCGCGTGGATCTTACTCTTTGTCGGTGGGCGGCTCGCGCCCCAATTCGACTGACTGGCTGCTTGACGGAGTCGACAATAACGAGTTGACTGCGGGCGGCATTGGCGTCTTCTCTTCCATCGACGACATTCAGGAATTCAAAGTACTTACCTACACCTACTCGGCTGAGTTTGGCACTCGAGCGGGACCTACGGTGCTGGTGACGACCAAGTCGGGCGACAACAGCTACCACGGCTCATTATTTGAGTTTCTGCGCAACACCGACCTCGATGCGAGGAGCGATTTTGCCACCACGACTCCGAAGTTCAATCTGAACCAGTTCGGCGGCTCATTCGGCGGCCCCATCCGCCATAACAAGACTTTCTTTTTTGTTGATGGCGAACAGAAGTATCAACGCGAGGGAATTGTTTACACGGGCCTGGTGCCTTCGCAGGCGATGATCAACGGCGACTTCACATCCGATCCGTGGGGTAATGCCCAAAGTGGCATCGTCATTACCAACCCCAACATGGTGGGCGCTCCCGACCCTAACTTCCAGTGCGTGGGATCGGCAACGGGAGCTCCAATACCTGCCAACCCCGACGGAAGCCAGGCGCCGGGAGTCGATTGCAACAAGATTCCATCCAACCTGTTTGACAATGCGGGCCATGGCATTATGGCGCAAAACTATCCCATACCCAATTCGGGCAGCGCCGCCCTCGGATACAACTACTCTGCCGTACCCGTCCGCAAGCTGAACGAGACCAAGTTCGACGTTCGCGTGGACCAGACATTCTCAGACAAAGACAACGCCTTTGCCAGATTCAGTTACGACCAGGCGTACTCATTCGCGCCCGGAGGCGCAATCGGCACCCCCGCAGGCGCCCCGTTTCCCGGTCTCGCTGAGGGTAATGCGTTCGGTAGCAATGAGGATCTGATTAACCACGCCCGTAACATGGGCATCGGCTGGACGCACGTGTTCTCGCCCAACACGCTGAACCAGGCGACGGTGGGCTACAACCGCATTTTTGACTACATTGCCTCGCAGGATAACTACACCTGCGATTCGGCGCTGCTGGGCATTGGCAATGCCGACCTGGGCTGCTCGTCGACCGGCTCTCCACTGCCCGGCGGGGCTTACAGCCAGGGATTGGTCTCTGCCGAGATTTATGGCGGCTACTGGTCTCTCGGCGACCGCGGTTACTCACCATTCCAGGGCGGAACAAATATCTTCTCCTACAAGGATGTTTTTGACCTGATTCGCGGAAAGCATGAGATTCGTACGGGCATCGATCTTCGCGCCAACCAGATGAACGTGGGCACCGAAGAGTTTCAGGATGGGTTCTGGATTGTGGGCGCATTCGGAGATTTCACCGGCAACCCGATCTCTGACCTGCTGATGGGCATTACCGGAGGCTCGATTCACGACCAGACTTACTACGGTCCCATTACCGGGCGCCGCTGGAAGATCATCCGCCCGTTTGCGGAAGACGACTGGAGAGTTACGCCGTCGCTGACCCTCAACCTGGGCCTGGCGTGGGATATGACCACCCCGACGACCGAAGAACATCACCGGATGGCCAATTACATTCCATCGACCGAGCAGTTGCAGATCGCCGGCCAGAACGGAGTAAGCAATGCGGCGGGAATCAACATGTACTGGGGAGCCTACGAACCTCGCGTCGGCCTCACGTGGAAGGTGTTGAACAGCGACAAGACTGTGCTGCGGCTGGGATTTGGAATCTATCACGATTCTTCATGGAATCTTGGCGCCCAGGGGCTGTGGCAAAATCCGCCCGACCTTGGCGAATCGGATCAGTTCCCGGCGACCTACTCCACCGGCTGCGCGTTTGCCACGTCCTATTGCGCGGTTACCCTGGGCGAGACTCCGGAGTTGAACTTTACCGCAACGAGCGGATTTTCACCGCTCCCGGCGCCGCAAACTGTGGCCACCTATACCGGCACGTTCAACTATCAACCTCCGAACTTCCAGCCGGGCAGGGTGCATCAATATAACGCCGACGTCGAGCGCCAGTTGCCCGGCAACATACTGCTCACCGCCGGTTATGCCGGTTCGATTGGCGGTCACATCCTGGTGGGCGGCAACGACCTCAACATCGGCAGCCCCTCAGCATGCGGAACCGTCTCCGGCTACACGCTGGGCTGCAACCCCGACGGATCACCCTACTACTACCCCTACAATCCGCCCAACTACAACGCCATCCTGCTGTTTGGCGATGTGGGCAAAACCCACTACAACTCCATGCAGATCAAGGCTGAGACCAAGACTCCCAAACACGGCCTGTATGCGCTGGTGGCATACACCTATTCGAAGACTTACGACAACGGCCTGTCGGATGGCCTGGGCTCGGAGCTGAGCGCTCCCTATTTCCCATTGCCCAACTGGCAAAACCTCGACTGGTCCCTCTCGCAGATCAACCTTGACCAGAGCTTTACCGGGAGCGTTATCTACGACCTGCCCTTTGGAAAAGGGAGGGCTTTGGGCAGCAACTGGAACGGCGTGACCGACGCTTTGCTGGGCAACTGGCAGTTGACGCTGATTGAGAGAGTCGCGTCGGGTTTCCCGGTGCCGCTGATTGACAGCTTCAACCAGTCGGGGACGACGTTTAATGCGGGCGGCAACGACAACAACTACAACCGGCCGGACCAGGTGTCGGGGTGCAATCCTTATGCGGCAAATCACGCGCAGCATCAGTACATTAATGCCTCCTGCTTTGTTGCCCCGACTCCTGGCGAACTGGGCAACGCCGGACGGGTTCCGGTGTCCGGGCCTGATTTTGTCAACTCCGATTTCTCGGTGATCAAAGACTTTCGGTTGCCGCGGGAAGGGATGGGTTTGAACTTCCGCGCCGAGTTCTTCAACCTCTTCAACCACCCGCAGTTCGGCGCGCCGATCGCCGATATCAACCAGCCCGGATTCGGCGCCGTGAACTCAACCGTCAACAATCCGCGGCTGGTGCAACTGGCCTTGAAGCTCACGTTCTAAAACGGTCCGGCCTGCATCTGTCGCGCGCGGAAGAAGGCAGTTCTCTTTTAGATGTAATCCGGCGGATGCGTACCGGCAGATGTATTCCGGAACCATGGAAGCAAGGTTGCGATTTGCTCAAGGAATCGCAACCTTGCACGGCCGCTGAAAATAGCCACGCGCGAAGAATATGTAACTGCGTTCACTCTCGGCAGCCTGGCCGCTGCCGCTTGCGGTGACCTAACCGAGCGTAAGGCGCATCCCGCTGGCGTGCGGAACCGTGATCGTGCATTTGCCTGCCCGCAATCGCGGGACTGGAAGCTGGGAAAGAGCGATCAGCGCCTCGCGGCTATCAAGCGCCGGAGCGCTGAGCGCGGTCAACTCGACCCTGCCCGATCGCGAACCAAAATCGAGGGTCAGTTCGAGATCCTTCTCTGCGTCCTTGTTGAGAACGACCACCGATGTGCGTCCATCGCTGAGCTTCGCGCCGAATCCAACTGCGTTCACTCCGGCAGCCTGCAGGGGCGTTGCCAGGTCTTCAGCGAACATGGTTGCTCCCGCGAATGCTCCGGCAAAGATAAGACCGTAGGCCACCGGCTCCAGAACGTACTCGGTGCCGAAGGTGGCGATGGGCGTATAGAACGGGTGAGGGTGTTTGGCAATGTCCTCGGGCGATACGCCTTGCGCAGCCAGCATTCCATCGCCGGGCAGCGAGCCTCCGAGGCCGTTGGCGACAGACAGGCCTGTGCCTCCGTGGAGGTTCACGCCGGTATAACGATTCGCCGCCAGCAGCAGCGAGTAGTTCGCGCTCCACAGCGCGGATGCGAAGACATCGCTCACGCCCGGCTTGCCTCCGCGGTAGCAAGTGTTGCCCTCCGTCATGCGCACCGGCACGCCCATTCTGGCTGCGGCAGCGTTGGCCATGTCTGCGGTTTTTTGCACGCGTACCATGGTTGCCGCTGAGAGCAGATTGGGAATGTTCACGTTGGGGTTGGTGGCCGGGCCGCCGAAATAGTGATGATGGCTGAGCGTGATCACATTGGGCTTGTCGGTGATGGAGGGCCAGGCATCGGCAATCTGCGTCAGCCAGTCGATCCTCGAAGCCACGTCGGGCATGCCGAAGCGCGCGCCGGGGACGCTTTTTTGGACAGCGCGGGCCATGGCCAGCCACTCATCGAGATAGGTTTTTACCGACCAGGTCTTTGGATCGCGCAGATGGCTGCTGAACAGATCGGCCTCATTCCCGATCTGGAAGTATTCGAGATTCGGCCCCAGCGTTTTCGCCACATACTCGGCCTCGGCCGCGGCTCGCTGCGGCGCGTTGGTGCCCATGCCGATACCGTAGATGCATCTCCATCCGGCGGCATCGAGAAGAGCGCCCAGGTTGCTTATCGCCTCCGCCGTTACCGGGTAGTAATTGGGTTTCGGCTCGCCTTCAACAATGCGCGTCACGGGATGCGCGGGCTCGGGCGAATCGGGCGTGGGTTTCCAGTATTCGAATTCGCTGGTATTGCCGCCGAGGCGCAGCACTCCGTTGGGCGAGATGGCTTTGAGTGACCGCACCAGGCCGGTATTCGAAGGAGAAAAAAAGCTCGTATCAACAAGCTGTTCCACTTCGTAGGAGAGTCCGATGTAATCGGCCGGCACGCGCGGTCCCGTGGCATGAAGAGGAATAGTGAGGGTTGCCTGAGCGCTCGAGCTCTGAGCTCTGAGCCGGGCGGCTGCAATGGCAAAAGCTGCGGAAGAGAGAAACTGGCGGCGGGATTGTTTGGTCATGGCAGTATTTGGTTGCGAACCGGCGCGCTGTTCGCAGCGCGGATCAAGTATAGTGCGTTTGGGTGAATGCGGATGTTGTTAAGGTCCGAGCCAAAGAATCGTGAAGCGAAAGACCCGAGATCGGACGGGCGCCTGTAGAGTGGAAGAAATGAGTTTCATCGAAAGCATGCGCGCGGCCACGCCAAAGACCAAAGCGCGGTTTGCCGGCGCTGTTTATTTCACCTACTTCATTTTGGCTTTCACTGGCGCGGCCTTCGATCCGCATGGTGCCGTTGCGCGCTTTCTCAACGTGGTGTCTCTGGCCATCTACGCCGTTCTCACGATGATCTTCTATTTCATGTTCAAGCCGGTGAGCAAAAGTGTCTCGCTGCTGGCTGCGCTGACCAGTTTGGCGGGCTGCATCTTCTCGGTCATGCAGATGCTGCAGCTGACCCGTTATGTCATCAGCCCGCTGATTTTCTTCGGGTGCTACTGCCTGTTGCTCGGCCAGCTTGTTATCCGCTCGGGATTCCTGCCCAGGATTCTCGGCGCTCTGCTGGTGGTGGCCGGCGTGGGATGGCTGCTCTTCCTCTTTCCCTTTGCCAAGCCCCTCGCCACTGTGACCGAGGTCTTCGGCATTCTCGCCGAGGGCGCACTCTGCCTGTGGCTGCTGATTGCCGGGGTAAGCCCCGCGCGCGCAGAGAAACCGACTGGCGGAAAGAAGCGCGCTTAGAGTCTGTTATTTACTTTCCTGCCTACGGGAAAGTTAATAACCGACTCCAGAGCGCTGCCGCCAATTTAAGATGATCGGGAACCGCGAAGTGTGCGATGCACGGATTCAGCGGATCGTGGACCCGAAGAACAATAAGGAAACGGAATGTCAAATGCGCAGCGTGACGGTTTGTATCTGATGCTCATCGGCACGCTGGTCTTTGTTTTGCTGGGAATCGGGTTGACCAACGCCACGCCTGCGCCGATGGCCGATTTCAAGGCCGTGTATTTTCCCGCTCGCACGCTTCTTGCGCATCACGATCCCTACATCGAGAGCGAGGTTGCGCCTTTCTACGAGGCGTCGCGCGCCGGGCTGCCGCGTGAGGCTGAAAAGATCCGCATGGTTGCCATTCAGGCGGTTTATCCGCCCACCGCGTTTTTTCTTACCGTTCCATTCGCGATGCTCCCGTGGAAGTCGGCGTGCGTGGTGTGGATAATTCTGATGCTGGGCGGATTTATCGCCGCCACGTGGCTGATATGGAACCTTTGCGCCGATGAATCGCCAGTAGTGGCCGGCGCGCTGATTGCTTTTCTGCTCGTCAACAGCATGCTGCTTCCCATTACGGCCAACGCTGCCGGCCTGGCCATCAGCCTGAGTGTGGTTGCGGTGTGGTGTTTTTTGCGCGACAGGTTTGTGCTGCTCGGCGTTATGTGCCTGGCCATCAGCCTGGCGTTCAAGCCGCACGACGCAGGTCCGGTGTGGCTATGTCTGCTGCTGGCCGGTCCGGTGTTTCGCAAGCGCGCGCTCGAATCGCTTCTGGCAACGGTGGTGCTGAGCATTTCCGCCATTCTCTGGGTTGGGCACCTCGCGCCGCACTGGTTCAGTGAGATGAGTTTGAATATTGCTACGCCTGCGCTGCCCGGCGGCCTCACCGATCCTGGCGCAGCGTCGCAGGCCGGCCACGGACTCGACATGGTGATTACGCTGCAAACGGTCTTCAGCACGTTCATCAACAACCCGCGCTTTTACAATCCGGCGGCGTACCTGGTCTGCGGGCCGCTGCTGCTGGCGTGGATATGGTTCATGCTGCGGCGGCGCGGCGGCAATGAGACAGTCTGGCTTGGTCTTGCAGCCATCGTGCCGCTCTCGATGCTGCCCATTTATCATCGCCAACTCGACTGCGCCATGCTGTTGCTGGCTGTTCCCGCGTGCGTGGATTTGATGAAGCGAGGCGATCGTCTGGGCAAACTCGCGCTGCCCGTTACGTGGATCGCGTTGATCCTCACTGGGACGCTTTACTGGGCGATCTTCTTCGCTGTTTTCACTGCGGATCGGGTTCCGAAACAGCTGGGATGGCTGCGCGCCGATGCCGAGATCTTTCCCGTGCCGCTCGTCCTGCTTGCAACCGGATGCTTTTATCTGTGGGCGCTGGCGCGGCGGGAATGTGCCCAGGACGTTTCGCAAGCCGCTGCGTAGGAGTGAAGAGATGCAACGTCTGCTCGTGCGCGAAGTGGGCGTTGCGAAAGCGGCAACCAGTAAGCCTGGGTCCGGAGGGTGCAATGCGAGCCGCAGTCTTTAATGCCAGTCGGAGCGAGGCAGGGAACTGGCTGACGATTGAAGATGTGCCACGGCCATCAGCCGGGCCCGGCCAGGTTTTGCTCAAGGTGACAGCCTGCGGGGTCTGCCGCACCGATCTGCACATTGTTGAGGGCGACCTGCCCGCGGTTCGCCCGCGCATCGTTCCCGGCCACCAGATTGTGGGCGAGGTAGTGGAGGGCACCACGGCCGATCTGCCGCTGGGCGCGCAGGTTGGTGTTTCCTGGATCGGCGGCACGGACGGCGACTGCTGGTACTGCCGCCACGCGATGGAAAACCTCTGCGACCATCCGGTGTTCACCGGCTACACGGTTGACGGCGGCTATGCCGAATACGCCGCGGTGCTCGCAGATTTCGCGTATCCGCTGCCGGGCGGGCTCGAAGCTGCGCAGGCGGCGCCGCTGCTGTGCGCGGGCATCATCGGCTTCCGCAGCCTGCGTGTGGCGGGCGTGGAGCGGGGCGAACGCGTGGGGCTCTACGGATTCGGCAGCTCGGCTTCGCTGGCTATCAGGGTACTGCAGGCGTGGGATTGCGAGGTTTATGTATCGACGCGAGGCGAAGCGCATCGCCAGGCTGCTGAGGCTCGCGGCGCAACGTGGGTGGGTGACGAGGACGCGCGGCCGCCGGTGGAGCTGGACCGCGCCATTACCTTTGCGCCCAGCGGCAAGGTGGTGGTGGCGGCGCTCTCGCACTTGCGCAAGGGCGGGGTGGTGGCCATCAACGCGATTCACCTCGACCAGATGCCTGCGTTCGACTACGACCGGCTGCTGTGGGGCGAGCGCCAGTTGCGCAGCGTGGCCAACATGACGCGGGCTGATGCGCGGGATTTTCTGGCCGTGGCTGCGGAGCTGAAGATTCGCCAGACTGTGACTGAATTTCCGCTTGAAGACGCGAATCGGGCGCTGGAGGCCGTGAAACACGAGACGGCAGACGGGTCGGTGGTGATTGTGGTGTGAAGGGAGCGGGTTGGTTAAGCAATTGGGCGGATTCTATCCGGCCGACCATTCGCCGTCGGTCCGTTTTATTGCAGGCAAGATTTTCGCGATTGCGCGAGACAAGGGCCACAGGATCGTTCGAATCCACGCGCCGTAGGCGCATCGGTTGTTAGCCCCGCGTTTCAACGTGGGGTGGGCAGGCCCCATATAGAATTGAAGTCCCGTAGGGACGGCGCAATTATGGCTCACACGTACGCGAGCAATTTCATTCACTGCATATTCAGCACAAAGGATCGCAAGCCTCTGATTGCGGCGGACCGCAAAGCCGATCTCCATGCATATATGGGCGGCATTGCACGAAGCGAGGGCTTCGCTCTTGTCGCAGCCGGCGGCACCACCGACCACGTTCACCTATTGTTTATTCTGCCGGCGACGCAATCTCTTGCCGCGATCGTGCAGAAGCTCAAGGGCAGCTCTTCACATTGGATGGGGAAGGGATTTTCATGGCAGGACGGCTACGGCGCATTCAGCGTGAGTCCGTCGCAGGTGTCCGTGGTGAAGACGTACATCCTGGACCAGGAACAGCATCACCGCAAGCAAAGTTTTGAGGAAGAGTTCACCATGCTGCTGCGTAATTGCGGGATCGAATACGATCCGCGATACGTTTTCGGTTGACGGGGAATTCCGTCGTCCCTACGGGACTTACCCCATTTATGGCGTTGGCACCCCACGTTGAAACGCGGGGCTAACAACCGGTGCGCCTACGGCGCGGGTGTTTCTGGCGCATCCGCCTCCGTTGTCGTTCCCGATGCGCTTCTCGGTCTAGATCACGCGTCCATTTGCAATTCCGCGGCCATTTCGCTAACATACATAGATGTGCCTGGGGGAGATCCCTGCACTGTCAATTGCACCACGGCTTTTGAGCGTTGCCGTACCAGGGCTGACGCTCCCGCGACAGGCGGGCTGGCAAAAGCGGTGGGAGACGAGGGAAGAATGGCCAAGACTGGCAAGAATATCGCCAAGGCGCGCGCTGCCGTGGTCAAAACAGCGTATCCGCTGCCTGAAGCTGTGGGCCTGCTGAAGCAGGTGAAATACGCAAAATTTGATGAGACCGTCGACCTGACCATGCGTCTGGGTGTCGACACGCGCCACGCCGACCAGATGGTGCGCGGCACGGTGGTTCTGCCCCACGGGTTGGGAAAATCGAAGACCGTGGCCGTGATCGCTACCGGCGACCGCCAGAAGGAAGCGCAGGACGCGGGCGCGGACTTCGTCGGTGGCGAAGAGATGGTGGAGAAGATCCAGAAAGAAAACTGGACCGCCTTCGACGCGTTGATCGCCACGCCCGACATGATGAAGGTGGTGGGCCGGCTGGGCAAGGTGCTGGGCCCCAAGGGCCTGATGCCCAACCCCAAGACCGGCACGGTGACCATGGATGTGGCCGCGGCGGTGAAAGAGATCAAGGCCGGCAAGGTGGAGTTCCGCGCCGACAAGACCAGCCTGGTGCACGTGCCTGTGGGCAAGCTGAGTTTTGACCCGCAAAAGCTGGTCGACAACGCCACCACCGTCATCACCTCGATCGTGCGCGCCAAGCCTTCGGCAGCCAAGGGCAGGTACATCAAGAGCGTCACGTTGAGCTCGACGATGGGCCCGGGCGTGCCGCTCGATTCGGCTGTAGCGGACGCGGCGGGGAAAAAGGCGTAAGGCAGAGATCAGAGAACAGAGATCAGTTGCTGATGTGCTGATGTCTGCATCGATGGCGGAACTGAAAAGATTGGTAACATGCCGCGGAATGCGCGGCAGCGAGGCGAGGTAGGAAGAGGGGTCAAAGATCAACCGATAAGTCTTGATCTCTGATCTCTGTTCTCTGATCTCTGTCGAAGCGGAGCGAAGACAATGGCGATTTCGAAAGCAAAAAAGAGCGAGAAGATTCAAGTGCTGGCCAAGGAACTGGAGCACTCGACCACGGCGATCATCGGCACCTTCAACAAGCTGACCGTGGCCAAGGACTATGAGCTGCGCAAGACCATTCGCGAGGCGGGCGGGAAGTATCGCGTGGTGAAGAACAAGCTGGCTGCGATTTCGGGTACGGGCACGCAGGTTGAAACCGCGCTCAAGGGTCTGAAGGGCGTGAACTCGGTGGCGTTTACCGCGGGCGATCCCGTGGCGCTGGCCAAGGTCTTCGCCAAGTGGGCGGGCGAGAACACGGCGGAGTTCAAGTTCAAGCTGGCCATCGTTGACGGCAAGCTGCTGAACGTTGAAGAGATCAAGGCGCTGGCCACCATGCCGGGCAAGGATGAGATCTTTGCCAAGCTGCTGTTCCTCATTAATGCTCCGGCGCAGCGGCTGGTCACGGTGCTCAACGCTGCGGGCCGCGATCTGGCGGTGGTGCTCGGGCAGGGCGTGGAGAAGGAAAAGTTTGCGGCGGCGTAACGGCGAGCCAGTAGTGAGTAGCCAATAGCCAGTAGTCTCGGCTGTAGGCTCGAAATCTACTAACTATTGGCTAATGGCTAGTAGCTACTTTTAAGGGTTTTGGCTGCACATCAACTGGAGAGGGCGCAGGTCTGGCGCATCGGAAACTCTCTTATTTGACGGGGCAGCTGGGGTAAGACAAATTCAAAATCGGATTTTGATTGGGAGAAGAAAAAATGGCGGATCTTGCGCAGTTGGAAGAGCAGATTGTTTCGTTGAGCCTGCTGGAAGCGGCGGCTCTGGTGAAGAAGCTGGAGGAGCGTCTTGGGGTATCGGCCGCGGCGGCTGCTCCGGTAGCTGTGGCGGGCGGCGGAGGCGCGGCTGCTCCGGTGGTTGAGGAGAAGACCGAGTTTCAGGTTATCCTGAAGGATGCCGGCGCCAATAAGATCAACACCATCAAGGCGGTACGCGAAGTTACCTCGCTGGGTCTGAAGGAAGCCAAGGACCTGGTGGACGGTGCTCCCAAGGCCTTGAAGGAGAATGCGACCAAGGACGAGGCCGAGGCCATCAAGAAGAAGTTTGAAGGCGTGGCCACGGTCGAAGTGAAGTAAACGATCGGGTAAATGGTCCTGCACTTGCAAGGACTCGGAGGACGCGCTACGATAGAGGTTGCGCGTCTTACCGGCTCATGCCGGCTTTCCACAGTTTGAGTCCGGCAATGGGCGCGTTTTTTCGTGGCACATGCGAGAATGTCAGGCCTTCGCGTACTGAAGCAGCAGCGAGAAGCTTTGGGGCGTGCGGGCACAGATGATTGGTAAGAGTTTACAGGTCAACGGTTTGCTTGGTGGTCAGGCGGGCAATCTGGTTGACCGGGGTTGAGCGGCTGGCGAGCGAGCGGTAGAAGCGAAGATTGGGACCGGCGAGAACAGGGCAAAAGAATTCGGATGGGAGCAATGGCGTTAAGCCACGCTCGTGAGGTATTGCGTCCTCGCGGGCTTTTCGTGTCTGAAAGGTGAGTTTCCCAGGACAGAGGTTTTTAGCCTCCTGTATGTACGCCCTGCGCACACAAATCCCCATCGCGGCTTTTCGGGCGATCCGGAACTGCCGCAGCCCACGCTTCACCAATTGAGCGCAGTCTAGCCCAACAACCCGTCGGACGGCAATGCCCTTTACGCGTTATTAACGCGGTTATCAATCGAGCCCTGACCAGGTATCAAAGCGGCGCAGGTTTGGCCCGGCGAGGTCAACCGGCCGCGCTTGGATGACGGAAGCCCGAAGGTCTGAGGCTGGTCCGTTCGTTTTTGACGATAGACAGCAATCTGCCGGCACCCCAGAGACTCGGGCGCCGGCCCGGCGCGCAACCTGGCGTGCCGGAGCGACGAGGCTCAGGAGTGATCATGCCTAACGAGAAGCGCGCGATTCGCAGCCGGCTCGATTTTTCAAAGATTCCCACCGCAACCCAGATTCCCAACCTGATTGAAGTGCAGCGGCGCAGCTACGAGCGCTTTCTGCAGATGGACAAGCTGCCCAACGAGCGCGACGATTCGGGCCTGCAGTCGGTTTTTGTCTCGGTGTTCCCGATCATGGACTTCCGCGGCATCTCGCAACTCGACTTTGTCGACTTCTCGATCGGCAACTGGGAATGCAAGTGCGGACACCTGAAGGGTCTCCATCACCTGCGCACCGCCTGCGTGCATTGCGGGGCCATGGTTATAACGGATCCCTTCCTGCCCGGCGACGTGCTCTGCCAGAAGTGCGGCACCTACAACAAGAACATGCCCGACTTCTGCAACAAGTGCGGCGACCCGGTGAGCCTGCAGCTCAAATACGACCAGCAGGAGTGCGAAGAGCGCGGCATGACCTTCTCGGCTCCGCTCAAGGTGACGGTGCGCCTTACCATATATGACAAAGACGCCGAAACCGGCAACAAGACCATCCGCGACATCAAGGAGCAGGAAGTCTTCTTCGGCGACATTCCGCTCATGACGCCGAACGGCACGTTCATTGTGAACGGCACCGAGCGCGTGATCGTCTCGCAGTTGCACCGCTCGCCAGGTGTGTTTTTCGAGACGGCCAACAACCGCACCTACTTCCTGGGCAAGATCATTCCCTACCGCGGCTCGTGGGTCGAGTTCGAATACGACCAGAAGAACACGCTCTACGTGCGCATCGACCGCAAGCGCAAGTTCCTGGGAACGATCTTCCTGCGCGCGCTGGGACTGCGCTCTGACGAGGAGATTCTCAAAACGTTCTACACGGTCGATCGCATCCAGGTGGCCGACAACAAGATTTTCTGGACTGTTCCGCAGGACGCGGGGGTTGGCACGCACCTGCTCGGCGCCAAGCCTGCGCATGCGGTTCTGCACAACGGCGAAGAGATTGCGCACTCGGGCCGCAAAATCACGACGCACGCGCTCAAGGCGCTGCGCGCAGCCGCAATCGAAAAGATTGAGGTTGAAGCAGCCGAGCTTGATGGCGCGCTGACCGCTGCCGACGTGGTTGATACCCAGAGCGGCGAAGTGATTGTCGAAGCCAACGTTGAGCTGACCGCCGATCGCCTGCATAAGGTGATGGCTTCCAGCGCCTCCAGCTTCGAGGTCTTCTTCCCCGATCGCGACGACGTGGGCAACATCATTACCAATACGCTGAAGCGCGACTCGGTGCACAAGCCGGAAGAGGCGCTGATCGAGATCTATCGCAAGCTCAGGCCGGGCGATCCGCCGACACTGGATACGGCTACGGCGTTGTTCGAAGGCATGTTCTTCGATCCGCGCAAGTACGACTTCTCGCGCGTGGGCCGCCTGAAGTTCAACATCAAATTGTATGAAAGCCAGGACGCCACGCCGCTCGATCACCGCACGCTGACGCCCGAGGATTTCTACGCGACCATCCGTTACCTGCTCAAGCTGCGCAAGAACATCGGCATGGTGGACGACATCGACCACCTGGGCAACCGCCGCGTGAGGGCGGTGGGCGAGCTGATGGAGAACCAGTTCCGCATCGGCCTGGTGCGCATGGAGCGCGCCATCAAGGAAAAGATGAGCGTGTACCAGGAGCTGAACACGGCCATGCCGCACGACCTCATCAACGCCAAGCCGGTGATGGCCGCGATCCGCGAGTTCTTCGGGTCCTCGCAGCTCTCGCAGTTCATGGACCAGACCAACCCGCTCTCAGAGATCACGCACAAGCGGCGTCTCTCGGCTCTCGGGCCGGGCGGGCTGAGCCGTGAAAGAGCCGGCTTCGAAGTGCGCGACGTGCACCCCACGCACTACGGCCGCATCTGCCCCATCGAAACGCCTGAAGGCCCGAACATCGGCCTCATCAGCTCGCTGAGCTGCTTTGCGCGCATCAACGAGTACGGCTTCATCGAGTCGCCTTACCGCAAGGTGAAGGACTCGAAGATTCTCGACTACATTGAGATTGTGAACGCGGGCGAGAGCGGTCTGCGGGTGGGCGACCACATCGAGAAGGACGAAGCCGCGCGCTTGAATGCCCAGCTCAAGAAGGCCGGCAAGCGCATCATCGACTCCATTCCGTACAGCTTCTACCTGTCGGCCTGGGAAGAAGACAAGCACACCATCGCGCAGGCCAACATCGAGTTCAACGACAAGGGGGAGATCACCGAGGACCTGGTGAATGCGCGGCGCATGGGAAACTTTGTGCTGGTGAACCGCACCGAGGTGGACTACATCGACGTCTCGCCGAAGCAGCTGGTGTCAGTTGCCGCTTCGCTGGTGCCGTTCCTGGAGCACGACGACGCCAACCGCGCCCTGATGGGCGCCAACATGCAGCGCCAGTCGGTTCCTCTGCTGGTGGCCGAGGCTCCGCTGGTGGGCACCGGCATGGAAGGCGTGACGGCGCGCGACTCGGGAGCAGTGATTCTGGCCAAGCGCAACGGCATTGTTGACTCGGTCGACTCTGAGCGCATCATCGTGCGCGTCGAGGGCGAACACCATCCGACGCAGTTGTCGCGCGAAGTTGGTTCGGACATCTACCAGCTCATCAAATTCAAGCGCTCGAACCAGAACACCTGCATCAACCAGAAGCCGGTAGTCCGCGAGGGCGACCGCGTGGTGAAGGGCCAGGTAATTGCCGACGGTCCCTGCACCGAGCAGGGCGAGCTGGCCTTGGGACGCAACGTGCTGGTGGCCTTCATGCCCTGGCGCGGCTACAACTTCGAGGACGCCATCCTGATCAGCGAGAAGCTGGTGAGGGAGGACTACTACACCTCGGTTCACATTGAGGAGTTCGAGATTGAAGCGCGCGACACCAAGCTCGGGCCCGAAGAGATCACGCGGGACATTCCCAATGTCAGTGAGCATGCGCTGCGCGACCTGGATGAGAGCGGCATCGTCCGCATCGGCGCCCAGATCGGCCACGGCGACATTCTGGTCGGCAAGGTAACGCCCAAGGGCGAAACGCAGCTCACTCCGGAAGAGAAGCTGCTGCGCGCCATCTTCGGCGAAAAGGCCGGCGATGTGCGCGACGCATCGCTTACCTGCCCTCCGGGCATCGAGGGCACGGTGGTTGACGTGCGCATCTTCAGCCGCAAGGGCCAGGAAAAGGACGAGCGTGCCAAGCAGATCGAGGCCGAGTACGTGGCCAAGCTCGAAAAGAACCTGGGCGACGAAATCCGGATTCTGACCGACGAGCGTTTGAAGCGTCTCGACGGCATCCTGGGCAACAAGGAAGTGCTGGCGGACCTGCATGACGAGCGGACCAACAAGCGGCTATTGACCAAGGGTGCGATTCTCGATCGCGACACCATCGAGAGGATCTCGACCAAGAATCTCAAGAGGATTCGTTACGCCGATAAAGATCCGCGGGTGAACGAGCAAATCGACGAGATCGAAGAGATGACGTCGCGCCAGATCGAAGTGCTGCGCAAGATCACCAATGAGAAGGTGGCGAAGCTGCAGAAGGGCGATGAACTGCCTCCCGGCGTCATCAAGCTGGTGAAGGTCTACATTGCCATGAAGCGCAAGCTTTCGGTGGGGGACAAGATGGCCGGCCGCCACGGCAACAAGGGCGTGATCTCGCGCATTCTTCCCGAGGAGGACATGCCGTATCTGCCCGACGGAACGCCGGTGGAGATTGTGCTGAACCCGCTGGGTGTGCCGTCGCGTATGAACGTGGGCCAGATTCTGGAGACGCATCTTGGCTGGGCCGCGCATGAGCTGGGCGAGAAGATCGCCGCGCTGATTCGCGCCAACAGCGACGCCAACTTCATCCGTGAGGAAGTGAAGAAAGAGTTCGCCGGCACCGCGACTCTGCGCCAGTTGCTGGACCTTGACGACGAGATGTTATTGCGTGTGACGCGTGGCATGGAGAAGGGCATCTGGTTCGGCACCAATGTGTTCGATGGCGCGCAGGAAAAGGAGATCAAGGCTCTTCTGGCTTCGGCCGGGCTGCCTTCATCGGGCAAGACAGCGCTCTTCGACGGCATGACCGGCGATCAGTTTGAGCAGCCGGTGACGGTTGGCTACATCTACATGCTCAAGCTTTCGCACCTGGTCGATGACAAGATCCACGCGCGTTCCATCGGGCCGTACTCGCTTATTACGCAACAGCCGCTGGGCGGCAAGGCGCAGTTCGGCGGACAGCGCTTCGGCGAAATGGAGGTGTGGGCACTGGAAGCTTACGGCGCGGCATACATTCTGCAGGAACTGTTGACCGCGAAGTCCGACGATGTCTATGGCCGCACCAAGATCTACGAGGCCATCGTCAAGGGCGAAGCCGCAATCGAGCCAGGCGTGCCTGAGTCGTTCAACGTGCTTATCCGCGAGCTTCAGTCGCTTTGCCTCGACGTAGAACTGATCAAGCGCTCCGTCGAAGCCCAGAAGAAAGCGCCGGCGCCTGAAGTCGCGGCGGTGGCGGATTAAATGCAGCCTCCAGCTGCCAGCTTCTAGCCTCTAGCTTGACTGAGGCTGAGCCAGCGGCAGAGGCGATGCAACGATTGCGAGATGTGCGGGCCGCTTACAAAACGCCCGCGTTTCGCCGGAGAAATGAACCGCTTCCCAAACCCGGGGAGCCAAGAGCTAGAAGCTAGATGCTAGCAGCTAGAAACTGGAGGGTCGCCTTGTTCCGTTCGAACCCGTTTGAGCTTACCAGCCCGATCACTGACTTCGACGCCATTCGCATCATGCTGGCTTCACCAGAGAAGATTCGCAGTTGGTCGCATGGCGAGGTTACCAAGCCTGAGACCATCAACTACCGCACCTTCAAGCCGGAGCGCGACGGCCTGTTCTGCGCCCGGATCTTTGGCCCGGTCACCGACTGGGAGTGCCTGTGCGGCAAATACAAGCGCATGAAGCACCGCGGCGTGATCTGCGACAAGTGCGGCGTAGAAGTGACGGTGAGCAAGGTGCGCCGCGAGAGGATGGGCCACATTGAGCTGGCGTCTCCTTGCTCGCATGTATGGTTCTTCAAGGGCCTGCCTTCGCGTATCGGCCACTTGCTCGACATCTCGCTGCGCGACCTTGAGTCGATTCTCTACTTCGAATCCTATGTAGTAGTGGATCCCGGCGACGCGCCAGTGCGCGAGCGCGAGATCATCAAGGACGAGACCCGCTTCCGCGAGCTCGATCAGCAGTTCCGGCCCTCCGGTTTCAAGGCCATGATGGGCGCCGAGGCCATTAAAGAGCTGCTCAAGCGCGTGCAGATCGACGAGCTGGGCCTGGAACTGCGCGAGCGCATGAAGAACGAAGCATCGGCGCAGAAGAAGCTCAAGTACGCCAAGCGCCTCAAGGTTGTCGAAGCATTCCGCAAATCGAGCAACAAGCCGCAATGGATGATTCTCGACGTGCTGCCGGTCATTCCTCCAGAGCTCAGGCCCCTGGTGCCTCTCGATGGCGGCCGCTTCGCCACGTCCGATTTGAATGATCTCTATCGCCGCGTCATCAACCGCAACAACCGGTTGAAGAAGCTGATGGACCTGCACGCGCCCGAGGTGATTGTGCGCAACGAAAAGCGCATGCTGCAGGAGGCGGTGGACGCGCTGTTCGACAATGGCCGCCGCGGTCGCGTACTGCGCGGCGCCAACAACCGCCCGCTCAAGTCGCTCTCTGACACCCTCAAGGGCAAGCAGGGCCGCTTCCGCCAGAACCTGCTCGGCAAGAGAGTCGACTACTCCGGCCGGTCGGTGATTGTGGTCGGCCCCGAGCTCAAGCTGCACCAGTGCGGGCTGCCCAAGAAGATGGCGCTCGAGCTGTTCAAGCCCTTCATCTATCACCGCCTGGAGCAGACCGGCCAGTGCACCACCATCAAGCAAGCCAAGGAAATGGTGGAGATGCAGGAGCCGGTGGTGTGGGACATCCTCGAGGAAGTCATCAAGGATCACCCGGTGCTGTTGAACCGCGCTCCTACGCTTCACCGCCTGGGTATTCAGGCTTTTGAGCCGGTGCTGGTGGAGGGCAAGGCCATCAAGATTCACCCGCTGGTCTGCACAGCGTTCAACGCCGATTTCGACGGCGACCAGATGGCCGTGCACATTCCGCTCTCGCCTGAGGCGCAGATTGAAGCCAGCGTGCTGATGCTGGCCTCGCACAATATTCTTTCGCCGGCCTCGGGCCAGCCCATTACCGTGCCTACGCAGGACATGGTTCTCGGCCTCTATTACCTGACCAAGGCCAAGAAGGGCGGCAAGGGCGAGGGCCGCGTGTTTGCCAATGTCGACGAAGTGCTGATGGCTCTTGAAGCCAGGGAGATCGAGACGCTTACGCCCATCCGTCTGCGCTATACGGGCAAGGTGCTCGATATGACCACGGCTTATGACGATCAGGACCTGCTGCACACCGAGCCGGTGGACTTCAACAAGGAGTACATCTCGACCACAGTGGGCCGCGTGATCCTCAACGATGCGCTTCCCTCGGGCATGCCGTTCATCAACGGCCTGCTCAAGAAGAAGGGCATTGGCCAGCTGGTGAACTATTGCAACCAGAACCTGGGGCTTGAAGTCACGGTGGGGATGCTCGATCGCATCAAGTCGCTGGGCTTCCAGTACGCCACGCGTTCGGGGCTCTCGGTGGGTCTTGACGACATGGTCATCCCCGATTCGAAGTACAAGGTGGTCGACGATGCCGACAAGAAGGTGATCGAAGTCCAGAAGCAGTACATGGACGGCGCCATCACCAACGGCGAGCGTTCCAACAAGGTCATCCAGATGTGGTCTGCCGTTACCGACCAGGTGGCCGACGAGATGTTTTCGAACATGAAGCGTGCCGACGACGAAGGCGCCATGAACCCGATCTACGTCATGGCCGACTCCGGCGCCCGCGGTTCAAAGCAGCAGATTCGCCAGCTCAGCGGCATGCGCGGACTGATGGCCAAGCCTTCGGGTGAGGTTATTGAGACGCCCATCACTTCGAACTTCCGCGAAGGGCTCACGGTGCTCGAGTACTTCATCTCGACGCACGGCGCGCGCAAGGGCCTGGCCGATACCGCGCTCAAGACGGCCGACTCCGGCTACCTGACCCGCCGCCTGGTGGACGTGGCGCAGGACGTGATCGTAACTGAGAACGACTGCGGAACGGTGGAAGGCATCTACGTCGGCTCGATCGTCGAGTCCGGCGAGATCATTGAGCCGCTGCGAGACCGCATCATCGGCCGCGTGTCTCTCGAGCGCATCAAGGATTACGACGGCAACGTGGTGGTCGAAGTCAACCAGCAAATCGACGAGGAGATTGCTTCGGCGATCCAGGGCGCGGGTGTTGAGAAGGTGAAGATTCGCTCGGTGCTCACCTGCGAATCGCGGCGCGGCGTTTGCGCGCTATGCTATGGCCGCAACCTTGGCTCGGGCCGCATGGTCGAACTCGGCGAAACTTGCGGCGTTATCGCCGCGCAATCCATCGGCGAGCCGGGCACGCAGCTCACCATGCGTACCTTCCACGTAGGCGGCGTTGCCAGCCGCGTCAGCGACAAGTCGCAGCTCGACGCCAAGAACAACGGCTTTGTGCGCTTCATCAATCTGAGCACCGTGGAAAGCAAGGACGGAGCTTTGGTGGCCATGAATCGCTCCGGCTCGCTGGCGGTGGTCGACGACCGCGGCCGTGAAAAGGAGCGCTACCAGGTGGTTTACGGTGCGCGGCTCAAGGTCAAGGACGGGGCTCGCGTGAGCCTTGGCGACGTTCTGGCCGAATGGGATCCGTACACCTACTCGATCATTACTGAGATTGGCGGCGCGGTGCAGTTCAAGGACCTGCAGGAAGGCATCACGCTCAACGAAGAGGTGGACGAAGTAACCGGCCTCTCGCGCTGGGTGGTCGCCGACTCGCCCGATGAAAAACGTCAGCCTGCCACCGTGGTAAAGAACTCCAAGGGCAGCAAGCGCTACCTGCTGCCTCGCGGCGCTCACCTGATGGTGCAGGATGGCGACGAGGTCGGTCCCGGCGATATCCTGGCGAAGATCCCCAAGGAATCGACCCGCACCAAGGACATTACCGGCGGTCTGCCGCGCGTGGTTGAGCTCTTTGAAGCCCGCACTCCGAAGGAGAAGGCCATCATCTCCGAAATCGATGGCGCGGTTCGCTTTGGCGAAGTCGCCAAGGGCCAGCGCAAGATCTACGTCACCGCCGACAACGGCGACGAGAAAGAATACGCTGTGCCTCGCGGCATTCACGTCAACGTGCAGGAAGGTGAACGCCTGCGCGCCGGCGACCCGCTGATGGATGGGCCCTTGAACCCGCACGACATTCTTGCCGTGCTGGGCGAAAAGGAACTGCAGGCTTACCTGGTGAACGAAATCCAGGAGGTCTACCGTCTGCAGGGCGTGGCCATCAGCGACAAGCACATCGAAGTGATTGTGCGGCAGATGCTGCGCTGGGTGCGGATCGACGAAGTGGGCGACACGGCCTTCCTGCTCGAGCAGCAGGTCGATCGTTTCCGCTTCCGCGAGGAGAACGAGAAGGTGCTTGCCAACGGAGGCCGTCCGGCAATCGGCAGGCCGCTGCTTTTGGGCATCACCAAGGCGTCGCTCTCCACTGACAGCTTTATCTCGGCCGCCAGCTTCCAGGAGACGACCCGCGTGCTGACTGAAGCTTCGATCAACGGCGCGGTCGACAACCTGCGCGGCCTGAAGGAGAACGTGATCGTCGGACGATTGATCCCGGCGGGCACGGGTCTGGAGTACTACCGCAACGTGCAGCTCTCGCCCGAACTTGAAGAAGCCGCGGCTCGCGTGCAGCAGGAAGTGACTGCCGAGCGCGAAGCCGAAGAACGCGAGCTGGAGATGATGCGCCAGGAAGGCGAAGCCGAAGAAATGGCGGCGGAGTAAGGACTGGCCGCGCAGGCAGCGCTTTGGACGAAAGCATCTTCAAACAATCAGGCCCGGCTTAACCGCCGGGCCTTTTGTTTGATGCAGAGGCTCGCGTTTGCTAGCATTGCCTGAAGCATCCCAACGCAATCGAGCCAGCTCATGCCTTCAAAACAGGACTCATCTTCGGTAGTGCGCCGCCCTCCTCTCAAGAAACCGCCATTACTCATCCAGCGAACCCAACCCGTCATCAAGAAACTCTCCAACCTGCTGGGTGAGCCGGTAGTTACGTACTGGAACTCCACCAAGGGATCGATCTGCCAAAACGATGTTGTCGGCCTCTACGCGCTGCTGCAGAACACGGGTAAGCTCGACCGCCTGTCCCTTTTTGTCAAGTCCGACGGCGGGTCGGGCCAGGCCTCGCTGCGCATGGTGAATCTGCTGCGCCAGTACATCAAGCACCTCACCGTTCTCGCGCCGCTTGAATGCCAATCGGCGGCGACCATGCTGGCACTCGGCGCGGATCGGATCCTGATGGGTCCGCTGGCCCATCTTTCGGCAGTGGACACTTCTCTCACTCACGATCTATCGCCGATCGACCGCGACAACGATCGGGTAAGCGTGAGCAATGATGAGCTATTACGGGTGATCCGGCTTTGGACTGAGCAGGCCAAGGGCTCAACCGCCAACCCCTACGAGGCACTTTTTCCCTACGTCCATCCGTTGGTCATTGGTGCGGTTGACCGGTCCAGCGCGCTATCGACGCGAATCTGCGAGGAGATACTCTCCTACCACGTTAAAGACCTGGGGAAGGCCAAGGAGATTAGCAACACGCTGAACTCGGGCTACCCCTCGCACAGCTATCCCATTACTCTGCGCGAGGCAAAGCGAATTGGATTGAACGTTGAGCCGATGGATGATCCTGTTAACTCAATGCTCTTCGAGTTGAATGAAATCTACTCCGAGATGGGACAGAGTGCCTCGACGGATTTTGATGAAAGGAACCAGCACGATAACAGCATTCTCAACGTCATGGAAGCGAGCGGAACGCTGATCTATTACCAGCTGGATAAAGACTGGCACTACCGCAGCGAAGAGCGCCGCTGGGTTGCGCTCAATGACAAGAGCAGCTGGCGCAAGGCCGAGATCAAGCGAGGCAAGGTGACGGTCTCACAGGTCCACGTGCGATAGTGCCTCGTGTGTCCGGGATATTGCGGTTTTTCAACCCGCCTTCAGCTCGCCCTGGTCTGCTTCACCACGTACATCGAAGCGTCGGCCGCGCTCAGCAGGCTGTCTTTGGTGGTGCCGTCGGCCGGGTACAAGGCGATGCCGATGCTTGCCGAGCCCCGCACCATCACTCCCTCGCATTCAAAGGGCTGGTTGAAGCAATGCTCAAGGCGCTGAGCAACTTCCTGCGCGGCTGCGGGATTGCGCACATTTTGAATCAATACGGCAAACTCGTCGCCGCCCAGTCGCGCCAGCACGTCGCCGGGGCGCAACTGATGCTTCATGCGCGTGGCCACCGCCCGCAGGTAAAGATCGCCGGTGCGGTGGCCGTAGCCGTCATTCACCGCCTTGAAATCGTTGAGGTCGACATAAAGCAGCCCGAAGACGCCTGCAGAGTGGCGTGCGGCGAGGATCGCTTTCTCGATATACCGTTCGAAAGAGAAGCGATTTTCAATGTCGGTGAGCTGATCGAACTCCGAACGATGCACAAGATCGGCATACAGGTGGGTGGTTTCAATCGCCAAAGTGGCCAGCCCGGCTGCCAGCGCCAGCGATTCGTCTTCTCCGCGGTTCGGCTTGCTGTGTCTTTCAAAGACCGCAAAGATCACGCCCAGATGGGTGCCTGAGCGGCCCACAATCCGGTGTTCGGCAACGCGAAATCCGGTCCGGCCGGCGCTGGAGAGGTGGTTCCCGAGCGTCGCTCCATCCGCCACTTCAATCCAGCAGGGGGCTCCGCTCAGGCGCGTTGAAACCAGCTCGGTTATGCTCTCAAGAATCGCTGCCAAGGGCTTGGAGTTGTTGATATCTTCGAGGATCTTGCCGCGGCGGCGCTCGATGTAAGCCATGGTCGCGTTGTGGCGGCGCGCTTTTTTCTCGGTCCACACCGCCCTCAAGCCGAAGACAAATACAACGAAGATCAGAATCTCAACGAGTGTGGTCAGGTTGCGCACATTCAGCCACGAGGGTTCGGCGATCACCGTGATGTCGTCGAAGGTGCGCAGCAGAACATCAAAGCCGACCGGGCCCTCGAACGGGTTGGAGCCATAAGAAACTGACGAGATACCGGTGACGCGCACCGTGGCGCCCACCGGAACCTCCTTCATCGGCGGCAGAATAAAGCCCGGATCCTGGTCAGGGTGGTGATAACGAACGGAGAAAACATGACCTCCACTGGAGAGGACGTATTCGTCCTGCGCGCTCTCACGCGACTCTTTCACCACCTGGCCCTCAATCGAAATCAAATTGACGGCATCGGCGCCGGAAGACAAATCGTCCCAGGTAATGCTCTCCGGTGCGACGGGCGCACGAACATGGCTGTCTACAACTTCGGCGTGGGTCAGCGTCAGCAGGCTGTTGCGGACAGCAGGCAGTCCCGATGCGGTTGCTTTGTCGCCGATGTTCATCGGGCGCGTTTCCCTGGTCTCAATCCACAGGCTTTTAGCGCCGTTCTGCAGCACCACCGCCGATCCGGGCAGATAGTAGGTAATGGTTCCTTCCACTCGCACGCGTTCCGACTGGTCGATAACGAAGGTGTTTTCCAGGATCTCGTCCATCGGGGTGAAGGGAAGCGAATCGGGGTTGCTTGCAGCCGGCTTCAGAATCTTCAGGTCCGCGATCGAAGGAGCTTCGATCACCACTCCCGTCATCTGGTTCTTGCTGTCGAATTTGCCCGATACCGAGCCGGTGACCGAAACCTCTGAGTCAAGCAGCTTCCGTGACATGCTTCCGTCGTTGGTTGCGATGGCAACGTCAACATAGCCGCCGTCTACCAGCACCTCAAGGTAGAGTTCCACTACCCTGCTGTAGAAAACAAGGTCGGCGCTTTTTACCTGGCCGATGACGGTGACTCGCTTGCAGTCAAGCTCAGCGCGAATCAGTTGCCTGTAGCTTGCGGGCACCGCTGCGGGAACCGGGCCATGGCCGATGCGCGTCACACTATTGGCAAGGATGTCGGGGCGAAAACTGGCGCGCGTTATTCCTTTTACAAGAACCCGGTCGCCGGGCGTCAGATCGAGAGTGATTGGAGCCTCTACGTAGATGGCCAGGTCGCCGTCCTGGACAAACATGTCCTGGTCGCCCTTGCTGTAATAAGCCACCGTCGCTTCAAAGGCGACGGGAATCGACTGGGCGGCCTGCTCGTTGGTGAGTTGGTGAAGGGTGGCGAGAGAGGTGATGGTAGCCGGTGCGGGGAAAGCCGCGGCAGAAGAGAGCGCCAGGCAAACCAGAACGGTAATCGGGCAGGGCATCGCCAGCCGCCCGGTTCGGGTTTCTTGCCGACGAATTCCGTTCCAATCGTGCATTCGCATTCAGCGGAATTGACTGCGCACCGTGGTCCCGCGTGTCAAGGGGAATCAAAAGCTTCCGGTGTGGCCGAACATTTCGCAGCAACCATCAAGCGGTCACTTTCAGTCCACTCCCCACTAGCATAAGGGTGAAGGCACGGTGATTCCATGTGTCTTTAGTGTAAGGCTCTTTTTGTTGAATGAGTCTTTTGTGTAAGTTGCGGCGGGACCAGGCAGATAGTGGCGACTCTGGGGCCGGGTGGTTTTGTAAGAGAGCAAGGCTGCCAGGCTCACGCTGAGCGAAGTGGAACGTCGGAAGACGTTTTTGATGCGCGCTAGGCACTGGACCGGTGTGGTCCAACGTGCAGCTCGATGGTGCGGCGGCGAGCGTTTTTGGACCTGTACATCGCCGCGTCGGCCGCATTGAGCAGTCCATCCTTGGTGGTGGCATCCTCTGGAAACAGGGCAATTCCGATGCTCGCGGTTCCCGCGATGATGGGTATTCCCAGCTTGAAGGCGGTATCAAAGCACGCCTCCAGCCGCATTGCCACTTCAGTCACCGCGGCGCGGTTTGGCACTTCCGGCACGAGAATGGCGAACTCGTCTCCTCCCAGGCGGGCCAGCGTGTCACCGGGCCTTAGCTGGCGCTTCATGCGTGTGGCTGCTTCCTGCAGATAGATGTCGCCGGCGAGATGGCCGTAGCGGTCGTTCACCTGCTTGAAATCGTCAAGATCGATGTAGATCAATCCGAACATTCTCGGCGGCTGTCCCGCCAGATCGATCAGCATATCGAGTTGGTGCTCCAGGCTGAAGCGGTTGCTTACGTTGGTCAGTTGATCGAACTCCGAGCGATGCACCAGGTCGGAATGCAAACGCGAAGTTTCGATAGCAAGCGAGGCCAGGCCGGCTGCCGAAGCCAATGCTTCGCCGGCCTCGGCACTGGTGAATCTGCGCCCCACCACCGCTGCGAAGATTGTGCCAAGGCGCGCGCCAGAGTGGGAGGCAATCGGATGTTCTGTCACCCGCCAGGCTGGACTCTTCAAATCGCGGGGCCGATTCCCCAGCGTGGCGCCATCCGCCAACTGGCACCAGCAGGGAAGCCCCTGCAGCTTGAATGAAACCAGCGCCGCAATCTGCTCGAGGATTTCGGCCAGCGGGCGCGAGTTGTTCATGTTCTCAAGAATGCGGCTGCGGCGCTGCTCAATGTGCGCCAGCGCTCCGGTCCGACGCCGCGCCTTATATTCGACATACCAACCCCGCCCTCCCACCACCACGATCAAAACCAGCAGCACGGCCACCAGAAACAAGAGATGCCTGACATTGAGCCAGGGCGGCCGGGCGAGAATCTGCACGTCGTCAATCGAGCGCATCAGGATGTTGAACGGCACCTCGCCGTTGAATGGATTTGCATCGGACAAAATGCAGATGCCGGTGACGCGAATTCGCGATCCCACGGGCACCCATTCCATGGGCGGAAGCGGAATCCGGCTCGCCGATCCGGGATGGTGCAGAATCGCGGAAAACAGGTGGCCGTCGCTCTGCAGCACGTATTCGTCCTGCGTCGCCTGCCGTACCTCGGTCACCACCTGCCCATCAATCGAAACCAGGTCGAAGACGTGGCTCAGCCCGTCGTTGCCGCCAATCGAGAGACTCTTCCACCGGTAGAGCACCGGAGTAACGGCCGACTTGATCATGTCGTCGCGCAGTTCGCTCTGTGTCAGTGTCAAAAAACCATCCTGCACGTCCGGAAATCCGATGGCATCGGCAAGGTCGCCAATGTGTACGTCCGGAGAGCTCTCGGTCCTTGCCTGTACACTGCGCAGTCCGTCCTGCAAAACGATTGACTGGCCAGGCTCGTAGAAGGTGACGGTGCCGTGAACCCGCATCCGCCTGCTCGAGTCTGAGATCCGCCGTCCCAGAATGAGCCTGTCCATCGGCGTAACCGAAAGCGACCATGGATCGGTTGCGGGACGCGCCAGCACCTTGATGTCGCGCATTGATTGAATGTGCAGCAGCACACCTGTCTGCTGCATCTTGTTATCAAACTGACCTGAGGCCACGCCGGTGATTTCAACCTGGGAATCGATCAGCCCCGGCAACGGGTTTTGATCGTTGTTGTTGACGGTAGCTTCAACATTCCCGCCGTCGACCAGCAATTGCATGTAGGTCATCGATTCAAGAGAGTTGGGGTCTTCAGCAAGGTCGGCGGTGCGGACCGATGCCCGCACGGTGACCAGCTTGCAGTCGGTCTGCGCAGAGATCATCTGATCAAAGTCGGCCTGCACCGGTTTCGGCAGTGCCGCGTGGCCCACGAGCGTTATGTCGCTGCTGGCGACATAGGGACGAAAACTCGGCCGCAGCATTCCACGCACCAGGACGCGATCACCCGGGACCAGGTTGAGATCGGTCGTCACCGAGACATAGATTGCGGCAGCGCCATCCTGGACAAACAGAACTTTCTGATAGCCCCTGAAGTATGTGACTGTAGCCTCGAAGGCAACAGTCATGTGGCGCTGCGCTTCTTCGTTGTCGACTTGCTTGATCGTGGCGAGCGTCGTCAATCGTTCCGGAGCGGCCTCCGCGCTCGCGCCGGATGCCGTCAACAAAACCATGAGTCCCAATGCCAGCCGACTGATCGACATACCCGTACTCATCCCACTTATCGGCACATTCTCCCGGCTCAATCAGTTGCGGGAGGTCAGATACGTTGGAACAAACTCTGCGCAGCCCTTTTGGCGCGCACGATGACTTGCCGGCCCACTTCTACACCGGCTCGCCGACTCGCCGGCCTGCTACCTCAGCGCGCGGCCCGAACGCGTCTCCCCGCGGCGCGGCTTGGTCTGCTTGGCCACGTACATGGCTGCGTCGGCTGCGCCCAGAAGGCTGTCTCGTGATGCTCCGTCGTCGGAGTACATCGCGATTCCAATGCTGGCCGATCCGCTGATGACCTGGCCATCGCACCGAAATGGCTGCTCAAAACACCGCTCCAGCCGGTGCGCTATCACCTCAACGTCGGCGCGCGTATGAATGTGCAGCACGACCACGGCAAACTCATCGCCGCCCAGCCGCGCCAGAACGTCGCCGGGGCGCAACTGCCGCTTCATGCGCAGCGCCACTTCCTGCAGATAAAGATCGCCGGTACGGTGTCCGTACTGGTCGTTGACCAGCTTGAAGTCGTTCAGGTCTACGTACAGAAGCCCGAAGATGCCTGCCGATTGGCGGGCATCTTCAATCACGCCCTCCAAATGCTTTTCGAGCGAAAACCGGTTGTGAATGTCGGTGAGCAGATCGAATTCGGAGCGATGCACCAGGTCGCTGAACAGACGTGAGGTTTCAATGGCCAGCGTGGCCAGCCCCGAGGCCTGTTTGAGAGCTTCGTTCTCTTCACTGCGCGGCCTGGATTGGGCTTCAAAGGCGGCATTCATAGAGCCCAGCGAGCCGCCTGAGCGCCCCGGAATATCGTGTCTGACAACGCGCAATTTGGACAGGAATTCATCGCCCGGACAGCTTCCCAGCGTGGCGCCATCGGCCACCTTGCACCAGCACGGCGTACCGTTCAACCGCGCCGACACCAGCCCGGTGATACGTTCCAGGATCTCGGCCAGCGGCTTGGAGTTGTTGATGTCCTCAAGAATCTTGCCGCGCCGGCGTTCGAGATAAGCCTGGTTTGCGTTGTAGCGCCGCGCATGTCGCTCGGTCCACACCACCCTGATGCCGAAGAAAAAGGTCACCAGCAGCAGAGCGATCACGATCATGGTCAAATGGCGAACGTCGAACCACGCCGGACTGGCCAGCGTCTCGATGTCGTCGTAGCTGCGCATGAGGATGTTGAAGGGCACGTCGCCATTGAAAGGATTGGCGTACTCCAGCATGCAGACGCCGGTTACACGGATCCGCGAACCGACTGGAACCTCACGCATGCTGGGCAGGAGTGCGCCGCTGCCCGGAGCCGGATGCCGCATCAGAGCGCTGAAGACGTGGCCCTGCGCCACGATCACGTATTCGTCCTGCACCCCCTGGCGCACTTCGGCTGCCACCTGGCCTTCGATCGACACAAGGTCGAAATTGTGGCCGCCCGACTCGTTGCCGCCCGTCGACAGGTCGCGCCAGGTAAGCAACGCCGGAATCACCGGGGCCTGCACGCCGCTGTCGCGTATCTCGCTGCGAGTCAGGTTTAGAAACCCGTTACGCACATCGGGAAAGCCAATGGCGTCGGCCACGTCGCCGATACGAAGCGGCTCGTAGGTCGCCGTTGTCACCCAGACGCTCCTGGCGCCATCTTCGAGCACCAGCGCTGTTCCCGGCTCGTAGTAGGTGATGGTCCCGTGCACGCGCATGCGCTGATTCTGGTCGCGCATAGCATACCCGCCGTAGAGCAGGTTCATCGGCGTGATGGGTAACGACCAGGGATCGGAGCCGGCGCGCGAAAGGATCTTTATCCAGTCTTTGCCCTGGATATGGAGCAGGATCCCGGTCTGCTGCATCTTGTTGTCGAACTGTTCTCCTGCGACTCCGGTAATCTCCACATCGGCGTCCAGCAGCTCCTTCGGCAGGGCTGGATCGCCGCTGTCGAGCGTCGCCTCAGCTTTCTCTCCGTCGATCAGCATTTCAAGAGACGTGGTCACCGGTGCGTTGGGCCCGGAGGTAAGAAAGTCGGCCGACAGAATGTGAGCCTTCAACGTCACCAGTTGGCAGTCGGTGTCGCCCGATCGCAGCTGTTCGTAGGTTACTTTCCGGGGCGCCGGGACGGGGCCATGCCCGAGAAAGTCGATCTGGGATGCTGCCACATAGGTTCTGAAGCTGGGCTGGGTGGTTCCGCGAATTCGGACGCGATCGCCCGGAACCAGGTTGAGATTGGTGTGCGCGCCTATGAAGATGGGCAAGCCGTCCTGCTCGACAAACAGCGTGGCCTGGTAGAGGCGGGCATAAAGAACCGTAGCCTCGATATCGACGGGGAGCTGATGGCGAGCTTCATCGACGCTGAGAGATTTGATGGTCCGGATTGAAGCCAGGGGCGCAGCTCCAAGTGCCTGGGCCGCGCCAAGCGCACCAAGAGTGAAGGCAGGAATAATGGCCCGCAAATAAACTACGACGGATGGGCGCCCAGTATGCAGTTTGCCCCCTTTTTTAATCCCCACAATCCGTGAATCCGCGCAGGTAAAACGCGTGCATTTAGCAACCAATTCAACCCAGGCCGGCGGCGACACAAGGCCACGCCCGAAGCTGAAATGTGCTGATGCCGGCATGACCGCACAAACCCTCTCGCGGCCACCGGAGAACCAGAGGACCTTTCAGTCAAGCTGTTCAGGACAAGAAACTTCGCATTCATCCTACTCTTTTGACGAGCGGCATAAATAGCACATTTGAGCCGTCCTGAATCCCCCGGCTGGGGAGGTAAATACTTGCCATGGACCAATTTGTGTAGAATTCACCGGTCGCCATCCAAGGCCCCTCGGGAGCCTTGGAAAGGAGAGAATCCAATGAACAACGGCCAGCAATCGGCACCCCAGGGGACGTACACGCCGGGAGCGCAGACCGTGCCTCCGCGCAACATTCGCGTCATCGGCGTGCCTCTCGATATGGGCGCCAGCCGCCGCGGGGTCGACATGGGCCCCTCGGCGATGCGCGTGGCCGGCCTCGAAGCCCGGCTCGAGGCTCTCGGCCATCACGTTACCGACACGGGCAACATCCGCGTTGAAGTGGCCGAGACCCGCGCCTCCGGCAGTCAAAACGCCCGTTACCTCACCGAAATTACCGAAACCTGCACCCGCACCGCTGAAACCGTGCTGGCCACGCTTGAAAAAGGCGAGACTCCGCTGGTGCTTGGCGGCGACCACTCACTCGCGGTGGGCTCGGTTTCGGGCGTGGCCGAGTTCTATCGCCGCCGCGGCCAGAAGATCGGCGTCATCTGGATCGACGCCCACTCTGACATCAACACTCCCGAAACCTCGCCTTCGGGCAATGTACACGGCATGCCGCTGGCCGCGCTGCTCGGTCTGGGCCCCGAGCCGCTGGCGAATATCTATGGCTTTTCACCCAAAGTCGCGCCTGAAAATGCAGTTCTGGTGGGGGTGCGCAATATCGACGCGGCCGAGCGCGAGAACATTCGCCGCGCCGGAATGGCCGAGGTTTACACCATGCGCGACATCGACGAGCGCGGCATGAGAGCGGTGATGGAAGAAGCTTTGCGAGCGGCCGGCCGCGGCACCGCAGGGTACCATGTGTCGCTCGATCTCGATTGGATTGACCCTGAAGACGCGCCCGGCGTAGGCACCCCGGTGCGCGGCGGAGCAACTTACCGCGAAGCCCACCTGGCCATGGAGATCCTGGCCGACCACGGCCGCCTGCTCAGCTTCGAGATGGTCGAAGTGAACCCGGTCATCGACGAGCACAATCGGACGGCGGATTTGGCGGTCGAGCTGGCTTGCTCGGCGTTTGGGAAGAAAATACTGTAGGGCAGCCAGACTCAGAAAAAGCGGCGCCAGGGCCCGGCGGGCGATGGACCCCATTGAGTCCCTTCCGGAAGTGCAACGGCTTCGGGGAATACGACCTCGACAACTTTGGACGGAGATCCTTCAAACTTGTTGGCCGGCAGAAAGGTGTCATGCCCGCGAGGTGAAGGTTGGCCGTTAGACCAACGCGGAGAGCCAGAGTTAAATCGGCAAAAGAGGGGACTGCCGGCAGGGTTCGCGTCGAACAACTCCGTGGTACCTGTCTTTAGCACGACAGGACGCTCGCCCCACGATGAGCTCTCGAAGTGGTTCATGCCATATCTACTCGGGCCGGTTTCACTTCCGGGCCAGAAGAATACAAGCCCATTAAGGTGTTCTATTAAGTCATTCAGGCTCCAGCCGCCTTCAAAGGCAATGTTGCCGGCGTGAAGTGGAGACTGGCCTTGTAGGCGAACTCTTACGCCGCCCCGCTGAACAGAGCAGCTTTCCTTGCGATGTCTCTGCAATAGATCATCTTGACCGGAACTCCTGATGAATTCGGCCGCACATCTCAGTCGACGAGTTGAACGGATTGAGTCGAGATTATCGGCCGATGTTAGGTGATACAAAAACGGACGTAGGAACGAGAATGACTTTAGAGGGAACGGCATTTAAGCCAAACTGTAGCAGAATTTCTACGCAGCTAGACGGGTATCCCACTCCTGACGCGCCCCTTACACGAAGGGTGGGAGATGGCCATACCGCACTGACTCGCTGATTTGCTGACTCGCCGCTACCCCTTCGGCTTCCACAATCCCACTACATTCCCTTCGGGGTCGGCGAACCATGCGAATGTTCCGCTGGGAATCTCGACCGGCGGCACCACCGTCTTGCCGCCCAGTTGCTCAATCTGCGCCAGCGTCTGGGCTACGTTATCGGTCTGCACGTAAAAGTGCGTGAACTGGTGCGGCTCGTGGCCGAGGGCCGCAACATGCCCCGGTATGCCGTCGGTCGATCCCGTATCGATCATGCCCATCGGGCCTGCGTCGATCTTCCACGCGAACACCGCCGAGTAAAACGCGCTCGTGGCCGCCTTGTCCTTGCAGCCAATCTCAAAGTGAACTACCGGATGACTCATCGACACCTCCCCGTCTCCAGAACGCTGTGAACAGGACCCGAATTGCGTTCAGACTAACTTGAACCCGTGCCTATGTCGATGCAGGCCCCATAAAAATGCGGTTACAGGTGGTGAAATAGAAGCATGGGCAAGAAGCTCCGGGTAGGCATTCTCTTTGGCGGGCGCAGCGGCGAGCACGAGGTCTCGCTGCTCTCGGCCGCCTCCATCCTCAAGGCAATCGATCGCGACAAATTCGACGTCACCCCCATCGGCATCACCAAGGAGGGCCGCTGGCTGGCCTCGGCCGACGCGAAAGGGCTGTTGGAGGGCCGCGCCGGCGCCGTGGCCCGACGGTTGCGCGCGGGCGACCCCGAAACCACCCCCGGAGCCAAACTGCTGCAAGAAGGCATTCCCACGCTATTGGCGCCCGAGCCCCGCTCTTCCACGAGTCTCATCCAAAAGGAGAGCCAGGACGGCCAGTCCCCCCTCGACGTGGTCTTTCCGGTCCTGCATGGCACCTTTGGCGAAGACGGAACCATCCAGGGGCTCTTTGAGCTGGCCGGCATCGCTTACGTCGGCTCGGGCGTGTTGGGCTCCTCCGCAGGCATGGACAAAGATGTGATGAAGCGCCTCTTCGCCGAGGCAGGGCTGCCCATCGTGAAACATGTCACGCTGCTGCGCTCCGATTGGGAATCCGCTCCGCGCAAGTCCATCGCGCGCATCGAAAAGGCGCTCAGATACCCGGTCTTCGTCAAGCCGGCGAACCTTGGCTCGTCGGTGGGAATCAGCAAGGCGCACAACCGCAGGGAACTTGGGCCCGCGCTCACGCTCGCCGCAAAGTACGACCGCAAGATCGTTGTCGAGCGCGGCGTTGGCGGAACAAAAGCCCGCGCCCGCGAGTTCGAAGTCGCCGTCCTCGGCAACGACTCGCCCAAGGCCAGCGTGGTGGGCGAGATCATTCCCGGCAAGGAGTTTTACGACTACGAGGCTAAGTATCTGTCTGAAGGCTCGGTGCCCGTAATCCCCGCCAAATTGAGCCGGCCCGAGACGAGAGAAATACGCGAGATGGCCGTCGCGGCTTTCAAAGCCTGCGACCTCTCGGGCCTGGCTCGGGTCGACTTCCTGATGGAGCCCGACGGCAGGCGCCGCATCTACATCAACGAGGTGAACACGCTGCCCGGATTTACCTCGATCAGCATGTACCCCAAACTGTGGGAGGCGACGGGCGTGAGCTACAAGGACCTGATCACCCGGCTCATCGAGCTTGCGCTGGAGCGCCACGCCGACAAGAACCGCAACACTTACAGCTACGAAGGGTGAAAAGCAGAGACGCAGGGACTAAGGGACTATGGGACTGAGAGACTAAGGGACTGAGACAGCGCCGGGAACCACCTTCGCGGCCATGGTGTCTAATAATATTGGTGATTGATCTCTGACTACTGATCTCTGACCACTGACTATGACTCTTCTCGATGCACCAAAGTTCGACGAAGCCCGCGACCGCCGCCGGCGCATGTTTCTCTCGGCGGGGGCTGGCGCCATTCTGGTCCTCTTCGTTGCCTTCTGGCTGGCCTCGGGCCGGCCCATCGACTGGCCCTGGAACTGGTACATCCATCTGGCCGGCCGCAGTACCATGAACCGATTCCTCGCCGACGTTGAGCAAGATAATCTTCAAAAGGCTTACGGCGTCTGGGTGCACGATCCCAACTGGCAGCAGCATCACAACGAGCTCAAGTTCTATACTTTCGCCACTTTCCAGAAGGGTTGGGGTCCTGACAGCAGTAACAATGACTACGGCACCATCAAGTCGCACAAGATTGTTGCGGCGCGCGTTTACGGCAACGCCTTATTGGCCGCGATCCTCATCAACGGCCGCAAGAGCGGCGCGCTCAGTCTGGAATACGATCCCAGGACGCACACGCTTCTGTTCCCTCCGCCCGACGTCGAGATTGACCCCGAGTCGTACAGTCACTGAAGCGCAGGCAGGAAAGACAACTTTTAGCTCGATCGTGATATGCCAATGCGGCGTGCCCGCGTTGGCGATGGACGGTCCGGGCCTGAAGGCCTCTGCTCCCTCCGAATGGGATGAAGCCGAGAGCCCTTCGATTCGCGCCGCCCCTTATGGGGCTGAATCGTCTTTGTGAATGCTTTCCCAGGATTTCGTCCGCTGCGGCGGCCTCCATCCATGGGCTAAATTCCTCGCCTCCCTACGGGAGACGGCGAATAGGTACGGCTGAAAGTTGTGCGCTGAAAACTAATCGCAGACCGCTGACCCCTGACCACAGGCCTCTGTTTAGTGCGGCTTTCCGGGCAGTACAAAGTGCTCGGCGCAGCGCGGCTCGTAGGCATCGCCGGGAACCTTGACGGGACTGTCGTAGGGCGCAGGTTTGCCGTCGATTAGCCGTTGCGAGTAAAGCGCCCGCGCGCCGCACGCGCAGTAGGCCATGCACTCGGTAGTGCTGCCGCCGTAAGCAGTTACCAGCCAGGTGAGGTTGAGCATTTCGCCGAAGGGCATGGCGCGGAAATCGAGGTCGAGCCCGGCCACCAGCACATCGTGGTTGCTGTCGAGCAGATGCTTGGTGAACAGGAAAAGGTCGGTGACGAACTGGCCCTCGTCAATGGCGATCGACTCCACGCGCTTGCCGATCTCCTGCTCCTTATCGGCGATAGCCTCGAGAACGGCCCACGGATTCGCGGAAGGAAATTCGAACGCCTTCGATTTGCCGTGGCCGTTGGGATTGCGGCTCTCCACCACTCCGGGACCGCCCTTGGTGTCGTCGCTTGGCTTCAGCACCATCACGTATTGCTTGGCGTACTGGCGGCGCATTTCGGCACGGCGCAGCAACTCCGCGGTCTTGTTGCTTCTCATCGGTCCCAACAGCAGTTCGAGCTTACCCGGCAACGCGTTGTCTCCCTGGTCTTGATTCTTGCTTCAGGAGATACATCATAACGCGTGGGGCTACAGGTGTTCGGGCTCAAGCCCTCGTAAGGGGCGTCGTCCCTACGGGACTCGTCGTCTAGATGTGCTCGTTTTCCCCACGTTGAAACGCGGGGATAACAACCTCCGCGCCTGCGGCGCGTGTCTCCCACGCTTCTCGGCCGAATTCAAGAAGCAGGTCCTTCGACTCCGCCAGACTTCGCTCAGGAGGATAGGTCACGGGAGCAGTCTTCATCACGCGCCTCCACGGGAAGAATAAGACGGAAGAACCAGAGGGAAGAATCAGATTTCGTGGGGCCCCGAATTCTTTTGACTCCGGGAACTCAGCGAGTGGTTGTCCGGGCGAGGGATTTTTGCCGGTCCGCCCGAATCGCGGCATCCATCGCCGCCTTCATCACCCCGCAGTCTCCGAAAAAGCGCACCAGGTCGCCGGAGAGCGGCCGCAAAGCCGGCGGCTCGGAACTGGGATCGACCGGTTGCAGTGCAGCCTGCGCGGTGTGCGCGCGGGTCTGCGGCACCAGCGATTCCGGCGACGAGGCCATGCGAAGCTCGCCTCCACCCTGCGCGTCTAAGAAGAGAGCGGTGAGCTTGCGCGCCAGCTCAAGAGGAAAACTCTCAGCCACAAATACCAGCTTGCCGCGGATCGTAATCACCACCGGGCCCTCGCCGGTCGAGTAAACCTCCTCGACGTTTCCTTCATTTGATTCGGGAGCGGCAGATTTTTCCAGGTGGACGGCAGAGTATTTGCGGCCCAGGTTATCGGCATACATTTTGGCAAAGTTATTGGCTGAGATCGGATTCTTCCACACCGAAAGGTAGAAGAGGGCAAGAGATTTGGTGCTGTCCTGCGCGGCCGGAGTTGTGGCGCTGCGCAACTGGCCCGCCCAGTAGAGGCCGCCGTTCCAGGCGGGCGTCAGATCCGTTGACGCCGAGTCGCCCCCGAACAACTCGGACAGAATGCGCAGGTCAAGCTGGCCCACCTGCCCAATGTCGTAAGGCTTGTAAAGCGTGTCGGTCAAGGGGTGGAAGTTGGGCATCAGCGGGATTGCGGGCATCTGCTTGTGCTCGTA
>DATJSB010000036.1:0-5225 GCA_035504315.1 Occallatibacter sp.
TATTGGGAAGGTGCCGCAATGCCGACCGTCTCACACTTGCAAAGTGGCGCTTATCATCAAGCGGACGGCAACGTGAACCTTTTTCGCAACCCAACCGCTGCCGAGAATTCATTCGATCCTGCGCTGCCGGGTCAGGTAGGAGTGCGGAATTTTGTACGTGGAGACGGCTTCTTCGGCCTCGACCTCGGCCTTTCAAAACGTTGGAAGATGCCGTGGAATGAAAAGCACGACCTCGCCCTGCGCTGGGAAGTATTCAATGTGACCAATTCGACTCGCTTCGACTTCAATGACCTGAATTCCTCCAGCGCAAGCGAAAGCAACAACTCTATCGCCACCACAACTTTCGGCAACTACACGCACCTGATGACCAACCCGCGGGTGATGCAGTTCGCCTTGCGTTACGAATTTTAGGTTGAAACCATTCCGGTTGAAACAGCCACGAAGCGATGGATCTGTCTGGACCTCGCAGCACCGCAGGACAATCGTCAAACTCTTGATAGACTGCGAGTTTATCGAGGTGCAATGAAATCACTTTCTCGTCGAAAGTTTCTCCATAGCATGGGCAGCGCGCTGGCGCTGCCGGTGTTGCGTCCAGCAGGTCCGGAACTCATTCTGTATAACGGAAACATGTGGACAGTCGATGAGGCCCAGCCACAAGCGCAGGCCCTGGCAATCAACGATGGCAGATTTGTCGCCGTCGGTTCCAATGGAGATGTGCTACGCCTCGCAACAGCCCGCACACGCAAAATAGATCTCGCTTGGAAGACCGTTCTTCCCGGCTTCAACGATGCGCATGCCCATCCGGTTGAATCCGGCGTTGAGCATCTCCGGAAAGTCGCGTGCGATAAAGATTCGATTGAACAAATCAAGGCGCTACTACATGAGCGCGCGAAGAATACGCCGCCCGGGGGATGGGTGCTCGGATTCTTGTACGACGACGGTAAAACTCCTCGTCCCATCAATCGACACGATCTTGATGACGCCGTCAGCGATCACCCGGTTCTGGTGCAGCATCGTGGCGGCCACACTGCCTTCGTGAATTCCAGAGCACTGGAAGTAGGAAAGGTGACCGACCAGACGCCGGACCCACGTGGGGGCCGATTCGAGCACGATGCTGAGGGCCACCTCACTGGCTTTGTGGGTGATGCCGGCATGCAAGTCTTTCTCAACCTCATTCCTCAGCACAACACGCGCGATGACTATCGGCAAGGCGCCACCCTTATCTCGAAACTTTTTGTTAGTAAAGGAATCACGTCAACTTGCGACGCCGATGCTTCGCCGGAAGACGTGCAGGGCTATCAGGACGCGCGCGATGTGGGCGAGTTGACGATGCGATTGTATTGCCATGTTTCGGCCAATGCCATTGACCGATTTATTGCCGCTGGTATTCACACGGGTTTCGGCGATGAGTGGCTGCGAATTGGTGGAGTGAAACAGTATGCCGATGGTTCTATCTCTGAACGTACGGCCTGGCTGTCTCGACCGTATATCGGAATCCCCAACAACTATGTGGGATTACAGCTTTCGAGCGAGGAGCAGTTATATGAGACGGGGTACAAGGCGCACGCTGCGGGCTGGCAACTGGCTACACACGCCAATGGCGACCTCGCAATTGACAGGATACTGAGCGTATACGAACGAATTCAAGGGGAATTTCCAAAAAAAGACCCGCGGTTTCGGATTGAACATTGCACCTTGGCAACCCAGCCACTGATTGAGCGGATGCGCTTGTTACACGTCATTCCGGCGCCGTTCTCGTGCTACGTGTACTTTCACGGTGACGTGATGCACTTTTATGGGGAAGAGCGCACGAAGCAAATGTTCCCCATGCGTAGCTTTCTCGACGCTGGGTTACGTCCAACCGACTCGTCTGATTACACTGCCAGCCCGGCTGATCCGATGATGTGGCTGCAGTCTCAGCTCACGCGTACTGACATGAGGGGAAACGTCTGGGGAGCAAATCAGCGCATCACTCTTCAAGAAGCGATTTTCTGCGGCGCGGTGAACGGCGCCTATGCTGCGTTCGAGGAGCACCTCAAAGGTAGAATCCAAGCCGGCCAGCTTGCTGACCTCGTGGTGCTCGCGCAAGATCCTTTCAAGACGGATCCATCCGAACTTCGGAAAGTCGAAGCGGAGCGGACCATGGTGGGCGGAATCTGGCGATTCGAGTCTTAGTGATGCCCGGTTCGTCGGCTCTCGAGAAATTGACTGGCGCGTTGCGCGTCGGTGCGGGCGCTCCAGATACAGCACTAAGACTTATCGGTACCAATCCGGGCTTGGTGAGCGCTTGGCGATTTGGCGTGAAAGAAGTCCAGATCTCTCTATCTACGATTCCCAAAAACGCCCGTGTCTCTTCCTACTCTGTCCGCAGTGCCTGCATGGGATCGATCGAGGCGGCGCGGCGAGCGGGAATCATGGCTGCGATCAGGCCAGAGACCGCGAGCAAACCACAGACACAGAGAACTGTAATTGGGTCATGCCGGCTGACGCCAAAGAGAAACGCCTGAATGGCGCGCGTGGCGAACCACGAAGCGACGAGGCCGGAGGCGAGACCGATGGCAAGCAGGAACGCGGCTTTCTCGATTACTAGCAGAAGTACATCGCTACGCTCGGCGCCGAGGGCCATGCGAATGCCGACTTCCCGGGTGCGGCGGCTGACGGAGTAGGCCATGAGGCCGTAGAGGCCCACCAGCGCGAGAAACAGAGAGATGCCGGCGAAGACGCTGAGCAGCGAGGTTTGGAAGCGGCGACGCGCGCTGGCTTCCGACTCAAGATTTCCCATGGTTTGAATGTCACCCGCGGCGAGGTTGGGATCGAGGGAATGAAGAATGGTGCGAACGTTGGCTACGAAGGATTTGGCCGGAAGCGAAGAGCGAATAGCGATGTATCCGCCTGCGAACTCCATATCGGGTTCATAAATTTGCGGTTCGGCGGGCTCTTCCAGGCTGGTGTTGCGCACGTCCCCAATGACACCCACAACGGTGTTCCATCGAGTGGGGTCATCCTGTCTGCTGACGCGGCCACCGATGGGGTTGCGACCCGAAAAATATTTGCGGACGAAACTTTGATTGACGATGACGGTGTGCGACGCGGGTTTCTCATCAGCGGTGAACAACCGCCCGGCAATAAGTGGAATCCTCATTGCCGAGAAATAATTGGGTGTCACCCAGCGCGCTTCAGCCAATTGACTGATTCGGTTTGGATAGCCATCCACCGCGAACATTCTTAGGTCTTCGGAGTTACTAAGGGGCAGGCTGCTGACGGCTCCAACCGTTTTTACGCCGGGCAACGCCTGCAGTCTCGCGAAGAGATTTCGAAAGAATTCAACGGCCTGTGGATGGCTGTAACTCGGATCGGGCCCAATGTTCACAGTAACGGTGGATTGCGAGAAGCCGGTGTCAACCGACTCGACGTTAACGTAGCTGCGAATGAGCAGGCCGGCTGAAGCGAGCAGGACTACGACGAGTGCCGACTCGATGACGATGAGCGCGCTTTGAACCCGGGTATGCACGCCGGCAACGCTGCGGCTACCGGCAGTGGCGAGGAAGTCGGTGAGGTTGATGCGCGAGACGGCGAGAGCAGGGAAGACGCCGGTGAGCAAGCTGGTAAGCAGCGAGATTGCTATGGTGAAGAGCAGGACGCGCAGGTCGAGCGAGGCTTCATCGAGGCGTGGGATGTTGCCCGGATTGACGAGCGGAAGAATGCGCAGGAAGAGGTACGCGAAGGCGACACCGATGGCTCCGGCGGCTAGACCGATCAACAGGGCTTCCGTGATGAGCTGGCGAACGATGCGGCTGCGACCGGCGCCAAGTGCGACACGAACGCCGAATTCCCGCATGCGTCCGGCGGCGCGGGCGAGGAGCAAATTAGCGGCGTTGCCGCTGGCGATCAAAAGCACGATCGACACCGCGCCCAGAAGAAGCCACAGCAGCGTGCGGACGTGGCCGACGGTGCTGTCGACGAAGTTCTCGATCAGCGCGCCCCAGCCCTTCATCTGATGGAGTTTGTCGAGGCGCACCATGATGGCGGCCATCTCTGCCTGCGCCTGGGAGATGGAGACGCCAGGCTTGAGACGAGCGACGGCATTTCCGCTCGAATTGTCTCTATCGGCCGTCTGCTGTGGAGTAAGGGCTAGCGGGAGCCAGACCTGGGTCGCCTTATATTGAGATTCTCCGTAGGCCAAATCGGTGCTATGCGGATACTCGAAGGCCTGCGGCATTAAACCGACGATTTGGTAATTCTTGCCGTCGAGCACCAGCGAGCGATGGAGGATGTCAGGGGCTGAACCGAACATGGACTGCCACAGGGCATGGCTGATGACGGCCACTCTTTCGTGGCCGGGCTGATTGTCGTCCGGAGTGATGGCGCGGCCGATTTCGGGGGATGCCTCAAAGGTTGAAAAGAAGCGGCCATCGACCAGCGCCGCGCTCACTCGCTCTGCAGCGCCCGCGGAAGCAAGGCTGAAGACCGACTGACCGAAGGCAGTCATATCCTGAAAGGAATGGCTGTCGCGCTTGAGGTCGTAGAAATCGGCGTAGGCGGGGCCGAAGACTTCGGCGGGCAATTTGAACTGCCGATTGGGCGTATAAAGATAGACGAGGCGGCTTGGATCGCCATACGGCAACGAACGGATGAGGACTGCGTTCACGAGGCTGAAGATGGCCGTGCACGCTCCGATGCCGAGGCCCAGCGTGAGCACGGCAGTGAGGGTGAAACCGGGGCTCCTCCTCAACGTGCGCAGACCATAGCGCAGGTCCTGCGCGGCTTGTTCGATCCATAACAGAGAGCGCTCGTCGCGATGCGCCTGTTTTGCCTGCTCCACGCCACCGAATGCGGATAGCGCGGCCAGCCGCGCTTCTTCCGGCGACATGCCGCGGCGTTCAAACTCGTCAGCGAGCAAGACGAGATGCGATGCAACTTCCCGCGCAAGGTCCTCTTCGGCACGCCTGTTGGCGATGAGACCGCGGAGCCTGGCTATGCTTCTTCTCCAATGCGCCATCGTCACGGTTCCTCCGCGAGCAGCTTTTCAACCACCCCGGCCATCTGGCGCCAGCGTTGGGTTTCCTCATCAAGCGCCCTCAACCCCGCTTTGGTAATGGCATAATACTTCGCCTCGCGATTGTTCTCCGTCTTGCCCCACGAACCGCGGGTCCACCCGTGCTGCTCAAGTCGGACGAGGGCCGGATAAATGGTGCCCTGGTTAAGATTCAGGGCGTCCCGCGAGA
>DATJSB010000037.1:0-28864 GCA_035504315.1 Occallatibacter sp.
TTCGCGCGTGGCGAGCCGATCACTTTTACCAAATCGCGCGATGAGTTCAAATACCTCGGCATGCCCGTCGGAGGTCTCTTCTCGGGCCATTTGTATCTCGCCGGCGACGGCCGCCTATGGCACTGGGATGTCTTCAACCAATTCATCTTTACCGATGACCGCGCAAAATGCCATTACGCCCTGCCCGTCGCCGTTGAATCGCCCATCTCGCAGGGATTCTCCCTGGCTATAGACGATAAAACCATTCCTCTCGACGCTTCCGGCGTCGAAGAAGTCACCTTCCGCGGCGAATACCCCATCGCAACCATCGATTACACCGGCCCCAACTTGCCCCTGACCGTGAAGCTTGAGGCTTTCTCTCCGTTCATTCCCTTGAACACGGCCGACTCCAGCCTGCCCGTCACGGTGATGCAGTTTACCTTGTGCAATCG
Source organism: Occallatibacter sp. (assembly GCA_035504315.1). Taxonomy (GTDB): domain Bacteria; phylum Acidobacteriota; class Terriglobia; order Terriglobales; family Acidobacteriaceae; genus Telmatobacter. The sequence goes on from DATJSB010000037.1 coordinate 432, forward strand.
CACCAATGCTCCAGTAACTGCCACGCTCCGAGGCCATCTTGAAAATGCCGTTTGCCTGCATCATCGAAATATTGCAGGCGTACTGCGCAACCGCGTCAGTCTGAGCCCGGGCATTACGCAGATCGTTTTTTCGGCCGAGCCCGCGCCAGGTTCCGTAACAACCGGCAGCGCCGACTGGCTCACCTCTCTCTCCGACTACGGAACCATGTCGCTGGCTTTGCTGGGTGAGCCGGCCGGCGAAACCAGCGGCGATGCAACTGCCAATTTCGGCGAAAAACTGATCGGAAATGTAGCGCGCAAGCTGGAGCTCCAACCGGGCGACAGCAAGCAGGTCACCTTCCTCATAGCCTGGCATTTTCCCAACCTCTCCATCCATGATTCGTTTGCAGACTGCGGACGCTTCTACGCCACCCGCTTCTCTTCAGCGTCGCAGGTGGTCGAGTATGTATCGCGGGAATTTGACCGGCTCGCATCGCAGACGCGGCTCTGGCGCGACACCTGGTACGACTCCTCGCTTCCATATTGGTTTCTCGATCGCACGTTCCTCAATACATCCATCCTCGCCACTTCAACCAGCTACCGGCTCTTCGACGGCCGCTATTACGGATGGGAGGGCGTAGGCAACTGCCAGGGAACCTGCGGCCATGTGTACGGGTATGCTCACGCAACCGCGCGGCTTTTTCCCGAACTGGAGCGAGACCTGCACGAGCGAGTAGACTTCGGCCTCGCGCAAATGCCCGACGGCGACATCCACTTTCGCGGCGAATTCAACGACATTCCCGCCATCGACGCGCAGTCGGGATATGTTCTCCGCGCCCTGCGCGAACACCAGATGTCTGCCGACGATCGTTTCCTCCGCCGCAACTGGCCCAAAATCAAACTTGCCATGCAATGGCTCATCAATAAAGACGCCGACGGCGACGGCCTGATTGAGAGCAATCAGCACAACACTCTCGATACCGATTGGTATGGAAAGGTCTCGTGGCTGAGCGGGCTTTACCTCGCCGCTCTTTCGGCCGCTGTTCAAATGGCCGGCGAGGTTGGCGACACTTCCTTCGCCGCCGCCTGCCGCCCCATCCTCGAAGCAGGCCGCAGAAACATAGTTGAACAACTCTTCGATCGGGGCTACTTCATTAACCGCGTCGATCCACGGCATCTCGACGCCATCAATTCGGGCACCGGCTGCGAAATCGATCAGGTCATGGGCCAGAGCTGGGCGTTTCAGGTCGGTCTCCCTCGCATTTTCCCCGAGAACGAAACCCGTTCGGCATTGCGTTCGCTCTGGCGCTACAACTTCTCGCCCGACGTAGGCCCCTATCGCGAGGTATACAAACCGGGCCGCTGGTTCGCAATGCCGGGCGAAGCGGGACTGCTGATGTGCACCTTCCCGCGCACTGACTGGGACTACGAAAACGCCAAGGGCCAGGGACCGGAATGGGCCTCAGGCTATTTCAACGAGTGCATGGTGGGTTTCGAGTATCAGGTGGCCGGCCACATGATCTGGGAAGGCATGGTGCAGCAAGGCCTCTCGGTATTTCGCGCCGTTCACGATCGCTACCATCCCAGCAAGCGAAACCCGTGGAATGAGATCGAGTGCGGCGACCATTACGCGCGCAGCATGGCCAGCTATGGCGTTTATCTCGCGGCGTGCGGATTTGAGTATCACGGCCCCAAGATGCACATCGGCTTTGCGCCGCGGCTCTCACCCGACAATTTCAAATCTGCTTTCACCTGCGCCGAAGGCTGGGGCGCATATTCGCAGAAAGTTGCACCCAACAGCTTTCACGCTGAGATTCAGGTGAACTGGGGCAAATTGTCAGTGAAGACTATCGCTCTCGAAATGGAACAGGGCGCCTCTCTGCGCGTGACCAGCGGCGACCGAATTCTTCCCTCCGAGATACAGCGGGACGGAAAACGGGTGCTCATCAGCTTGAACGATTCGGCAGTAATCTCCGTCGGCCAAAAACTGACCATCGCCACCGCATCTTACGTGCCGTCCGCTTTGCGCAATCGAGCGGCGATTACACGTGGTGCGAACAATTCCCCAATCCGGAGTTCACGTCATCAGGCAGGAACTGCGGAAGCCCGATGTCCGGGAAGAGGCGGGGCTCCAAGAACAGCGTGATTGCGGAAATCACATCGTTCTCAAGCGTGAGTACGTGAATGGAGTGCGCATTCCAGCGCCTGTCTCCGCCGGAGAACTCATAAATGGCAAATGCCGGCTGCCCATTGGCCGACGTCGGCACCAGGCGCAGGCCACCGCAGGTCTTCCATGCCGCAGAAAAGAATGTCCCAATGACCTCACGCCCCACAAACCACCGCAGCCACGGCGGCATCACAACCGTTGCATCTTCCTTGAGTAAAGCCACGAAACCGTCCACATCGTGTCCTTCCCAAGCCTGCAGATAGCGCCGAAGAAGTTTTTGCTGGGCAGAACCTGGCCGTGATTCGAGCGGCGGCCGCCGGTCAGAATAGCGTTGTGACAGCGTCTCTCGCGCTCTCTGCAACGCACTCGTGATAGATGCCGTCGTGCTGCCGAGCAAAGTTGCCGCTTCAGCCGATGCCCAGCCCAGCACATCGCAGAGCATGAGCGCGGCACGCTGGCGCGGCGGCAACTGCTGAATGGCGGCGACAAAAGCCAGCTGCACAGACTCCCGCGCAGTGTAGCGCGCCTCAGGATCCGGCGCTGCGTCAGCCAGGCCTTCGAGGTTCGCATCTGGATACGGCTCAAGCCAGGGCACGTCGAGGGCAGGGCCGCCTTCCAACTTCGGCGGGCCGGCGAGACCAAGCTGGTCAGGCAAATAGCGCTGCTGCTGCTTGCGGCTCTCAAGCGCATTCAGGCAGGCGTTGGTGGCGATCTTGTATAGCCACGCGCGCATCGAACCGCCATCAAAGCTCGAGAAGCTGCGCCAGGCGCGCAGATAGGTCTCCTGCACCAGGTCCTCAGCTTCGTGAAGCGAGCCCAGCATGCGGTAGCAATGCAGCCTGATCTCCCGCCGAAACGGTTCCGCGAGCCGTTCAAAGGCCAGGTTTGCATCTTCCGAAGTCTGACCGTGCTGGGTAGACTCGATCGCCATTGCGTACGATTTTAGACGCGGCGCGGCCATCCCTCGAATGAAATCATTGCGGATATCCCAATTCGTATTCGTCGCAGCCTTTTGGTACGTAGCCGGGACACTGCCTGGCATGGTTCATCGTCTGCCAAATTTCAGGTCGTCGGAATATCCGGCCTCCAGGCGGGGCCATTGGGCGATGGGGCGTCCGCCCGGCCACTCCGGTTCCCAGGTTGGTGCGCCGCTCTTGGTTCGCGTGATGCTGCACTGTTGCGGCCAGCCGGCTGGCGAGTCTTCCCACTTCTCCTGCCGCCCATAGACGGTCAAATCGAGCAAGTGATAGTTGTTATCCATCACTTCGGAACCCCGCGCCGTTGTCCAGTACGTCTCGAAGACATTGGGCCCTTGTCGCAGGTAGCACACGATGTGCATCCTGCCAATCCGGCGTCCAACCAGGAGCGTCTCGAGCGACTCCCGTGGGGCCGAGTACCACGGCATCTCCCAGCCCATGAAGTCGCGGTAGCGGGCGCTCTCTTCGTAAGGGCCCTGGCAAAACGTGGCGTAGGTAACGTCGCGCGAATGGATATAAGACAGCTCGCGGACCTGCGCCGTAACCCAGGTGCACCCCTCGCACTGCTCCGGCGCTGGATGGCCGGCGTGCCACATGAAGTAGTAGGCGATCAGCTGCCGACGGCCCTCGAACGTGTCGAGAAGCGTCACCGGACCCTGCGCGCCAATCAGCGTTGCAGTGCCGTCGACCTCGACCATAGGGAGGCGCCGGCGGGCGGCTGCAATGGCGTCGCCTTCGTGCGTGTGAGCCTTTTCTCGAATCCGCAATGCGTCCAGCTGCTCCTGGAAGGTGCTCCGATCAACGATTTTTGGCGCGCCAAGTTTCTCCGTCATGACGTCTGTCATTGTTCCTCCTCTGCTGCACATGTTTCAGGTGGAGATGTCGTACTCATTCGCAGCCGCATGCTTTTGCTTCTGCTTCGCGCCGTCGGGCTGCTGCGCCCACGGGATCGGTGGTGATATCCAGCCATAGCGGGTCAGGCGAAGCCTCGTTATAGTTGTCGTGCCAGTTCCACCATTTGTACGGCGGCGTCTGGGGGTAACCCTCTGGCGAGTCCTCCCAGGTCTCCTGGCGTCCCAGCGCCGTCATATCGAGGTAGCTCCACGTGGACCCCATCGCCTCGTCGCCCCGGCTGTTGATGAAGTATGTGCGAAACACCTTGTCCCCGTCTCGGATGAATGCATTGTGCCCGTGCCACTGGTCCACGCCGAAGTCCACATCGAAGCTGTCGGTCATGGTGTACCAGGGCATCGCCCAGCCCATTCGCGCCTTCAGCCGCGCAATGTCCGCCTGCGGCGCGCGCGAGGCCCACGCGAGCGTGGTGTCGCGGGCATTCAGATGAGACAAATGAGAGACCTGATCCGCGCCAAATGAGCAGCCGCGGCAGGCGTGGTCGGGCCAGCCGAACACCCCGGGCTCGAAGAAGGCGCGATAGACAATCAACTGGCGGCGGCCCTCGAATAAATCGAGCAGGCTGACTTTGCCCTTCGGTCCCTCAAACTCGTAATTCTTCTCGACCCCCATCCAAGGCATCCGCCGGCGCTCGGCCGCCAGCGCATCACGGGCGTGCATCAAAGCCTTCTCTTTCACCAGCAACTGCTGGCGCGCAGCCTCCCACTCCTGCTGCGACACAATCGGAGGCATGTTCATTGCGATCGGCCCTGATGTTTCTGATCCGTGCATTGTCGGTGTCGTCATTGTCCTTTTCTCCCTTCGTCGAGTTTCCCCGGTTGTTGGTTATGGTCCTTATATGACCTGGCTGTTCCCAGTCAACAGGCGGCGATGTCCAGTTAGAGATTGAGCACGTTCAACCGGTTGCCCCAGCCTGCAACCAGCAAGAACGTAAATTGATGCGAAAGGGCACACCGAACTCTGATTCTTTCGCACTCCGAACCATTCACCATCTCGAGGAACCCCGCAGTTCCGCTATTCCTTCGGGCTGGGCGAGCCCTTGCCGCTTGCGATCAGGCTCTTTAGACTGCCGCGGATGTACGAGCCCCAGGCGTCCGAGCAGACGTTGTAGCACTCGTAGGCCGGGACCAGGCCTTCGTGCGTAAACTGAATCTCCGTTCGATCGCCTTTCCTGGAAATCTCGAAAACGATCGTGGTGCCCTTCCACTCGGTCTTGTCCTCGGTAAAATTGAAGTAGTTGTCGGTGACGAGCCAGGCAACTCGCTTGCCCGCCACATGCTCCACCAGCTTCATGGTGCAACTGTGGACGTTCTGGTAGTGGTATCTGAATTCGTCGCCGGCCTCGGCGGTGCTGCCTTCGATCTCTTCCGACCACCATCCGCGAACGTTCCGGATCGCCTCGCATGCTTCTTGCGGCGACTGGTCCACTAAAATGGTTGCGGTGTAGTTTTGATTCGACATGGTTCCTCCGTAACATTGAAGATTCGGTTGAGTGATTTCTTAACCGCGGTGCATGCACGCGTAAGCAGCCTCTTTACGGTATTACGCGAATGCGTCAGGCTGGTTCTTCCCGGTTTCAATCAATTTGCGCAGGTTGCCCTCTACAAGCGCGCCCCAGGCGCCTGAACAGCCGCCGTAGCACTCGAATGCAGGGACCAGGCCCACATGCGTAAAGCGCAGCTCGGTCTTGCCGCCCTTTCTCGCGATCTCAAAAACAATGTCCGTCCCGATCCACTCCTTCTTGTCTTTGACGAACGTAAGTTCGGCGCCAGTAACGTGCCACACAACTTTCTTGCCGGGCACGAATTCCGTCACTTGTTGCGTGGACCTGTGCATGTCTTTGTAGTGGTAAGTGAACTCGGCGCCAGGTTTGCCGGTGTTGCCGTCGACCTCACCCGACCACCAGCCGCGCACGTTGTTGATGGCTTCGAAGACCTCTTCGGGAGTCTGGTCAACCATAAACGATGTCGTGAATCCATCTTTTTTCATGATCCTTGTCTCCATCCTCTGTTCTTCTCTTTTTTGCGCATTGCGCGATGTGCCGCGCTCCTACAGAGCCGCGGCACTCTGCGGCACGAAACTCGCGTACTGGCGCTCGAACTCCTTGGCCACGCCCGTGCGCCAACCCTCCGCAATCGACCGGGACATGGGGTCGGGGAAGATGTCCTCTTCACCGTTCTCCAATCCCTCGAAGATTCCCTCCGCGGCAGACTGGGGCGAAGCCTTCGGTATCTCGAATCCGCGCGTCATGTCGGTGTCGACCGGACCCAGGAAGACGCCGTGCACCGTCACTCCCTCACTGGCCAGCAGCGCCCTCAGCGACTGCGTCATGCTTAACGCGGCTGCCTTCGAAATCGCGTAGCTGGGCGTTAGCGGCAATGGCGCCAGCGCCATCAGCGACAAGTTGTTCACAAGGGCTCCTTTGGCGCGCTTCAGCAACGGCAGGAACGCCCGCGAAACCTTGTACATGCCAAAGAAGTTGACGGCGAGGGTTTGCTCGATCACGGCCGGGTCGCTCAGATCGTCGTACGGTGCAATTCCCGAGTTGTTGATGAGCACGTCCAGGCTGCCTACCTGGCGAACTGCCTGCGCGATCTGCTCGGGCTCGGTCACATCGAGCATCAGCGCCGTTACGCGCTCGTCGGCGATGTCGAGCCCGCCGCGGGTTCCCGCATAGACTCTCTTCGCCCCGCGCCGCAGGGCTTCCTCGACAAGTGCGCGGCCGATGCCGCGATTGGCGCCGGTGATCAAGACTGTTTTTTGCGCGATGTTCATAATGATCTCCTTTTCGGGGCCGCCATTGGCTTGCCCGTTTTTTGCTCTCTACTGGGTAAAACCGGCGGGGGCGCCAAAACTAATCGGTGTTCAGAGAATTTTTCTTTTGGAGTGAATTTCCTGCGCGACAATTACTGGATTTCCTGTGCTTTCAAGAACATCCATATCGGCATTTGAGTCAGATTCGACCGTCAAGCAATAGCCAACACGCCAACGGCGTTTGCCGATACCTATCCTGCTCTTCTGAGGCAAACAACGCTCAATGAGCGCGTTGGGCTGGAATCAATAACTGACAATCGAGGTGACCGAATACCCGACTTAATTGCACGACCGTGATCACTTCTGGTCTGCCTTTCTGTCGGGTGCTCGCTGGACTAAATGCGAGAGTAGTCAAATGAAGAAACCTGCCCTGATAGAAATGGTAGACTCCCCCATCATGGAGAAGAGTTCGAGTTCCAATCCCACCGGCCACGAAGCCAGCGAGGAAACGCATGCCGAACCGCGCTGCCCAATTAAAACTGTACTTGGACTGGAAACATGTGGCCGCCCACTCCACCTCGCCCCTGCCGGGGTGGACAGGGAACCGGTATGCCTGATGCACTCAAACGACCCCGCCAAACAATCGGGCACGCTCAATGAAGCCTTCTTCCGGGAGTTCCAATCCATTCTGAAAGATGCTGGGGAAGGTGAGGCTCACTTTGACCGCTTCGTCTTCCCTGAACTCAACCTGTCTCGGAAGACGCTCCTACCATTCTGTAATTTCAGTGAAGCGACCTTCGCGGCGCAGGCGAACTTCAATAAAGCGACCTTCACAGCCCTTGCGGTCTTCTACAGAGCGACCTTCACACAGAAAGCAGACTTCACCGATGCTACCTTCGAGTATCACGCACGCTTCGGTGAAGCGGCCTTCAGGCAGAACGCAAACTTTAATGGGGTGACCTATACGCGGATTGCAGAATACCGCGGAGCGACCTTCGCGGCGGACGCACACTTCACTGAGGCGATCTTCATGAAGTACGCATCATTCAAAGAAGCGACTTTCGGCCAGAAAGCCAACTTTTCGAATGCTAAATTCGCGGGAGATGCATTGTTCGATTACGCGACCTTCAAACAGGACGCCGACTTTCATTTCGTGACCTTCAACCGGGACGCAATCTTCGTAGGGACAACATTCACCGGGACAGTGGAGTACGACCATACGAAATTCAGAAGAGTCGCCGACTGGAGTTACGCTTCGTTTCTCGGCAAAGCCGAATTCTTAGGGACATCTTTTGCCACCGTAATAGAGGACGAGCCTTGGAGGGCCAGCGCCAGGTTCTGGCGACCGGATTTCTACAATCCTAAAGATATCATCTTCGATGATGTAGACCTCAGTCGGGTTTCATTCCGCGATTGCGATCTAAGCGAGGTTCGCTTTACCTCTTCCGTAGTGTGGGGCAGGCGGAACAATCGCAAGGCTGTGGTATATGAGGAGCCGCTCGATCAAGATCCGTCGATTAGTGCAGTCTCGCAGATCTATCAGCAGCTCAAGAAGAATTATGACGCGCAGTTAGATTATTGGACGGCCAACGAATTCCATTTCGGCGAGATGGAAATGAAGCGCCTAGCGGCTCCAACGAAGGGCCGTCTGCTGGGGCTGCGTCGCTGGTGGCATCGGAACCTGGGCATGATCGCGCTATACCGTTGGGGCAGCGATTATGGAAACAATTATGTAAAACCGATCCTCTGGCTCCTAGGAGTACTTGTACTATTCGCTGCGCTTTTCCCTTTGTCTTCCATCGAGTTCCAGCAAGCCTTACCGTGCCAGCCGGGCACTTATGGTGCGGCTTGGCACACTCAAGACTCTGGCGCACAGAAACTGCGGTCAGAGGCAGGTCTGCTTGGCAAGAGTCTTTTGATGGCGATCGATATCGCAACCTTCCAGAGGAACTCGGAATACACGCCATCGTACCCTTGGGGAAGGGCACTTGCGATTGCCGAGAACTTGCTGACGTCGACCCTGTTTGCTTTGTTCTTGCTAGCAATGCGTCGACAGTTTCGGCGGTAGGCCTTGATGAGTGGTCCCCACAACCCAATCTCGACCACAGACGGAGGACCTTCCCTGAATACTGTGCTTTCGATAAAGACAAGGGAGTAGGGTATTTTGACCGGCTCTTCGACTGGCCGATTCCGGTGACGCATTATCGCCAATGCGCTCATCCACCGCAGATAGAGAACGATAAGTCGCCTTATCGCCAGTCAAACGTACCAGTCGCAGCACCGCCCAACCGGAATCCACATTTCGATCTCTCTCAGCCTATGTACGACTCGGCAATATGCAAAGCCTCTGGCTCCGAACCACCTGTCAATTGTCCCGCATGATCACCAAAGGAGAGATGACGGAAGCGCGTCGCGCGGGAACCACGCTCGCAAGCAAAACCGCGGCGGCCGGCAAAAGAGGAGCGATCAGCCACACCTGGATTGGTGGCGAAGCGATGACTGTGATATCGGCTAACAGCAACCGCAATAGCGCGAAAGACAGCAGGGTCCCGGTCACCGTCCCGGCAAGAGCAAGCCGGCCTGCGTTCTTCATTACCAGAAAAACAATCCGCCAGCGTTGGGCTCCCAATGCAATGCAAATAGCTCGCTCGCGCTGGCGCTGACGCTCAGCATCGCTCTGGGTGCTGAACAGGCCAAGGATACTCAGTATCAGCGCTGTAGCTGCCGACGCGCTGCCAATCAGGGTCGCAATTCGCAATGCTGCCAAACCGGATAGAGCCAACTGCGTGTCGAGACTTTTGATGTCGATGGGATATGGACCGGCCCCTGGAACGTTTTCAATTTTGTGTCGAAGATCCGCAGAAATGCCCTTGTTCCACTTCGTATCTTTGAGCATCAGCGTCATGCGCGGGGGACAGTCTTGCCACATCGGAAAGTAAATTGTAGCTTCTGCGTGCTGTTCGAATGTCCCGAACACCTGTGATCCGACCACTCCAATGATCTCGGTCCTTACCCCACGATCGTCGATGACGCCTGCGCCCACCGGCCTGCCGTTGAAGTAGAGATCGGCGGCCTCTTGATTGATCACTCCCACACGCCCCTGGCCGGCAATTCGATGTGCGGGGAACTTATGCCCGGCAATCAATGGTAGGTCGAGTGCTTCGAAATAATCCGCTGAAACGACGTCGGAGTTTAACTCGACGCCCGCTACCGGAGGCACAAGGGGGACACGAAAATGCGCTTGCCTGATCGGGTTCGGTGCGCCCGGACGATCAATATAGCCGTAATAAATAGTTGCGGGCGGTTTCTGTTTCGCATCATTTGGCCTTTGCCCAACCACTCCGATGATTTCGATCGGCTGATCTCCGGCATCCTGTATAACTACGCCAACCGTCTGCCTGCCGAAAAGTTCCGCTGCCGCCTCCTCATTTACGACCGCGACCCTGCGCGTTTGATCGCTTACCCCGAACATCCTTCCGGCAATCGGCTGGTTGTCCAGCGATTCGAGTGAGTCCGGTGTAAGCCATGCTATGTCCATTGCAACATCGCGATACTGTAAAGATGGCGGAGGCTGGATTCTGAAAGATCGCCACGTTGGTTGATTGCCGGGGAGCCGGGCAGTCCACGCCAATGGCGAGAGACCGGCCACCGACTTAGCCTTCTGCTCAACTGCGCTGAAATAGGGGCCGATACGCAGCACCTGTGCCGATACGGTCAGCAGGATCGGATTGCCCAGTCGATGCCCCGCTCCCGTTTTCAACGCCGAGTGAAGACCGTCGAGGAGAAGTGCCGTCGAGATTACCAGTAGGCAGCAAGCCGTAATTTGACCCACCACCAATCCAGACCGCAGGCGCTGGATTGCTTTCGAGGGCGAACCGGATTCGCGTTGAAGAACAGTCCAGGGGCGATCGGTTACGGTTCCAAAGACCGGCATCATTCCGCAGGCGACCGTAATAACTACACACGCCATCGAGGCCGCGAGAATTGGGAGCAGATGTGGCGCGAAGATGAGTCGTTCCGCATCCTCCGGGAATAAAAACGCCGGGATCGCATGTGCTGTCAGTATCCCCAGCAATAAACCCATGGCCCCGCCGGCGATGGAGACGACCACGCTATCTGAGAACAACTCCCACAACAGTTCGGTGCGCGTTGCGCCTAGCGCGATGCGAAGTGACGTCTCATGCGATCGCCTTAGCGCTCGTCCAAGCAGGAGCGAAGCGACGTTGATACATGCGATGAAGAACACAACTCCGGCAGAGAAGTTCAGAAACATGCCCACGCGCGACAATCCCCGGGCCATATTCGGCGCAATTCCCGTGAAGGGATTTACGCTTACGTCACCCAGCCTGGCTGAGCCTGAACGAAGAGCGTTCTGCGCCTGGCGCGCCGAAACGTCGCGGCGAAGAGCCGCCAGAACCCATAAATCCTGTCTGTCCCGGTCCTCGCCTTTTTGGTCCTGCTCTTCGAATGGGATCCAGATATCGACAGTGCGGTCGCTATAGAGACCGTCCAGCTGGTCCGGTGCAACTCCCCCAATTCTGAAATCTGCGTTATCGATTCGAATCTGGGAGCCGACCGCATTCGCCCCGCTCGCGAATTCGTTTTCCCATACGCGGTGACTGATCACTACCCCTTTGTCCAGCGGCAGTTTTAGCGCTCCAGCTAAGTTGGGCGTAACCGCGGCGACAATCGCGATCTCCGCGTCGCCGCCAATCACAGCGTCGCGCGGCTTGATTCGCGCCGCGCCTATCCAATCAAATGTTCCACGGTTCGCTTTAAGCACCTGGTAATCGGCAGGTGAGAGTGGTCCTGCTCCGCCGAAGCGATCTTGCCCGAATATCGATGCGATCCTGTCAGGGCCTCCAAAAGGAGTGGCGGGGTGAGTCAATCCCTCGAGAAACCCGTAGACCGATGAATTGCTGCCTACACCAAGCGCGATGGTAAGCAGTAGAGCAAGTGACAGGCCCGGCGCCCGCACAAATGCTCTCGCTGACCTGCGGATTCGGTGAAGGCCGCGAGACAAGATCACCCTGATTAGCATGCAAGCAACGCGCCACAAGGAACATGCATTTTTCTTTCGTCCTGGAGGCCAGCCGAGCTTTTTGCGTCCGCTTTCGCGCCTAAGTGTCCGGATGTGGACAGCGCAGGGTTCTCGTCCTTTGATCCCTGCCTTTGCATTAGATTCCTCCTTTTTCTGCAAACTTGAAACGCATGAACTTCCATTTCAACCCCTTGTGTGAACCATGGGCCCGCCTGAACACGGCACCTCCGGCAGGGGAAGAAAATTAGTCGGCGGGGCCGCCTGCAGCGAGCGTCATCCCAGCCTCCAATTCGGTTAGGCTCAGTCACGGTCGAGATTGAAACGGCATGCCCGTTCTTCAACCAGGGAGAACCTCGCCCAGTGGAGGATCCAGGGCAATCGCATTTGGAATTGGAATCTTGAGGTCCAGTGGTTTTGAAAGGGCACCACCGGCTTCGCCGACCCGCAATGGATGAAACGGGCGAAGCGCATCGAGTAGAGTGAGGCCGTGAGTTTCTTTGTAGGGCACGGCTTCAGCCGTGCCAAAAGAATCCCCTAAGGAATATCTGAATAAGTCGATGTTTTGAAAGGGCACGGCTTCAGCTGTGCCAAAAGAACCCCCCGAATCGACCGGGCTTTAGCCCTTGGGGGACGCATTATGCTGCACTCTGAAACCACCCCTCCGTGGCTGAAGCCAGAATCTTCCTCTTGCGCCTGATTCGGCACGGCTAAAGCCGTGCCCTTTCAAAACATAATCTTCCCGCATCTTGAAATGCGATTGCCCTGAGGCCGGAGGAGGAATTATTTTGCGGGGGGCGCTGCCGGGCTGGGGAGCCTGGCGTATTCGGTGTGGGCCTGTTTGAGGACGGGCAGATCGGGGTCGGCATCTTTCCAGGCGGCGAAGAAGCGCTCATATTCGGCGCGGCTTTCGGGAGTTTTGTTCTGGCGCGACCAGGCCCGCGCCATGCCGAGATGGGCCAGGGAGTAGAGCGGCGAAAGCGGATCGATGCCCTGGTTAGAGAGGATCTTGTGGTACTCGGTGAGCGCCATGTCGGGGCGATTGGCCGCCATCCAGGCTTCGGCGCGCTCGCTGGGCACGGTGTAGCTGGCCATTTCGAAAGGGACGGCGGTTTCAAGCGCGGCGACGGCCTCGAGAGGGTTGCCGCGGGCCATGGCAAGCCGGGCGCGGACCAGGGGCAGATCGACGTTGGCCATGAGCGTACCGGGATGCGTGTCGGGACCGTGGGCGGCGATGAATTTGTTGGCGGCGGAGAGATCGCCGAGCTGGGCCTCGACCATGGCCAGATCGGGTGAATTCTGATCGTTGTTGCGGGTGATGGCCAGCGTGGTGCGGGCGGCTGCCGGCAGGCCAAAGGCCGTCTCGACCGAGGCCTGGTAAACCAGGATGTCGCTGGCAGCCTCTTCGAGGTTTTCGCGTTGGGCAGCCTCCCACGAGGTATGGAAGAGTTGCTCGGCCTGGCGATGTTTGCCGGCGCCTTCGGCGGCTACACCTTCAAGAAAGTAAAAGTACCATCCGTACCATCCGTTGGTGTGCGCGGCGGCCCAGCGGGTCTCCTGCGCCAGGGCGTTGGAGTCGTGGCTCATGGCAGCAATTTCGTAGAGCGTGGCGTGCAGGCCCGATGAGTCTTTGCCGAGGCGGATGGCCTGCTGGCCCACGGATCGGGCCTCGTCGAAGCGATTGGCGCGCGTGAGAGCGCGGGCCAGGACGCTCGAGTTGATGGCGCGATTGGGTTCGAGCTTGAGAGCCTGCTGGCCGGCGGCAATGGCCGGCCCATACTGTCCGATCTGCGTGTAGTCGTTGGCGAGGTCAACCCAGGGCACCCAGTCGTTGGGATAGGTTTCAGTCCACTGGCGATAGGTGTTGATGCCGTGCTCCATGTCCTGCTGGCCCTCGGAGTAGTAGTGAGCCTCGAGAATCAGTTTTTCCTTGGCGCTCACCTTGCCGCTCAGATCGAAGGCTTTTTTGTAAAACTGCGAAGCAAGGTAGGGCTCACTCAGGTTGTAGTACTCGCTGGCCATGGCGCCGTAGGCCATGGCGAAGCTGGGGTCGAGCTCGACGGCGCGCTGGTAGAAGGGGATCACTTCGGTTTCGTTTTTGCCCTGCGCATCCATCGACTGGCCGATGGAGTAGGAGCGAAGCGCATCGAGCGAGGCGGTGGTGGCCTGCATGATGGGCACCTGGTAGCTCTCAAGGGAGCGGGGAGATTCACCCAGGCCACGGCGCACTTTGTCGGCTACAGTGTCGAGAGCGGCCAGCACCTTTTCCTTGGCGCCAACCTCGGCTTTTGCGCCGGCGATCTGGCTGCCGCTGCTGCAATCGGTAGCCTCGACCGTGAGCAGGTATTCGCGGCCGACGGGGAGAATGGCGCCGGTGAGCATGACCTGCCGGTTGGAGCGGACACAAATTTCGCGTGCAACGTCGGGGGTAATGGCCGATCCCTGGGCGCGGCCCATGAGCTGCAACGAGTTGGCCGCCTCGCGCTCGCTCATCACGTCGATGTAGGGCGACTGTTCGAGGTCGATCTCGAGGGCCTGCTTGAGGGTGTGGTCGAAGGTGGCGTCGCCGGTGGAGTTCTGAAAATCCGCGACGATCACCTTGCGAAGCTCGGGCGGGTGGGTGAAGTGTTTCCAAGTGGCGAAGCCCCAGTAGCCGGTGAGCGCGGCGGCAGACAGCACGACGGCTGCCGCGGTGACCTTTACCCAGAGCGGGACGCCGTAAACTGCCATGCGAAGCGCGGATGCAGCCCGGTCCGCGGGCTGAACTTCGCCCGGCGCGAAGGCAGCGGTGTCGGAGGGTGAAGGTGTGAGCGGTGCGCTGGCGGATGCGACTTCTGCCGTGAACTGGTAGCCGCGACCGGGGATGGTGACGACGAATCCGGAACGGTCGCCGAGCGCTTTGCGCAGCAGCGAGATGTGCTGGGTGAGATTGTTTTCTTCGACAAACGACTCGGGCCAGGCGGTCTTGAGGAGCTCTTCTTTTGAGACTACGCGGCCGGGATTTTCGACGAGATAGGAAAGGACCTCGAAGGTCTTTGGGAGCAGGGAAACCGGCTGTCCATTGCGCAACAGGGTGCGCCGGGACCGGCTCAATTCGAATTCGTCGAATCGATAGGCGTCATGGAGAACAGGAGACATTGCGCGCCTTCGCTTTTTACGAATGTATTGGGGCCCGGATACGGAGTTGAGTTGTCCCGAAGGTGATTAAGCCAGTTGGGCGCAGAGTTCAGCAGAAACTGGATTTGCCGAACGCTGCGATGCAGATGAAACAGATGACTATACCATCAATGATGGACCGTAGTTTACCAATTGTGCAAGGGGGAAGAGTCATAAGCTCAAGCTTACGTGCGCCCGCGTCGTGCAATGCGAACGGGCCTCGAAAATCCCGCCTGAACCGCATACAATGCAGAGTGGCGATGGCTAAGAATAAAGACAAGACGTTTGAGGTAGCGTGCCCTGACTGCGGGGCGATGCTGAAGATCGATGCGCAGACGGGATTGTTGGTGAGCCATGTTTCGGCGCCGCGCAAACGGATGTTTGAGGACCTGGAGACCGCGGCCAAGGCGATGCGGGAGCGGGATGAGCGCACGGAGTCGATCTTCCGCCAGAGCGTGGACGCCGAGAAGAACAAGGCCGACCTGCTGGAAAAGAAGTTTGCCGATGCGCTGCGCAAAGCCAAAGACGCGCCGGATGTGAAGCCGCTGAGGGAGTTCGACCTGGACTAGGGCGGCGTTTGACGGGCGCGCTCGTCCGGGCGGATTCCGCGCCGGTTGCATAAGAGCGACTATCGCGCGGTGGAAATCGTGCTCTGTTGCCAACCAGAATGAGCGATACTCTATTCACCGTTCCCGGCGCGCACGTGTGAGCCGCGTGCGGAAACGTAAGGAGAAACAATGGTGGTTGTTCAGCTCTCAAATTCAGTCAACGATCCCGAACTGGCTCCGGCCACAAGCGAAAGTGGGTGCAGCGAGTGCGGAGACTGGCTGCTTTACGCGGCGGCGGGGACGCTGGCGGCAGGCAGCGTGCTGCTGGTAACGGGCAACCGCAAAGCGGGACTGGCGGTAGCTGCCACCGGAGCAGCGCTGGCCATGCTTGATCAGCAGGAGACGGTGAAGGCCTACTGGGATGCAATGCCCGGCTATCTGACCGAGATCCAGACCATTCTTGCCCGCATCCAGAGCACAGCCGAAGAGATTGCGGCGCAAGGGGCAAAGCTGCGCGAGGCGTTGGGGAAGTAAGAATCGGCGGGGTCCGTACGAATGCACGATAGGGGCCCAGGCCTAAAGGCCGGACATTATTTTGCGGCAATTCAGGGGCCTGAAGGCCCCTGCTCCCTCCGTAAGTGTTCTGACGCGGTTTTCAGGGGCCTGAGGGCTCGTGCTCTCTTCCTAAGTGTTCTGACGCGGTTTTCAGGGGCCTGAGGGCTCGTGCTCTCTTCCTAAGTGTTCTGACGCGGTTTTCAGGGGCCTGGAGGCTCGTGCTCCCTTCCTAAGTGTTCTGACGCGGTTTTCAGGGGCCTGAAGGCCCCTGCTCCCGTCGTTCACTCCAGTCCCAGCTGGCGGCGGCCGGCTTGGCTGATGCGATGCGGAGTCCATTTCGGATCCCACACCAGATTCAATTCCACTTTTGAAATGTCCGGAATGCCGGCCAGGCGGTTGTTTACCTGCTCCAGGATCAGTCCGCTGGCGGGGCAGTGCGCGGTGGTAAGCGTCAGCGTGATTTTGACCCACTGGCGCGGCCATGCCGGAGTGGAGTCGGGGTCGGGACCAGTTTCAATTCCGTAGATAAGGCCCAGGTCGACGAGGTTCAGCTTGACCTCGGGATCGAAGCAGTCGCGGAGGGCGGTGAGGATTTGGTCTTCAGTCAGCATGCAGGCGCAGATTTTGTTTTAGCAGACGAGGCATTACCAGCCAGACTAGTTCACCGTCAGGGTGAACATGGTGCTATGTGAGAGAGAGCCTGATGTGCCGGTGACGGTGACTGTCGAGGTGGGGTTACCTGATTGCAGAAGTGAGGCTGAGCAACCGGTGAAAGTGCCCAACGCGGCCACGCAGAGCGCGAGCAGCAGCATCTGCGGCCACCGCCGCTTCTTCGACCCAACGAAACACACAGCGAGGACCGACCCTGGAATGAGCGGGCCGAGCGGGAAGTGATCGGCGGACCGGGCTGCGGTGCTTGCGGAATCAGACACCGCCAGCGTGTAGAACATGACGTTGGGAGGGGTAGGCAAGTCTTCGAGAGCGAAGCTGCACGAGGCGCCCGTCGGCAAGCCGGAGCACGTGAATGCGATGTTCGGATTGAGGCCTCCCACTGTCTGCACGGTTAACCTGGAAGTGGTGCTGCTTCCCGGTTGAACCGTGAGGGATGTGGGGTTGAGAGCGAAGCTGAAGTTGGCCGGTATGGTGTAGGTTGCGCTGGCGACCGCACTTTGGATCTGATTGGGGGCCGTGGCGATGGCCTGGATGGTTTCCGTCACAAACACGACGATCGGTCCAGTGAAATGAGTCGAGCTTGTGGTGGGGGTGGTTCCGTCAGCGGTGTAGTAGATGGCCGCGCCGGAGGTCGCGTCGCTGATGGTTACCGACTGCGCGGATGTGTAGGTGCCGGCTGCGGGAGAGAAGACCGGAGTCGCAGTGGTTGCGGGCGGAACGGCGGAAGCCGGTTGATATCTCCACAGGTCGTTCTCATAGCCGTAGACTCCGGCCGAATCGATTCCGGCGCCACCCCACAACCAGAGATTGCCATGCTTGTCGGTCCAGCTTGCCGATCCGTTTCTGATTCCCGGCACGTTGCCCGACGACGGTGCCCCCAATGTGCCGTATACCCCGTTGACGGAACCCACGGAAACGTTGCTGCTCCCGTTCATCCAGGTCCATTCGTTTGTGGTTGGGTTGAATTCCCACAAATCGTTCAGATAGGTCCAGTCCGAGTTGGAGTCGAAACCGTCACCGCCGAACAGCCAGAGATTGCCGCTGTTGTCGACCCAACTCGAGGCCAGATAGCGGCTTCCGGGAATGTTCGCAGCAGACGGCTGGCCACGGGTTCCATAGACTCCCGGCTCGTGGCAGTACTTCTGGGGATAATCGGCACAATTGAAGGTGCTGCTGCCGCCCATCCAGGCCCACTCGCCGGTGGTGGGGTCGTACTCCCAAAGGTCGTTGAGAACTCCCTCCAGGGTTCCGGTGGAGTCGTCGCCCTGGCCGCCGAAGAGCCACAGGTTTCCGCCGGCATCAACCCACGTAGCATCCTGCCAGCGGGTACCGGGGAAGTTCGCCGGCGCGGGCGTTCCCAGGGTGCCGTAGATTCCTGCAACTCTGCCGTCAATCCCGAAGTTGGGGCTGCCGCCCACCCAGGTCCACTCGCTGACCGAAGGGCTGTACTTCCAGAGTTCGTTTGCAACCGCGGCATCGCCGCCGGGAGTTTCTCCCCATCCCGCGAACAACCAGAAATTGCCGCTGCGATCGGTCCAGTTGGTGCCCAGCCATAGGCTTCCCGGGGTGTTTTCGGCCGCAGGGCTGCCCTCTGTTCCAGGCACCGGAGGAACGCCTGAGTAACAGCCGTCGCAATTCATGTCCAATGGAACAGTGCTGTCCCCGGCTATCCATGTCCACTGGCCGGTTGTAGTGTCGAATTCCCATAGATCGTCGAGCTGGACAAGGTTCCCGGCCGCGTCAAAGCCGAGCCCTCCGTAGAGCCAGAGATTGCCGCTGGCGTCTGTCCAACTCTGTGCGCTTTCGCGTGCACCGGGGGAATTCGCGGGTGACGGTGTGCCGAGTGTTCCGTAAACTCCAGGCTGGCCGCAATTCGCCAGAGTGGCAAGGACCGGGCAATTGCTGCCCACGCTGCTGTCGCCTGCCATCCACGTCCACTCGTTGGTGTCGGGATCGAAGACCCACAGGTCATTGAAGTAGTTCAATCCGGTAGTAAATGTGGACCCGCCAAAGAGCCAGAAGCGGCCGTCATTGCCCGTCCAGGTCACCTCATACACGCGAGTGGGAGGGATGTTCGCAGGTGCGGGCGTGCCTTTGGTGCCGTAAACGCCGGGCCAGACTCCGAATTCGCCGGAGACGGTGCTGCTGCCGCCCATCCAGGTCCATTGGTTGGTGGCGGATGTCTGTGCTGGTGCGGGCAGCGCGGAGATGGCGGTTGAGAGCGCAAAAGCAAGCAGCGCTCGCAACGGCAAACGAACTTGAAACATTGGCCGCTCCTTCAGCCCGACTGTCCTGGCAGGTTTGAACTTATGGCTTCTAAGTAGTGTCTGACGAGTCGCGTTCTCAAAGGTCTCATATCAGGACATGGTTTAAAGCCTGGTGAAAAAGTCTGCCGGGCCGCTTGAAAGAAGGGCCCGCGGCTAAAGCCACACTCAATCAAGGGGCTTTATTCGGGAGGCTGAAGCCTCCCGCTCCCTCCAGCGGACGAAGAGCCGAATTTTACACGACGCTGATTACCCCTTTCAGAAACTCACTCGCCGCGGAAAAAGATGGCATTTACGCAGTCAACAACCAACATGAGTGAAGAGTCTGATTACTGATCACCGACCACTATCTTTCAGTTCTGCCGCTCGACTAAATAGCGTGCGACAGATTTGAGCCCTTCGGCGCGGTTGCCGTAGGGTGCGAGGGCGGCGAAGGCCTCGTCGATAAGCTGGGCGGCGTCGCGGCGGCTCTGGTCGATGCCAAAAACGGCTGGCCAGGTGGCTTTTTCGGTGGCCAGATCCTTGCCCGCGGTCTTGCCCAGGGTGGCCGAGTCAGCGGTCATGTCGAGCACGTCGTCGGCGATCTGGAAGGCGAGGCCGGCTTTGCGGCCGAAGCGGTCGAGGCGGGCAATGCCGTCATCATTGGCGCCGGCGTAGACGCCTCCGGCAACTACGCTGACGCGAATGAGCGCGCCAGTCTTGGCGCGATGGATGGCTTCGACGAGTTCGGGTGTGGGCTTGAGGTGCTCGCTCTCGAGGTCGAGCACCTGGCCGCCGATCATGCCTTCGACGGTGCCAACGGCGTTGGCGACGAGGCCGATGATTTTGACGGTCGCGGCAGGCGGGCAGTCGAGGTTGGCGAGCACTTGAAAGGCGCGGGTCTGCAGGGCGTCGCCAGCGAGGATGGCAATGGCCTCGCCGAAGACGACGTGGCAGGTGGGCTTGCCGCGGCGCAGGTCGTCGTTGTCGAGGGCCGGCAGATCGTCGTGGATGAGCGAGTAGGTGTGCAGCATTTCGAGCGCGGCGCCCAGCTTCTCGATGCCACGTGGCAGCGAGCCGGCGATAGCGACCGCGGCCTGATAGACGAGCAGCGGGCGCAGGCGCTTGCCACCGGCGAAGGTGGAGTGGCGCATGGCGCCGTGGATGGAAGCAGGTATGGTCTCAGCGCTGGGGATGAGCTCTTCAAGCGCGCGATCGGTGAGATCGACGCCTTCCTGCTGCAAGGACTTTACGTCGACAGACATCATCTTCAATTTTAGACGAATGGGGGCTGAGATCAGTGCCGGCGCGCACAGGCGAGCCGGCGCTCGAACCACGCGAACAGCACTGCGAGCACGACGGAGACGGCGCTGACCGAGCGGCCGAGCCATACGTCGGAAGTGGTGGTCCAATCGATGGCGAGATCGATGGCGCCACGCTCGACGGGAATGGCGATGAGGCCGTCGGGGCGGGTGTGAAGCGAATTGGCGCGGTCTGGGTAAAGCGGGCGGCCGTCAAGCGTGGCGCGCCATGCCGGGAAGGCGAGCAGCCGCAGCACGAGGTATTCCGATTGCGGAGCGAAACCGGTGAGATGCAGGTGCTCGGGATGGCGCGACCCTGGACCGGCAGGTTTGCGGGCGAACGAGAAGGTCGCTGCGCAGGAATGTTGATCGGGCGCCCAGATGGGATTGGCGCTGGAGTCATCGGGATCGGGGGCGCCCAGTTGGGCATCGGGATCGGCGACCAGGCAGGCATCGGGCAATCCGCGAGCAATGGTGGTTATGTCTGAATTGGGCGGCGAGTATTCGAACATGCCCTCGAAACCGGCGTTCCGATGATAGGAGTCGAGCATGGCAGGCACAGCGTCTTCGGGATGGCAGACCTGAAAGTAGTTGCGATTGGCGTATACAAGAGCTGCGATGAAGCCCATTGCGCATGCGGCGACAACTGCGAGGCGGGCACGTCGCGCGGCCGGCCAGATGGCGGCGACGAAGAAGATGGCCATGGGCGCTTCAACGGCCTCAAGCCAGCGCCACGGGTATTGGATGAACGGCAGCTCGGGCAGGAGATGCCAGACGAAGCGCGAGATGGGGAAAGACAGGAATGCGACCCAGACGGGGATGGCGGCGAGGGGGATCCACCAGCGGAAGGAGCCGGTGGGCGAGGGCAATGTGCGGCGGCGCCAGGCGACGATGAAGGCAGCAATTGCGATGACGAGCATGGAGACGGCAATCCAGGAGGCTTGCTGATTGATGGCGTCGTGCAGGGCGAGGGCGGGATTGGGGTTGTGGACGAAGAGCCAGTTATGTTCGAAGTTGTAGCCGGGGTCCTGCGTGGCCTGGCGCACGTCGACCCAGTTGCGCTCGATGGCGGCGGGGAGCCAGTAGACGGCGGCGAGGCCAAGACCCAGCGCGCCGCCGGCGGTTGCGCGCAGAATTGGCGCCCAGGTTTTGCCGGCGATGGCTGCGAGGAGGGCCAGGGAGGCGAGCAGATATACGGCCATCACGCCGAGGGGCACATTCGAAAGCCATGCGCCGGCGAGAGCAATGGCGAGAGGAACGGTGGAACCGTTGAAAGCGGCGCGGAGGATGGCGCGCGGTGGGGCGGTGGTGGATTCGGAATCGCTCCCCGGTCTCAAAGGCGAGACCGGGGGCACCCGGTTTTCGCGAAGGGCGAAGAGCATTACAAGCGGGAGCCAGAAGCCGCCGGCGAACTCAGGGAATGCGGTGCGCTCGTAGCCGGTGAAAAGCGCGTAGCCCGAGAAGATGGCGATGCAGCCGGCGAGGGTGGATTGCGCGTCAGAGAGGGGGTGACGGGCGAGTGCTCGGGTGGCGAGGCCGGTGGCGGCGTAGATGAGGAACGTGAGCGCGATGGGAACCGCGCCCCAGGGCAGAAATGTCGCCAGCGCTGCGCCCAGTATCCATGTGACCGGGGGGTAGTAGACGAAGCGCGGCTCGCCTGCGCCGTAGTTGGGGCTGGGCGCCCAATGCGGAAAAATGAGGCCGTGCCGCCACGCGTTCAGGCAGTCGAACCAGGAGACGAGGTGGACGTCGAAGTCGTGGCCGCAGGAGGGGCCGCGGAAGATTTCGGGAACGATGGCGATGAAAGCGGCGAGGAGGATGATGGCGGGTGAGAGGAGGCGAGATCGAAGCGTTTTTTGCAGTTCCGTCATGGTTATCGCCGATCTGTTAGTGCGGCTTTTCCGGGGCTAAAGCCCCATTCTCCTGGTTGCGCGATTCAGAGGCCTGAAGGCCTCTGCTCCCTCCGAGTCTGAGGGCTGAAGCCCCATTTCTCCCGGTTGCGCGATTCAGAGGCCTGAAGGCCTCTGCTCCCTCCGAGTCTGAGGGCTAAAGCCCGCAGACTTGTGTTGCGGTGACTTTTTCACCAAGCTGTGAAGTCGTGCCCCTTCAGAAAACAACGCCGAAAGACAACTGCAGATCCTTCGACTCGTCGCCGCGGCGACTCGCTCAGGATGACAACGCGTTTTGGGGCAAACCCTGGTCGTAAGCTAAACATCCCTCAGTTCCTATTCCCTAGTCCCTGGTCGTTTAGTCCCTCAGTCCCTATTCCCCAGTCCCTGGTCCTTTAGTCCCTCATTCCCTATTCCCTCAGTCCCTGCATTTACGGTTCCAGCGTTAGCGTGTGCCGCGTCTGCACGGCGACCGCGCCGGAGGTAAAGGGCAGGGCGAAGGTGGTTCCGTTGTACCAGTCGTTCCACTGGTCGCGGAAGTACGGGCTTAGCGGGTTGCCGCTTTCGCCCAGCACAATGTTTTCAGTGGAGCCGTCAATGTTGCTCCAGTCCATGGTGAAGCGCTGCGAGGGAGCAACGTCAGAGCCGATCTGCTTCACGGTGTCGGCGTCTCCGTTCATCGGCTGCGGGCCGGTGCCGGCAATAGTTCCGAGGAAGGGCAGGAATCGCGCCAGGGGGTGCTCGATGTCGATCCTGTGCCAGCTTCCGTAGGTCCAGAGGGTGAGGTTGCCGGGCGCGTGGCCGTCAATGAGGGCCTTATGCACGGCCGCAGTCAGCAAGAAGTCCCAGTTCTTGTAGTTCGCCGGCAGCCACTCGGGCATGGCATGCATCACGATCTCCTCGAGAGCAAAGTCGCGCTCTCCCCAGTGGTAGTCATACATGATTTTGCCGAGTTTGGGAGCTAGGATCATGGGCCAGATCTGGCGGCGCGTAAGGGTCACGATGGAGGCCGCGGCGGAGTCCGTTGTCAGCCTGCCGTCCCAAGTGCGCATCAGGTCGGCGGCTTGGCGCATGCGCGCGTCGCCGTTACCCTCGGGGCCGGGGGTGTGGTCGATGGCGTAGGCAAAGCGCTGGCCCATCTCACGGTCCAATTCGCTGTAGATATCGGTTTGCGTTTCCAGCATGTCTTTGGGCGTGAGGTGGTCGCGGCCGTTGAGCAATTTGTAGATGCGCTCGACGCGGAAGGGATCGACCCACTCATCGGTGAGCTGATACGGCGATTGATCGGTGGTGACGCGCGAGTTGGCCGTGGCCAGAAAGCCTGAAGGCGGATCGAAGGCGTTGGGCATCTGGTCGAAGGGGATGTAGGTCTGCGGCTCCGGCACTCCGATATATTTGCCCCACTCGAACCGGAGGTCCATTGTGTCATGCGGCAGCGGTTTATCGAAGATGCTTTTTCCATCCGAGCCACGGATTGGCACTTTTCCAATCGCGTGATAAGCAATATGTCCCTGGTCGTCACTGTAGACAACATTCTGTGCGGGAAACGGCCACATGGCCAGCGCGGCAGAGAAGTCGGTCCAGTTCGCAGCCGTGTTCATTCCGTAGAGCGGGAGGGCATTGAGCGTCGGGTCGTAGATCGTCCACTTCAGCGCAATCGGCGGATCGCCGGGCGCGAGCAGGCGATTCATGAGCGGGCCGTGCGGGGTGGATTGCACGTCGAGCGTCACATCTTTGCCGAAGCGGACGTGGATGGTTTCGTGATCGACGGTGAGTGGATGCCACTGGGCGTCGAGACCTTGATAGTTCCCTTTGCCGTCGAGCTTCTCGATGTACAGGTCCTGGACGTCGGCCATGAGCGCGGTGAATCCCCAGGCGACGTGGTCGTTGTGGCCGGCGACGACGAAGGGAAGACCGGGCAGCGTGACGCCGGCCGCGTGGAAGCCGGGTGCGCGCAGATCGGCCATGTACCAGATGTTGGGGACCGAGGGCGCGAGGTGCATATCGTTAGAGAGCAGCGGCTTGCCGCTGGCGGTGTGCACACCGCTGATGACCCAGTTGTTCGATCCGTAGGCGCAACCGTCGCAGGTGGGCAGGCCGAGAAGTTCAAGAAGGGAAGTGACAGTGGTTGATTGAGATCCCTCCCCGGTCCCCAATTGCGTGGGACCGGGGGCACCCACATCGCGGTTGGGCGCCAGCAGTGCCAACGTTGACTCATCGTCGTCGCCGGTGGGTTGCTGCAGTTCAGGGTGGGGCGCGGTGAGGTCGACGTCGACGCCGGTGGGCGGATGGTCGCGCCAGGAGCCGACAGGGTAGAGGTCGGCCTCGAGTTTGGGATCGTTGAGCTTTGCGGCCACGTGCATGCGGCCGTACTTGGCCCAGGCGTGGGTGTCGAGCTCCTTAACCATCATTAGAACGACGCTCACTGAGTCGACCACGGTCCAGGGGCGCGGTTGGTAGTGGAGCAGGCGGAACTCGATCGGCAGCGTGTTGTTCTGCTCGCACTGCGCGATGTAGAGGTTGACGCCTCGCGCGTAGTCGTCAAAACGCTGGCGGTCGTCGGGGGGCAAGTTCGCGGCCATGCGCTCGGCCACCGGTCGGATCAGGAGCAGGCGCTGGGTCTCATCGTGCCTGAGGAGCGACGGGCCCATCACCTCGGCGAGCTCGCCGAGCGAGTTGCGGCGGAAGGCGTCCATCTGCCACAGGCGGTCCTGCGCAGTGACGTAACCCTGCGCGATGAAGAGGTCGTCCTGCGTGGCTGCGTCGATGTGGGGCACGCCGTGGGCGTCGCGGCGCACGGTGACGGGCGCTGACAGTCCTGCGAGGTGCACGTCGCCGTCGAGCGCAGGCAGGGCGCCGGCCGTGGCCATGCGCAGGAAGATGAGAAACCCCGCGAAGGTCAGACCTAGCAGAATGGCGAGCCCGGCAACGGTGAAAATGGCGAAGCGGATCCAGCGGGGAAGGCTGCTGGATTGGGGCTGAAAAGCGCTGTCGAAGGTGGGCATCGGTCAAGAACAGGATAAAGCGGCGAGGCAGCGGGTCAGCGGGTCAGCGAGTCAGCGAGTCAGCGAGTCAGCGAGGCAGCGAGTCAGCGAGTCAGCAGGTCAGCGAGTCAGCGAGGCAGCGGGTCAGCGGGTCAGCGAGTCAGCGAGTCAGCGAGTCAGCGAGTCGGCAGGTCGGCAAGTCAGCGGGTCAGCGAGTCAGCGAGTCGGCAGGTCGGCAAGTCAGCGAGTCAGCAAGTCAGCGTGTGAGCGGGTCAGCGAGTCAGCGAGTCAGCGAGTCGGCAGGTCGGCAAGTCAGCGGGTCAGCGAGTGAGCGAGTCAGCGAGTGAGCGAGTCAGCGAGTCAGCGAGTCGGCGAGTCAGCATTGGTGACTGCGGACTCGAGCTGGCGGAGATGGTTGAAGGCAGGTTCGCCGAGGAGGGTGAAAACGAGTGGGTGGCAGCCTTTCGGCAGTTCGGCGGCGGTGGCCATGTCGCAGACCACGCCGATGGTTGCATCGAGGCCGCGTTTCCAGCCGGGGAGTGAGGCGTCGCGCAGGAGAAGGCCTTCGGGAGAAAGGCCGGCGGCGATGAGCATGGTGCGGGCGATGCGCTGAAAGTCGGCCCAGCGGGAGGCGATGCCGACCAGGTCTTTGGAGTGCTCGGGCAGATAGCGGGAGAGATGGGCCTGGAGCTCGGGCGCGACGGGATGGATCTCGAGGACGGTTAGCTCGGCTCCGGCGGGAAGCAGGCGGCGGACGTCGGCGGCCTTGCTGGGGAGTACGCAGGGCAACGCGCGATCGAGGATCTCGGGATTGGCACACTCATCGGGCGCGCAGCCGGTGACGGGCAGAGCGAGTTGGGGCTCCATTTCGAAGAGCACGATGCGGCGCAGCTCGGGGTCGGGCTCAATGAGCAGCCAGCGCGCGGGCGGCTCGAAGCTGAGCCAGCGGCGCAGACGGGTGCGCAGCAGGGATTCGGAGACGCTCATGCGGCGGGCTTTGGCGGCCATCTCAGCAATGATCTGGTCGAGCGCGAGCTCGGGCGTGAGGGCGGCTGTGGGACGCGTGCTGCGAACAAAGACTCCGCTGCCGTGGCGGAACTCGACCCAACCCTCGGACTCGAGCTGGCGATAAGCTGCGCTGGCGGTGTTGGAGTGGATCTGGAAGCGGCGGGCGAGCTCGCGAGTGCTGGGCAGGCGATGGCCGGGCGCGAGTTCGCGGGCGAGGATGGCGAGGATGATCTGCGTGGTCAACTGCTCGCGCAGGCTAACCTCGCCGGTGTGATTGAGCCAGAGACGCATGGGCGGTGGGTGGGACTTCAGTGAAAATAATACGCCCGGGCCTTCATCGGCCAGGGGAGGGTTGACCGCGTCGCAGCAGCCAATGCGTGGCGGAAATCAAAATCAGCAATAAAAGGATCGCGCCAAGAATGAGCAGGCTTCCTTCGGGGCCGTCGGCGCCTCCACTGAACAACGGGTTTCCGGATGGGGTGGTGGTGAAGAGGTGACCGTGGGGAACGAGACCGCTGTCGGCGGTGCCATAGAAGAAGGTTTCGCCCCAGTCCCAGGCGGCGTGGCAGCCGATGGCCCAGAGCGCCGAGCCGGTGAGGCGAACGCTGGCGCACCAGGCGAAGCCAATAGCCGCCGCAGCGAATATGCCGATGGCGTTTTCTCCGTGGTTGAAGGTGTGGATGAGTCCGAATGCAGTAGAGGTGACCCAGGCAGCCTGCCAGAAAGCGGCGGCGCTCCGCGCCTTAGCCCTTTGGTGGAGTATGAGGCTGGGGAGAAGGCCCAGCGCCGCGATGAGGTAGACGCCGATGGCGCTGGAGCCTGGTGCCCGGTGGATCCAGAGCCAGGCGCACATAGAGGCGACCGAGGCGAGCGCCCACCAGAAGTTAAGGCCGCGGGTGAGGGTGGAGAGCAGGTAACAACGGAAGAGGCCTTCTTCGACGCATCCGACGAGGAGAAAGGCGACGCCCCAGAGCGCGGCATAATGAAGCGCGGAGAGCCCCGAAAGGGTGTCGGTACCGAAACGCAGCCAGCCACCCAGGCCGAGTGTGACGATGAGTGCCGTGAGAGCAATGAGGCCGGAAGTGGCGCCGAGGAGAAAGCCGGCCAGGCGGCGTGGGCCAGCCAGGTTGTAACTGAGAACGGAGCGATGTTCGATGGCAGCGACGGCAGTAACGGCTCCGAACATGGATAAGAACGGAATGAGCTCGAGAATTATGGTGGAGACGGCTGTCTGGCCGCTGTTTTCGTCTACCAGACCCACCGTGACGAAGATTGTGCCAAAGACCTCGCGGAGAAAGAAAAACAGGCAGCCGGCAAAGAGAATCGACCAGCCGGCGCGCAGGCCCTGCGGTCCGACGAAGACACGGGTGCGGGGCAACGGCGAAGTGTCGGGTTGCCGGGGGTGGTTATCGCCGTCGAGTGTCTGATCGGGCGGCGTCTTTGCGGCCGGTGAGTTGTTGGCCGGCTCCATATCGTCTCCCTGAAGGTGTTCAGGATGACTATAAGGATAAGGGAAGGATCGATAGCGGGGAGAGTGACGGCGAGAGAACCATGGGCGTCAGAAGGGCAATGAGGTTCAGGAGTTGAAAGACACCGAGGCGGTAAAGACCGCCTAAGGTTTAGTACTTTTTGAAGTCTGTCCCGACCTTGGTGAAGAGTTTGTGGACGGCAGTTGCTTCTTTGTGCGCGCCGGCGGTGACGGCGAGAGCGATGAGCGCCGTGAGCAGCGCGAATTCGATCAGGCTCTGGCCTTCCTCGCCATTCGCCAGGGTGAAGAGCTTTACGTGCAAGGTCAGAAAGAGCTTTCTCATCAGGAGCCTCCAGAGCATCTTTCTTACTCGATGATCTTTGGGTTTACTTGCAAAGACTAGGCGTTCAGATTTGAGACCGGCGGAAAAGCGGGACTGGCTCCGCATTTTTCTGTCCTGTAGAACCCAAGTAGATGCCGAACACCTCATCTGCTTTGCCGGCCAGGTCACTTTCGATCATGCCGCTTCGGTCTGGCTGGCAGGGCAATCGCATTTCAAGATGCAGGAAGATTATGTTTTGAAAGGGCACGGCTTTAGCCGTACCGAATCAGGCGCAAGAGGAAGATTCTGGCTTCAGCCACGGAGGGGTGGTTTCAGAGTGCAGCGTAATGCGTCCCCCAGGGGCTGATATGGAGTGACCTTGTCAACCTCTGCACGGCTCTGGGGTGGCTTTTGTTGTTGTTTTTGACTTTCGAGCGCAGGGCCAGCGGCAGCCGGGCAG
>DATJSB010000038.1:0-10083 GCA_035504315.1 Occallatibacter sp.
GCACTCTCGGGACAGCGCATCGATCCCAGGCATACACGGCCGTCATCCGAAAGGTTCCAGAATGGAGCGACGGCAAGCATGGTTTTGGCATTTGGCCGCTTGTTCTCGCAGAGCGCCCGGATCTTCAGGTCTCCATGCGCCACCCTCCACACCAGCGGCGGCAGCGGAAACATCTTTCCACTAAGTTGCTGCGCTTTTCCCTCGGCATTCTCGAAGAACATGCGGCGCACACGCCGCGGCGTCCACCAGGCGATCATGCGGTCTGTTTTTGCCAGAATGTTCTCCGGGAGCACTTCGGCCATGCCGCCGCCGGACAGCGACTCGGCCAGATCCTCGACGAACGCGGTCGTCAGCGGCTGCGCCGGCCCGAGTACCGGCGGCCCTTCCTTTTGATCTGTCACCGTGTGCCAGGTGATAAAGCTGCGCCTGTTCTCGCGGTAAATGAGCAGCGCATCACGCAGCTCGAAGCGATGCATCTCCCCGATCGCGATCTCGACTTTCATTTCCAACCTTCTCCCACGCCTGGATATCTTCGATTAGCTGGCACACCTCCCGGTTTACGAGCACAAAACGCTCAGCGGCACGCATCGCCACGGAGTGTTGTTCCGCGTTGTCGAGAGTGAATACCGCACAGAAGGCTGGCTCCGCCGAGCCTTCCAGCATGTGCTGGCTTTCTTCGTCGAAGCAGGCAGCGACGGCATCATGCTCCTCGAAGACGATCAGGAGCGCGGGCAGGGGAGGTCCATCGTAGTACCCGTCGTAGTCCTCCGGTCCGAACGATCTTGCCCTAACCCGGGCGAGCTTCGCAATCGCCTCGACGTGCCGAATCCAGTTCCGGTATCGTCCATTGCGGTGACGCCGTAGCAATCGCCGGTAGTCGAGACGCCAGTGCTCCGATTCGTGTTCGAGACTCCTGCGGATGCACTCGGGCAAAGCCTTGTCAACCTCGGGAAACTCATACTGGTCCCGATTTGCCGGGTCGTCCTCCTGGGCATACTCGATCAGGTTCTCCTCATAGGCCTGCGCATCGCTGTGGTCGTAGATCCGCATCACGCGGTAGAGCGACCGAATGAGCGTCCAGTAAAGCGCCGCGCCCAACCCTACCTCCTCCGATTCGAGAGCCCGCAATGCGGGGCCTATCTTCAGAAACCCGCAGCCGCTGCAATGGATGGTGATCGCCAGCTGTCCCGTGCTGAGGCCGGCGCTGTCCGCGCCCACCACATCCGTCATTTCGAGGTGATATTCGACATTGCGTTCGAGCAGTTCAATGGTCTCTTTGCCGATCCGATTCACAATGGAGCGCTGGGCAAAGGTAAGGGGGTCTTCGCCACACTTGCTCCACATTTGGGGCGTCCCCAACTCCACGCGCACGAGAACCGCGCACAACTCGAAGAGCATCTCCCCATTGACCTCGTGGCTGTAGCTGACCGGCTGCCCGGAAAGGGAGGGCAGCGCCTGGGCGAAGGCCGGGGCCAGAGTTTCTACTGGAGCGGTGGCAGGATTTCCGTGGGCGCCGGCAACGCCCGCACGTTGTCCGCGTGGTACCGGACCAGCAGGCTGGTCACGGCGTCGGCAAGTTCGAGGGATTCTCTGCATCGCAGGTGCCTCACCAGAAGTTCATTCTGCTGATTCGGAGGTGCGGCGGCCCTGGCCGTGAATAGGGCGATCAGTTCCTCCGCGCGCTTTTGCTGGCGGCGCACGGCTATCCCTTCGATCCGATGGCACGGTTGAAGGTGTAGCGGAGCGCGGTGCCGGTGTCTTCCGGACCGTCAAGCGTGGCCGTCGCAATTTCCGGCCAGGTCGGCGTCAGTAACTCGCGCACCTGTTCGACGGAAAGATTGGGCGCGGGATCGGGAATGCGCGTTCCGTTGTAGAAGAATTCGCGCTGCAGGGCTTCAACTTTGAGACCACTCATGGATAGCATCTCCTTGGTTGTCGAGAATGGGTCGACGTGGGATTTATGCCTGAAATCTGATTCAATGGACAGGAACCATTGACTTTGAAAGGACCGGGATGGGAATCAACGAAATAGTTGCAGCCCTCGACGACGAGATCAGCAGACTCGAGCAGGTGCGCAGTCTGCTGACAGGCACCAAAGGTAACCTCACGCACGCGGCGACTTCATTCGCATTCGGTGCGAACGAGGGAAAGCCACGCAAACGCCGCCATCTCAGCGCCGAGGCCAGAGAGCGAATCGCCGCCGCGCAGAGGAAACGCTGGGCGGCTCAAAAGAAGACGACGAAGTAAAACCTCAATTCCTGCCCAGCAGCCGCTGGAATTGTGATGTCCGCCGGCCCAGGGGCAATCCTGCGACGGTTGCAGTCGGATTCCGCCACCTGACTCTGTATGCCAAATCGTACCTTCCGGGTGCCCGACCATACGGCCACCTCGTCCATCAATGCAGCCCTCGTGGAGTCATCGCAGGCCTGATGTGCGATCAATCAACGCGCGCCGTCTCCGCGGACCGGCTGAGATCATGTGCCGTATGATAGTCACGATCTGGAGCGCGAAATTTCGCTCCGCCTCCGGATTAGGCCGCGAAATGGCGAGATCGTCGTTGGACGCGAGACGTTTCTCTGCCGGAACTTTGGTTGAGGGTTCCACACGCACTTCTAATGTTGTTGTTTTGCTCCCTTGTCGGCCGCCGAATCTGCGGATGCCGTCCGTCTTCCCAGGCTCATCGCGACGCGTGCATCCGCTTTTGCCGCGGAGAATGGGGCTATTCCCAGTTCGCGCTCGACCCGCTGTGCAGCCAAATAAGCATTGCCGCGCGGCCGCGTTGCGTAGTGCGTCTGTTCGCGATTCCATGTTTCGCCAAACTGGAACCAGTCGATAGCGCGAGGTGCGGTTCCGGTGCGGAGTGCATGGTTGAGTTCCGCGAAATAGAGCTGCCAGCGCCGGCGATAGTAATCCCGTGTCAGCCCTGCCCAGTCTTTGTTGCCATAGTCCCGCAGGCCGGCTTCGCTGGCGGTTCGGTCGCCCCATGTGGTCAGAATGGAGCGGGCATCGTACTGCAGCCGCCGGCGTTCCCCATCGTCCGCAGCCCACGGAATGGCCGCGTTGAGCCATGGGCCGAGCAGGAAGAAGCGGTTTGTCGCAAGCAGAGTATCCTGGAGGTCCATCATGCGCAGCCAGCGGCCGGTGAGGGAGCGGAAGAGAGGCTCATCGCCGCGATCGTACGCGCTTTTGATCTCCGGCAATGCTTCCCGGCTCCAGTTGGCAAGCGTCTGGCGGGCAACGTCGACGATGTCGTATTGCCACGTTTCCGTCGCTCGCGCCTCCGGGCTGGCCTCGAGCAACTCCGCAAGCGCCTCGCCGAACTCCTTCGGATCGTAGCTGAGACGATCGGGCGACCACGACGAAGCGGAAACGGCAGTCAGAGCGGGTTGCGCATTGAACAGAGATTCCGGCGCCGCATCCCGTTCCCCGTGGCCGGTAACACCGTCCGCATGCCCTCCGTACGCGGTTCTCATCAAAATCTGCCAGGCACGCCGAGCGTGGAGATCGTCGCAGCCGTACCGGCGCTCCGCATAGTCGGCGGCCCACTGAGAGAGATCGACGGCGTTTCTGCGCCACGCCATTTCCGTAAACAGATCGAAGGCGACAGGATTCGTATCCAAGCCCTCTGAAAAAACCGCTGTTCCAGCCATTCTGCTCGTGGCCCGCGTCCCCATCCGAGGCAGGCGCACAGCGTAATCGTAGAGATTAGCTCCCAGCGTACTACGTCCGCCGAACTCCCACAGGCCCCCGAAAAGATACTGCGCGCCGCGGAAGTCTTGCTCGCGCCTCTCGCGCGGAGTGCGTCCCTGATCGAGATCGACGATCAGCAGACGCGTAAGCTCGACACCATCCAGCAGCGCAGGGGAGGGGTTATCCTGCCAGGCAAGTGTCATCCACAGCGCGTTCGGGTGTGCTTCATTGAGCGCCTGCTGGATTCTCCGCGCGGCGGAAGACATCGGCACGTCGCCGGGCGTGCCGCCTTCCTGAAATACCTCGATGTCATAGATAGAACTGTCGCCAAACAGCTCTCGCTCATGACGATAAAAGGAAGCAGCGACCTGGACGAAGAGGGGGTCGTGTGGATCGAGCCAGGCGGGCCGCTGGAATCCGTTCCACGTCCCCTGGGGAATGACGTGCGCGCCCGGATGCCGTTTGCCAAAATCGGCGGGCACCAATCCGGAGTACCCGGGCAGGACGGGAGTAATGCCGAGTTCGCGGAGCCGGGCGACGATCCTCTTGCCCGACTGGACGCGCCGGGCAAGGAGTTGCCGGGAAATGGGCTCGTCGAAGCAGCACAGGTTGCCCATCAGCTCCCAGTTCTGGTGCGCCGGCTCGGTGATCCACGCTCGCATATCCGTGTCCGAATATCCGAAATCGCGGAAAGTCCGATAGAGAACTGCATCCATGCCGCGCTCCACCAGAACAGCATTGATACCACTGGCCGCGAGCACATCGATCTCGCGCTCCCAGCGAGGCCAGCCCCAATATGGCGTGGAGTAGCCGTCCGTATTCTGGTTGAGCGCGTAGCGCCACGGGTACACCGTCGCTCGCTCGATGGTTTCCGCCGGAGCTGGCAGTTCGCCCCGCAGTTCAAGCCGATCGCCATTCGTCGAGATTTGAAGGTGCGCAACATACTTCAGATACCAGTTCACGCCGAACAGAGCCGCGACGTTCGTGGTCGCCGCAATCCGGATGTGCCCCGTGGTTCCGGAGATGCGGAATGCGTCGTGCCCATCGCTCCGTGGCAGCACGGACAAACTGATCTGGCGCTCCAGCGCCGGAAGCAGTCGCTGTAACGCGGCTCGCGCCGGCCGCAGAGGTTCGTTCCCGGCCGCGTAGCCGGCGCACGGGACAACGGACAGGAGCGAAAGGGCGACGAGAACCCGGAGGGGAAAACAGGCGAGAGAGCGCGCCACGGCAGAGCGTCGATATTTCATCATGGGCAGCGGGCGAAGCGGGCCGAGTCTCGAGGAAAGGGGCTCTTCACGAGAGTCCGGCGCCGGTGCGGCTCGTACCTCCGAAACCGGCATGGAGACTTGCGGTGCGCTGCCATGGCTTGCTGTAATGCGTGGCCCACTCGACAAGGCCAGCATTCACAAAGCGCCAGCTCCAGGCCTGTGTATCCACCTCCATCAGCATGTATGCATTTGGATCGTAGCGGGTAGCCGCCATTACATAATGCTGCGGTCCAAAAGTGTGGGCGAAGTCGATCCACTTGTGCCAGTGGCCGGTTACCACCAGCTGAATGTTGTCCTGATACTTGTGCAGCAGCGGATACAATCCGTAATCCTTCACCTCGGTGGCAGCGCAGACCCACAGAGGAAAGTGCGTGAACACAAAGGTCGGCTTGCCGGCACGCAGCTGCTCTTCCAGCCAGTTCAGCTGCGGTTCCCCGAAGGAACCGGTTTCCAGGTCATAGGCGCTAGCGGCGGGATTCCACGTCTCGCCCAGAGCGTTGTTCAGCAGGACGAACCGGCAGCCCTTGTAGTCGACCGAGTAATACGGCTTGAGCTGGAACTTTGCAGCAAACAACGCATGACTCATCTCTCGCGAGACGCGCGGGACATCGTAGTCGTGGTTGCCGAAGCCCACATGCGCGGGCATCCGGAATCCCTGTGTGATGGCCCTGGCGTGGTCGAGCCGGGTTTGGTTCCTGAAGTAAAACTCATAGTCGGTCGACGGATAGTCGTGAAAGTAGTCGCCGAGCAGAAAGACCTGCTCAATCGGCGGATCGAGACTGTTGATCAGGTCACGGGCCGCAATCAGCCTCTCGCTGGTGTGAAACATGCTCTCCGTGTCCTCCGGACTGTTTTCCGGTCCGCGGTAGAAAGCATCGATGATGTGAGAATCCGCAACGATGGCGAAATAGAAATACCTCCCGGAGGGGCCAGCCTGCGCCTCGCTCGCCCAAAGATCCCGGGTCAGCGAAGCGCCGAGCGATGCAAAAGCCAGGGAGTGGAACTGCCGTCTGCTGATCATTGCATGGCCTCTTTCGGAGGGTACGTGATGCGGTCAGTGTGTTCAGAAAACGAATCGACCGGCCAATTGTACGACGCGCCCGCCTCGATCCGCAGTCAAATCGCCGAAGTTCGAGTTGCCCAGGGAGAAGCCCGAGGGGCTGGTGCTCTCGCTGGCAGCCAGGAAGTTGGTCGTGTTGGTGGAGTTGTAAGCTTCCATCCTGATCTGGAACGTTGTTCCCTCATGGATGGTAAACAGTTTGCCCAGAGACGCATCGTAATTCCGGTACCCCGGTCCCACCACCGTATTGCGACGCAGATCGCCCACTGTGCCGTTGGCGGCCTGCGTGAATGCATTGACGTTAAACCAGTGAACTGCGATGTTGTTCGGGTCCACCTGACGCGGTCCGGAATTGGCATTCTGTCCCGCCACGACGTCGGGCCGCTGTCTGCAGTTTCCGCAGATGAAGCCATTATGCGCGCTGTCGTAGTTCTGGTTGACGGTGTACCAGGGCCCGCTCTCCACGGTCAGGATACCCCCGGTCTGCCATCCTCCGAGGAAGGCATCCGCCACCCGATTCAGGTTGGCTCCGAAGGTTCTGCCGCGTCCGAATGGAAGGTCGTATTCAAATGCAGTGACCCAGCGGTCAGCAATATCCCAGTCAGAATTGCCGCGCTGCAGCGTGAGCTGCTGATAAGGGTAGCTCGCGCGTCCGTTGTTGCCCACGCTCAGGCCGGAATTGGTGATGTCGTCGATGTCGTGGCTCCATGTATAGGCGCTGATCATGGTCGGGCCATTGTGCAGGTGCGCCTGAAACTTGATGCCCAGCGCGTTGTAAGTGCCGAATCCCTGATTCGCCGGCCCCTGAATGGCGCTGCCGGCAATCAGGTTTCCGTTGGCGTCCACACTCGGAAATGGCTGTCGAAGTGCGTAAGGAACCGAGCCGTCAACGGAAGGCGCGGGGAGATTCCAGTCCTGATTTGTATACATCGCTGTTGTCTTCGAGCCGATGTAGGAGACGTCGAGCGAACTGTTGGCGCTCAACTGCCGCTGCACCGTGGCATTCCATTGCTGGAAGTAGGGCGTGCGCTGAGGAAGCGCCATCGCAAAGAGCGTAGGATCTCCAGGGTTGGTAAGAGCATAGGATGGAAAGCCCGTATCCATGGTGACGGTATTAATTGTCGCGGGACTGGAACTGGCCACCTGAAAGCTGTCCTGAAGGAGGAAAGGAGTGGAGAATCCGGGACTGGGTTCGCCATAGGGTCCCAGTTGCTCGGGGCCATAGTAAAGGCCGTAGCCGGCGCGGAACACGGTTGCCGGCGTGACCAGATAGCTGAATCCGATGCGCGGACCGAAATCGTGGTAATCCGGCTGCACGCCGAAATAGCGGTTGGAGTGGTTGTTGACGGTAATGATGCCTTTGTTAATCTGTGCCACGGTCGCAGTGGGGAAGGCTCCGGAGTAATTGGGAATATTCAGCACGTGGGTCGCAGGATCGAGAACCGATCCATGGTTGTGCGCCTCCCACACAGGCGTGACGAAATCCCAGCGAAGACCCACATCCACGGTCAGTTTTCGCGAGAGCTTCCAGGAGTCCTGCCCGAACAGTGAATAGGCGCGGCGCTGATAGTCGTTGGTGTGGATCGCCGAAATGCGCGCCATTTCCGGCAGGTCAAGCAGGAAGTCAGCAAATGGGCTGCCGGTTCCAGCGTCCGCGACGCCGTTGGTATAGTGAGCGGTGTAATGGCCGTCAAAATCGAACTCTCCGTTGGGCGCAAACGAACTGGCGGAGCTCCGGAAGAATACCCACCGATACATCCCGCCGAGTTTGACGGTGTGGCGCCCAGTCGTCCACGTTAGCGTGTCCTCGCCCTGGTAGGTCCCGTTCAGGTCCTGTTCCGAGTAGGCCCCGCCGAATCCGCTGAGGTTGCTGTTGGTGAAATTGATGGTCGCAAGGCCGCCGGCGAGTCCTCCCTGTAATGGAACGCCGGAAATTCCCACCTGTTGATTGATGTTCTGGTTTCCGTTGACGGGAGCTGTGATCCAGTCCAGGCGCGTCCAGCCAAATCGCGCATCGTTGATCATGTGCGGATCGAAGATATGGGTCCATCCCCCGACCACGCCCTGCGCATTGGCGGAATTGCTCACGTCGCCGGTGAGTATCGTGCCCGAGAAGAGACCCACCTGTGGTTCGCTCTGGTATTGGTACTGGTACCGCCCAAAGATCGTGTCATTGGCAGTCAGGTTATGGTCGATGCGCACCGCGAGCCGGTTATCGTCGTCGTCCACCGGACCGGCGTGAAAGTAGTTGTCCGATCCCGATCCGGACAGGTTGGGCTGCGGAATCGCCGCTGCAATCCTGGCGGCGACGGAGCTGATGCGGTTCGACGGAATCGCATCGTTGCTGAATGGCTGGTTCGTTGCCGGATCGTAAATCGGCACGGAGTTCAGGAAATTGCCACCCGCCTCTGCCGCCGTGGGGATCAGGCCGGTGTTCATCGTGCCCGGGGAACGATAGGGCTGGCGTTCGAAATCGGCAAAAAAGAAGGTTTTATCGTGCCCATTATAGAGTTTCGGCAGCCAGACAGGTCCGCCGAACGAAGCTCCGTAGATATTCTTCGTGTAGTCGGTCTTGTTAATGCCCTGCGCATTGTTGAAGAAGTCGTTGGTATTGAAATCGCTGTCCTGGAAGTATTCGTAGCCGGAACCGTGAAAGCGATTGCTTCCGGATTTGGTAATGACATCGATCACAGCGCCGCCGTCGCGGCCGAATTCCGCAGAATATGCGTTCGTTTCCACCTTGAACTCGGCGATCGCATCAAGAGAGGGTTCGATGGCGAAGGTGCGTCCCTCATTCACATTCTGGTCGTAGCTGTTGTTGTCTGTGCCGTCGAGAATGTAGTTGTTCTGGTACTGTGAGACGCCGTTTGCGGCAAAGGCGCCGCTCGCCGAATCGCGCGGACCGGAAGGCGTGGAGTAGTTCACGCCGACGGTGAGGACTGCCAGGCGATTAAAGTCCCGATCGCTCACGGGAAGATCGTCCTTCAGGACGCCGCCGATCGTCTGTCCCGCCGATACATCTTCGGTCTGCAGGAGAGGAGCCTGCGCCGTGACGACGACATTCTCGTTCACGCTTCCCAGTTTCAGGGAGACAGGCACGCGCGTGTCCTGCTGAATTTCGACCACCACATGCTCAACCAGGGCCGTCTCGAAACCGGATCGAGACACCGTAATCCGATAGTTACCCGGAGGCAACGGGGTAGCCGCCCAGGTGCCGATATCGTTGGTGCTGCCGTTCAACTGGGAATGCGTGCCTTCGTTGGTGACAGTGACACTGGCATCCCGAATGGGGGCGCCGGAAGTATCCGTCACAGCGACGAGAATGCCGCCGGAATCCTGTTGCGCCTGCACGTAACCGCCCACGAAAAGCAGTGTGCATGCGATCCATCCTAACCACCGAACGTTTCTGGCGCTTTGAGCTGACACGTTGTTCTCCTTGCCGTTCGTAGTCGTAGGTCCTGAGTTGGTGGGTGATGAGGATCCGCGGTCCGCTCGACGTTTCCGGGGAACAGGGAAAAACAACTGCAGCTCCGACGGAATTCACAATTTGTTCATAAATCCCTCAGCCTCTCCTGGTTACAAGCCGGAATGCGAAGATATCCGAGGAACGCACTCATCATGGGGTCCCGGCCCAGGCCGAACAAGGTGTTTTCACGGTGGAGCACGCCGACGCAGAGCGGAGGCCGGAGGCCAAAGCGCCCGTCGCGGAAGGAGGAACGCTGGTTACGCCGCCTGACGCAGTCGTGAAACTCGCCCTTTCAACTGTGTTTAAACCTGTACACGCATAATGGAGTTGTTCTTTTTCAGGTCGATTGCGGTTCCTCGACCGAAGCGGCTGCCTTGCGGTGGCTTCCGGGGCTGCCCGCGTGGGAGTATGAAAATGGCGATTAGTCCGTCGGTGGCGCCGCCACTGGCTTTGCGCGACACTGCGGCTTTGTCCGGCGATGCACGCTGGCAACTGGCGCAGCGTATCGCGGCCAGCGAACCCTTCTCCCGGTCTGAGCTCCTGCAGAGATTTCTGCTGCACATCTGCGAGCTCTACCTGCTCGACCGAACTGAGCAGAT
>DATJSB010000039.1:0-2790 GCA_035504315.1 Occallatibacter sp.
TTGGCGCAGAACTGCTTGTGACTGTCGCTCGAGTCCACGCTCACCCCAAGTATCACCGCGTGCTTGGCCTCAAACTGGCTCAGCGAGTCCTGGAATTTGTGCGCCTCGATAGTGCAGCCGGGCGTCATGTCTCTCGGATAGAAGTAAAGCACCACCCACTTGCCCTTGTACTGGCTGAGCGAGATCGGCGTGCCATCCTGCGAGGGAAGCGTGAATGCGGGCGCGGCCTGTCCGGCTGCGGGCATGGTCTCGTCGGCCGCGTGCAAGGACACGATGGCGAATACGGCCACCAGGGCCGCTGCCAGACTCATAAGCAAAGCCTTCTTACTCACGGTGAACCTCCTGGTTTGGGGAATTCGATACCGGGACGTCGGGAACGTCCCGCTGACCACTGTTCACTGTCCACTGTACATCAGCGCGGCGTGGCCACAATTGCAATGCCGGCTTCCTTGGCCCGTCTCACAATCGCCTCGCGGTCGAACAGCAGAGTGCGTCCGGCCTCGACCGAAAGGCAGCTCGCTCCGGCGGCAACCATCGCCTCAATCGTCGCCACTCCGATTACCGGCACATCGAAGCGCATGTCCTGGTTCGGCTTGGCTACCTTTACCACCGTCAGGCGTCGCTCCAAAGTCGATGCATCTCCGTCCAGCGACTCCATCAATTTCCCGGCGCGCTCAATCGTCGCATCCGTGCCCTCCATGGCCTCCACCGCCACGCAGGCCTGCGCCGCCGCCACCACCGTCTGCCCGATATCGAACCCGGCTACCGCCTTTGCGACCTGCAGCCCATACTCGATGTTCTTCTGCTCGTCCTCGCTCGGCGCGCGCTCGGTCAGCACGCCTTCCTGCGCCAGCAGCGGCTCAAGAAACGCCGTCGAACTCGTCAGCTCGATGCCCTCGTCGCCCAGCACCTTGGCCACCGCACCCAGCAAAACATCTGTATTTCTGGTGCGCAGATTCAGCAGCAACTTGGCCAGCCGCCAGTCTGGCCGGATGCTCGAGAATATTTGTTTATGCTTCACCTGCCCGGCCATCACGGCCATCCGTACTTCTTCTTTCTTGAAGACCTCGATCAGCTTCGACAACTCCCCCAGCGAGAGCCAGTAGACAGTAATCTGTTCATCGCCTGCCGCCCGATGGTTGATCTCGGGATCCGTCTCCTCGCGAATAGCCGCAACCACGACCGGGAAACCCTGCGCCCGCGCCGCATCCAGCAGCAAGAACGGAAACCGCCCGTTACCGGCAATCAGGCCGAGTTTCATGTTGCCAACCATTTCATTTGTCAAACTCCCGTACTGCGAACTGCTTTGCGCGACATACAAGTCAACCCTCAGGCGCACACCGTGCCCCGGAGGGGCAAACGACAGTTGCCCAGGGTGAAGCGCAGCGGAACCCTGGGAAAGCGTGGCAAGAGCCGCATCCGCCCTGTAGGGCCGGACGAACGGTTCTGCCAATTCCAATTAGAATTGGTTCCCATCATGTCCCACACCTTTTGCTCCTCATTATTTCACTGCGTCTTCTCAACAAAGGATCGCCGCAAATTGATTGCACCGCAAATTCACGAGCGCCTATGGGCGTACATCGGCGGCGTGGCGAGGGAGCATGGGCTGAAGGCACTTGCGATCGGAGGCACAGAGGACCACATTCACATTCTGCTTTCGTTGCCTTCGACGTTTCCGGTAGCGAACGCAATGCGGGAGATCAAGAGCGTGTCGTCGTTCTGGATGCGCAGGACCAGGGCGAAAGCAGATTTCGAATGGCAGGAGGGTTATGGTGCATTTTCAATCGGCTATTCGCAAGTCCCCACGACTTCGGCATACATCAAAAAACAGGATGAACATCACCGTAAGCGCGATTTTCAGGCGGAGTTCCTTGCCTTCCTGAAGAAACATCGCATTGGATACGATCCTCGCTACATCTGGGGCTGAATGTTCGTCCGGCCCTGCAGGGCGGAGGCCTTAACATCGCGCCCTCCCAGGGTTCCATCCGCATCTGCGGACTCCACCCTGATTACATGACAGCGTCGGCTCCTCCGACCTGAGTAGACTGGTTGCTGCGAAACGACCAAGCGCTCGGGAGGAAAGGAGCCGAGCATGATGATTACAGGATGTGATTTCCATCCCCGGATGCAGCAAGTTGCCTACCTCGACCAGGAGACCGGAGAGTGTGGCGAACGGCGCTTGAACCATCTGCAGGAAGCGGCCGAGTTCTATCGTTCGTTGCGCGGGCGCAGGGTGCGGATCGGCATGGAAGCTACGGGTAATTTCCGCTGGTTTCGGCGCCTGATGAGCGAACTGGGGCATGAGGTGCTGCTCGGTGATCCGACCGCGATTCACGCCTCGAACCCGCGCAAGCAGAAGACCGATAAGCGCGATGCCAGGCACCTTTTGACCTTGCTTGTGGAGGATCGTTTTCCGGTCGTCTGGCAGCCCTCGGTGGAGAACGAAGACACGCGGCAGCTTCTGTTGCACCGTTGCCGTATGGTTCGTTTTCGGACCCGGGTGAAGAACCAGCTGGACTCGATGGCCAAGAACGAAGGATTGTTGAGCAAGCGGGTGTGGTGTGCGATGCGACGCGAGCAGATCGAGGCTCTGCCGCTGCTGGGATGGGATGTGGAGCGACGCAAGGATCTGCTTGCCTTGCTGGACGAACTGGATAAGCGGATCGAGCCGTTGGATGAGGCAGTGCGGAAGACGGCCGAGGGCAACACCGAAGCTCGACTGTTGATGACGCATCCCGGAGTAGGCCCGGTGGTGTCGCTGGCCTACGTGCTGACCATCGGGGACTGGAG